>CAZZVD010000005.1:46701-49971 GCA_964657465.1 uncultured Acetobacteraceae bacterium | reverse complement strand
GGAATCCCACATCTCGCCAAAAACGAGCGAGATGTGGGGCACCCGTCATTCCTTAAAAGAGAGATCTCGCTACCCTGAGGGGCGGTGAGAAATCCCGGCTAGCTAAACCTTAGCTTGGATTTCTCACCAGTACTGATTGATGCTACAGGTTGAAGGGAGCGGTGAGCCTGTTGCTGTGTTTAGGCTTGTGGCCCTGCGCGGTAGGTTAAATTGTTGTTGTGCGACGACATATTTTGCGGGTTAGCTAGCTAGCGTGGGCCGACCGCCGTGTGTGGCGGTTGAATTTACAGCAGCGTGTGGCGTTTGAGGGACAAGCGTATGCGGGCTTCCTGCCGGTGTTTGCTTCACGCCGCAGGCAATGCCGGCAAGCGTCACTGCCCCCAACTTGTCATCCCTCTACTGCGCTCGGGATGACGAAGTGGGGGCTAACTGGTGATAAATCCTGGTTAGTACGCGCCCTCAGAACTACAAACCGCGCGTGGCGTTTTCAGTAAAATCTGCAGGTCACGCAGCAACGACCAGGTCATCACGTAACGCACATCAAGCGCCACCCGCCTTTGGTAAGAAACTGTTCCTCGCCCACTTACCTGCCAAAGACCGGTAATGCCCGGCTTGGCCGCCGCGTAGTAAGCAAACGCTTCGCCATAGCGGCCAATCTCTGCGGGCACGATGGGCCTGGGCCCAACAAAGCTCATTTGACCGAGCAGGATGTTTACGATTTGCGGCAGTTCATCCAGGCTGGTGCGGCGGAGGAACCTGCCCAGTGGAGTGACTCGCGGGTCGCGCCGCAGCTTGTATTGAGCGTTCCATTCCTTCTGCGCGTCGGGACTTTGCGCCAGGTAAGTTTGTAATCGTGCGTCTCCGTCCAGAAACATTGTCCGGAATTTGTATAAGTAGAACGCGCGACAATTTCGCCCGACACGAAGATGGCGATAGAAAACCGGGCCCTTCGAGCAGCAGCTGGTAAGCAACGTCAGCAGCACCAATAGGGGGAACAGCAGGGGCGTGAGCGTCACGGCAAGCGCCAGGTCGAATGATCTTTTGGCGACAGTATACGTCCAGAACTTTCGGAGAGGATTTTGTGGCAGTGCGGGCTGCCGCCGCACGTGGATGGGCAACTGCCCTGTTCTTGCGTGGCGGTGGTCGTTGGCAGATTGCGGACGCGCCGGCTCAAGACAAACACCTTGATAGGCGCGGGGATTTATCGTCCAGCTTTCACGAGTGTCTCGGTCTTGCATCTTCCAGAAAAATTGTCTCTGCATCGGAGTAAGGCGAGCCTTAGCTTGTCGCTCACACTCAGTGTGCCTTGCAGCAATCTGCCTGTTGTAATCGAGTTGTCTTTACATTGTCATTCAATCCCTGGGGTTGGAGTGGGGAGAGAACTGCAGATCCCCCGGCTTCGCTCGGAGGTTGTGACTTTTTTTGACTACTTTAGACACAGTCTAGATATAACCCGTTTGTATCGAGTGTCGGATTTTTCAAAACTCAATAAAGTCACAAACTCTCGGGATGACAAATTGGGGGTGTGGTCCTTTTGAGCTGCTAGTGGAGGACGGAGGTACTGGGTCGGGCTGCTTCATCTCACTCCGTGTTGTTCACCAAAGCTTCATCAAAGGTGCGGCGTGGGTTTGTGGTGGACTCGTGGATGGTGTCGATAGCGAAATACTGGGATGCACGCCCTCGCCCGGGGTGATGGCGATCTTATACCGTCTGGGGGAAACGGCTGTTCGGCTGTTCGGCGTAATGCCAGACTTCGCTATCCCGGGATTGCGGAGGGTATGGTGATCTCGAATAAAGTTCCAATCGCGCATCTCTCATCACGGTTAATCGTCCCGCCATGATCCTCGACAATTGTTTTCGCGATCGCAAGGCCCAAACCGTTGCCCTGGCCCTTCCCGTAGCTTACGAAGGGCTGAAAAAGTGAGCTCTCAATGGCTGGCGGAATTCCGGGGCCGTTATCCCAAATTCCGATTCGCAAGTTAACTCTGTCTCCGGTCGTGGTTATGACTACCTGCCCCGAGCCAGGATCCACCGCCTCGCAAGCATTCAAGAGCAGGTTGGCGACCACCCGTTCGAGACCGTTGGCATCGAACCATCCCATGGCCATGCCGTGGTGGTGATGCTTAATGGTGATCCGGCGAAATTCCTGTCTTACACCTGTTACCCGGATCGCACGCGCAACTGTGTCAACGATATTGTGTGCGGCCGGCCGTAGAGCGTCACGGCCCTTCGAGCACTCCAGCAGTGAGGAAATCAACTCATTGATCTGGTCGATGTCCGATCGGATCTCGCGGTACAGGTCGATCCTCTCCATCTCGTCGATATCTGGCTGGGTGAGAAATTCGGCATTCGCAAGGATAGAGGTTAAAGGCTGGCGAAGATCGTGGGAAATGAAAGCAACCATCCGACTCACCTCAGAGAGGTGCGCCAGAACTGCATGCCTTTCGGGCATGCTTCGGAAGGATCCAACTGACGATAAGAGCCCCACAGACACACCGTCCTTTAGCACAAGACACCCCCACCAAAACGGTTGCACTCTAGAATTGCGACGTACCGGTCAGATCCGGTTGCCTTAGACGATGTTTGACTGATGCAGTCACATCTAACACGCACTGTCGGCTCGTTGTCTTAAGATCCACTCTCGAATGTATGGTGCGCAGTTCACCAGCGTGATGCCATTCGTCTCGCACCGCGTAAGAAACCTGATCACATCGTGTCCCGCCAGAGTGAGGTCCTTCAGGTCCAGCACTATGCGGTATCCACTGGCCTCAGACTTGATGAGGCTCTCCAATTCAGCTATATGTTCTTCGTCCATACGGCCACTCAGCGTGAAGACCGCTTGCCCATTCAATTTTTTCTGAATCTTCAGCATCTTTCCTTTGCGAGAAACAAGAACTAAACTCCCGCATGAAATTACATGACCCGATGCCTGACAACGAAGCCGATCCCTGCCCGACTCGGGACCTCTTGCGCCCGCTCGTTTTCTGTTCGAGGTGTTCGGATTGGAATCGTCCTATGCCCTGGTCAAGCCAATTCAGGCGCCACTCTCGATCTCCCGCTGCGCGGAGACAAGGTACTGCTGGGCTTTATCATGATCTGCGGTAAGCCGAAACGACAATCGGTGAGGATGCTGAATCTCTTATTAAGGTCCCGGAAACGCCGGTCACAGTCGCGTATTGTGGTGCTCTTGCGTTAACGACATGCATCTGCCGCATCATGTTTCACCCCTTTAGTTCAAGCTACGGACTGCCCTCGACCTTCATAGGAAGG
>CAZZVD010000005.1:0-46601 GCA_964657465.1 uncultured Acetobacteraceae bacterium | reverse complement strand
ATGCTAAGTAGCCGTGATAGTGCTGGTTCACTCACAAGTGTTAAAGCGGCGCGACCCATGCCCTTGTTAGAGCAATTCAGGCGCCATCCTTAAGTCATTGAATCCACGATGATTGACGAACCGGCGTGTTGGCGAATGTCGCCAATTGGCGAGGCTTGTACAAAGAGATCGGGTGGGATGGTGGATAGTGGTGTGGAAACCCGGCTTTACTATCGAGAATTCTCAGTGACACAGTAGTGGTAAGCGGATGTCTGATACGAAAGGTTTTGCTAAGGTTACCGAAAACCTGGCTTAGCCGGATTTCGCTTCGAAGCGATTCTTCTTGATCTTCAGTGCCCTGATCTTCGACTCCAGCGTGGATCGCGGTATGCCAAGCCTCGAAGCCGCGCCGGAAGGTCCGTACACACGTCCTTCGCACTCGCGCAAGGCAGCCTCAATGATCTCTTTCTCCTGAGAAGGGGTTTTCTTCAAGACCCCTCCGCTTGGCTTAGCCGCAACGGGCCGTCGTGAGATCCAACTCTCATCGACAGAGAAACTGCCCGTTTCGCATACGATGACGGAACGCTCAATCACATTCTGTAGTTCGCGTATATTACCCGGCCAGGAGTAGGACTGCAGGAGATCAAGGCTCGTTCTGGTCACGGTCGCAAAGCTCTTTCCTGCCTTCCTTCCATAGCGATCGAGGAAGTACTCGACTAGCAAGGGTATGTCTTCTTTTCGTTCCCGAAGTGACGGCATCTCGATAGGAAAGACGTTGAGCCGGTAAAAAAGGTCACTGCGAAATATGCCTTCAGCGATAGCAGCACCCAGATCGCGGTTCGTGGCGGCGATCACCCGCACATTTGTTCGTATAGAACCAGTCCCACCGACTCGCTCAAATTCATGTTCCTGCAGGACTCGCAGGAGAGCAATCTGGGTTTCGACAGGAAGCTCTCCCACTTCATCGAGGAAGATCGTGCCTCCCTCAGCCAGCTCAAAACGCCCCAAGCGGCGCTGAGTCGCACCCGTAAAAGCACCCTTCTCGTGACCGAATAATTCTGACAGAATCAAGTCGCGGGGAACAGCAGCGCAGTTAACACTGACGAAAGCGTGGGGAGCGCGTTTGGAACGCCTGTGTATAGCGCGGGCAACGAGTTCCTTGCCCGTTCCGGTCTCGCCGGTGATCAAAACGCTGGAGTCAGTAGGAGCGACCTTTGAGATGCGAGAAAGCACCCCTTGCAACGCTGAAGATGTTCCCACGATCTCCTCAAACATCGATGTCTTATCGATTTCTTCCCTGAGCGCGATATTTTCTTGAAATAGCTGGTCCTTCAGTTTCTTGATTTCCTCAAACGCCTTCCTGAGGTCATCCTCCGCCCGTTTGACCGCGGTGATGTCCGTGATCGCACCAACGTATTCAAGGTAGCCTGACGACGTCTGTGACACGCGCGCGACGCATAAGAGGTGCTTTACTGAACCGTCCGGCATCTGCAAACGATGTTCAATCTCAAAATCTCTCTTTTCTTTAGCCGCGTGCTCGACAGCTTGCCGCAACCGATCTCTGTCGCCGGGATGAATTCGGTGAGATATTAATTCCGATGTTAGTGGAACGGCTTGCTCGTATTCGAAGATGTTGTAGGTTTCCTTCGACCAGTGAATCTTGCCGCTATCAACGCTCCAGCTAAAGCTGCCTGTGTGGCTTATGCTCTGTCCTTGAGCAAGAAAAGCCTCGCTGCGTTGCAGGTCTGAATAGAGGGTGGCATTTTCCAGAGAGATTGCAGCTTGCGAAGCAAGTAATTCCAACACGGCGACCCGCTCCGAGGTGAACGCGCCCGGAGTCAGATTGTTCTCCATATAGAGTGCGCCGATGAGTTTCGATTGCTTAACGATGGGCAGGCACAAGACGGACCTGAGGTGCTTCTCCCGGACGTACTCGTCCTCCGAGTACAAGTTGCTGGTGGAAGCATCATCCAATACCACGCGCTCTTGCGTCCGGATCACGTAATAAAGCGGGGAATTGGGAAGGTCGAGCGACGTGATGGCTAGCTGCCGCACGGAAACTCTGGCCTTGCCATGACCGGTGGTGACCTCCGCCTCGATCAGCGGCTCGTCGCCCCTGAGAAGGATAAGCAGACCCCGTTCGGCCCCGGCATGCTCCACAGCGATCCGCATGAGCTTCTCGATCAGATTGCTAAGGACAATTTCGCTCGAGAGTGCCTGAGAGGCCTTGACTACAGTCTCGACGTCTAACTGCCTGGCCGCTGTCCCGATGGTGGGCGTGGTAGATCCGGAAACACCTTCCTCGTGCAGGTCCGGGTACCGTTGGTCGAGCTGCTTCACCTTGCCGAGGGCGCCCCAGCGCTCGTAACCGTTCCGCGCTTTACTCAGGTAGGCGCGCGCAATCGTTTCGAAGCCGCGCGCCAGGTAGAACTCGGCCGCGAACTCGTGGGCGATTGCCTCGTTCTGAACAAAGTCGTGCTCGCGTGCGGATCGAATTGCCTCCTCATACAGACGCATGGCATCGCTGTCCCGCCCTTCGAGGCGGGCGATCTCCGCCGACACCAGTGCGTGCTTGTCGGCGAACATGGGTGGATTGTTACCAACCCACTCGCGCAACTGTTCCTGGTGCTCCGTTAGTAGTTCCCGCCACCCGCTCTGCTCGTCGGTCGACCCGTTCCCATAGAGCGCGGAAACCGTGAGTGCAGCGAAGTAAAAGTAATTGAGCAACGTGACCTGGCCGACGACGGCCGCGAGAAGCGGCTTCGCTTCCTGGGCGGCAGCGAGGGCTGCAATGTAATCACCCGCCAAGAACCGCGCATGCAGTTTCATCAACCAGTACGAGATCCTCGCGGTTACCCGGTCCGCCACGAGTTGCGCCTCGAACACTGCCTCGTCGAATTGCGCGTCGCTGAAGGAACCGAAGATGGCGGTCCGGCCCTGCAGGGTGGCGATCAGGCGTTGCTGGTTCACGATCGCATCCGCGATGTCCCCGAACCTGGCCTTGCGGGCAAAATCGAGCGCCATCTCCGACTCGCGCCACACCGCGTCCAGCGGATCGCCTCGCAGCAGAAGGAATGAAACAGATTGGACCGTGCTGAAGCAAGCTACGGTCAGATCCCCCGTTTCAATCGCGGTGCGAAAGGCTGACCGATTGAAATCGATTACGCTGGAAATCGGCTGCGTCCATCCGGCGACCAGCGCCATCGCATAGGAAACCATTCCACGGTAGGCGGTAAGGTCATATTTCTCCACCAGGTCGCAACCAAGCTTGGTGAATCGGTACCCTTCGCGGTAACGATGAGACACTGGGCCGAGAGTAAACCCGAGCAGCCCGTAGGCGTTGGCGGAGGCGTCGCTCGGCCCGTGCTGCATGCTGACTTTCACCATGCGGCACTGGAGTAAGCAAAACAAGTGGAAGTCGGTTGTGTAGGCGCCGTTTGCGATGACCAGGAGTACACGCATGGCGGCTTGAAGTTCCGGGTCGGTCATCATGGCGTCATCGATAAGGCTCTCGATCGGGCGCTCATTGAGAGTCTGCCAGACCGTCTCGTATTCGGCCTGGACCTGCTGCAAAGTCGGGTGCGCGGGAATATCGATGCCGAACAGCCGCAGGCACGCGAGCGCGCTCTCAACGGCCTGTGGGTTCTCCGACTTCACCACATGCAATTGGACCTTTAGATGGTAAACGGCCGCCTGGTCGACCTTGGTCGCCGCGCGCGGCAACAGCTCCTCGATCAGTTGATCGGCCTGGTCGAAGCCACCGGTCAGAAACTCGCACTCCGCGCATTCGAGGCGCAGAGCGAACATCAACTCGTAGTGGCTGGCCCAATCCTCTTGCTCCAGCAATGCCATGCCACTGGAAAAATAAGCGCGCGCAGACATATAAGCTGCCGACGCCTTGGCCTTTCTTCCGGCACGCAGGTCGATCTCTGCTACCAGTACTTTCTCTTCGCGCTCGATCAGAAGTGTGGCGCCGCGATCAAGATGGTTTGCCAGGTCGAACAGATGTTCCGCCCGTTGTTCTGCAGTCATCCTCGCTAGCAGCGTACGGCCAAGCTCCAAGTGGATTTGCGCCCGGGTTTCCTCGGGAATGAGGCTGTACGCCGCTTGTTGGATACGGTCGTGCAAAAACCGGTAAGAGCTGTCATCAAGAAAAACCAGACCGGCGCGGACAGCCTCGCCCAGGGCCGCGTGCAGCTGCTCCTCCGTCTTTCCGCGAATCAGGGCCAGAGTCCCAACCTCGACAACATTGCCCAGGCATGCGAGTTCCTTCAGAGCTTCCTGCGTGCCGGCAGAGAGCCGCTGAATCTTCCCAGCCATAAGATCGACCACGTTGTCGGTGTACCCCTTCGCCCGGATGCGATCCATGTCCCATTGCCAAACCCGCGTGAGCTGATCAACCGTGAGCAAATCTTCATCCACTAACGAGGTCAGGAACTGAATGACAAAGAAAGGATTTCCGCCGGTCTTCTCTTGGATCAGTTCTGCTAAAGGATGGGCGATATGCGGCGCGCAATGCAGCGCATCGCAGACCAGCTGGCTTACGCCGTCGAGTGAGAGAGGGGACAGCCCAATTTCCAGTGTCTTCGCGCCGTTGTCACGGATCGACTGAACGATCCGCAGTAGCTGATGAGAGGAGTCGACCTCGTTATCCCGGTAAGCCCCGATGAGCAGAAGGTGCTTAACCTCGGAGTGAGTGAGCAAGTGCTCGAGAAGGTCCAGCGTCGCAGTATCCAACCATTGCAGGTCGTCAAGGAACAGTGCGAGGGGGTGCTCCGCGGTGGCGAACGCGCCCAGGAACCGTCGGAATACCAGCCGGAAGCGGTTTTGCGCGTCATGCGGGGGCAAATCCGAAACGGGCGGCTGTTTTCCGATGATGAACTCCGCCTCAGGGATGAGGCTGGTGATCAGCTGCCCATTCGGTCCCACCGCCTCCATAAGGATCTGCCGCCACCGCTCCACGTCCGCTTCGCCCTTGACCAGCACCTGGCCGACCAGCGTCTGAAACGCTTGCGCCAGGGTCGCGTAGGGAATGTCGCGCTTATATTGGTCGAACTTGCCCGCCGCGAAAAGCCCGCGCGACGGGACAAGGGCCTTGTGCAGCTCGTTCACCACAGAGGATTTGCCGACGCCGGAATAACCGGATATCAACACCAGTTCCGGTTCGCCGTGGGCCACGACCCGGTCGAAGGCCGCAAGCAGGGAATTGACCTCGGTTTGCCGCCCGTACAACTTCTCGGGAATCAGCAGCCGGTCTGGCACGTCGTGCGTGCCTAACGGGAAGAGGTCGATGCGGCCCATTGTTTCCCATTCCGCTTGACACTTTCGAAGATCCACTTCCAGCCCGGAAGCCGTCTGGTAGCGCTCCTCGGCATTCTTGGCGAGGAGCTTCATCGCGATAGCAGACAGCGCCCTCGGCACTGCGGCGCGATCAACAGGTGGAGTCGGCCGGCGTGCAATTTGGCAGTGGACCCACTCCAGGGGATCGGTGGCAGCAAACGGCAGCGTTCCCGTCAGCATTTGGTATAGCGTGATGCCCACAGAATAGAGATCGCTCCGGGCATCAATCGAACGGTTCATGCGCCCAGTCTGTTCGGGCGCCATGTACGCCAGGGTGCCCGCTATAATCTCGAGCGGCACGGGCGACTGGCGCTGGCGAGGCAGCTGCGACGCAATCCCGAAGCCGGTCAGCCAGACGCTGCCGTTGTCATCGACGAGTACATTCGCCGGCTTGATGTCCTTATGGATGAGGCCGCGCCGGTGGACCTGGCCGACTGCGGCCGCCAGGCCAATGGCGATCCGTAAGCAGAGAGTCAACCCCAGCGGTTGCTCCTTGTTCCGCTCAAGAACACGGTCCAGAGGCTCGCCGCCAGGATCCATGAAGACGAGCATGGTTCGCCCTCTGTGATAGATGATCTCCAAAGGACGGGCCGCCCACGCGGGATCAAGTTCAGTCCTGAGCGAGTATTCGTGCTCAATTCGCTGCAGGCCCTGGCGCGACGGGTGCTCTGCGGAGAGTGCCGCCACCAGAACCGGGAAGGGGTTGCCATACTCCCGGCCGCGGTAAAGGGTGAAACCCGCTGCTTCCCGAACGGGCTCGAGTTCATATCCAGACGGCACTGTCATCGATGACATCATCGTGGCCACGGTTCCATCAACCCAGGGTATTGATGTTGGCAGGAGGCGTTAGCGACCGGGGTATTTTGCCAATAGAACAAATCCGTTGTCGCGGTATCATTTAACTTAACAGGGCTACGCACCAAAAGCTTCCGCCTCGAGGCGTCTCTCGACGTCTGCTAAGCTGCATTCTAAATTGACTGCCACGTGATTCTCGAGGGAACTTGCCATGCGGAGCATTTGCGCGCCGGTGAGACAAGGTTTGGTGGTCATGTCCGCGTTCGCTCTGTGCTCTCTGCCGGTATGTGGTCAGACAGCCAACACCGGCGCAATTGCGGGCAGCGTGAACGACCCCCGTGGAGCGCCGGTAGTAGGTGCGGCGGTAGTTATCGACAGTGTCGCCACGCGAGAAGAACGCAATCTCACTACCAATGGCGAGGGAAATTTCTCGGTCCCATTCCTGACGCCTGGCATCTATGACCTAACGGTTCGCGCGCCCGGGTTTGAGCCATTCGTCTTGAAGAGCGTTCGGGCTCAAATTACCGAAGTAAGACGGCTGAAGATTCAACTGACGATCAGCGGTGCGAAGGAACAAATCACGGTCAGCGCCAGGCCACTGCTCCTGCAGACCGAGAATGCGGCTCTCGGGCGAGTGATCGATCAGAAAACGGTCGTCGAGTCACCACTGGTCAATCGCAATTACACTGAGATTCTTGGCTTGACGGCTGGGACCAACACCGACATCGTGGACGCGACCCAACTGGGAGCCGGAAGCCAGGAGATCCGAGCCAACGGCGCACGCAGCGGCGACAACAACTTCATGCTGAACGGGGTGGATGCGAATAGTTACGGATCCAACCTCACCGAGGTCACTCCTTTTGGCGCCGCAGGCATCGCCATCCCCGCCCCGGATACCATTCAGGAGTTCAAGGTGCAGAATTCGCTCTACGACGCCCAGTACGGCCGCGGAGGAGGTGCGAACGTCGATGTCGAAACCCGATTAGGAAATGCGCAGTTCCATGGCAACGCCTACTATTTCGGCCGCAACGAAGTCCTTGATGCGAACAATTTCTTTGCTAATGCTACGGGGGCGCCAAGAGGGGCGTTCCGCCGCTCACAGCCCGGTGGCACATTCGGTGGGCCGCTAACCCGGTCAAGGACGGGCGCCTTCTTCTTCGTTTCCTACCAGGCCACGCGGGATGTGAATGCAGCGTCGTTGAGCAGCAGCGTTCGATCCTTGAGTCTTCCGCCCATACCCCAGCTCCGCACCCCCGCCTCTCTTGGGGCTGTCTTCGCCGGCGCAACCGGCGTATTTGGAGGTGTGGCCGTGGCCCCGGATGGTTCCAATATCAATCCGGTAGCGTTGAACCTGTTGAACGCCAAGAACTCCGATGGAACATTTGTCATCCCCAGCCCGCAAACCGCCGAGAGCGGTGTCAACTACACTGCGGTGGTGCCGGGGCACTACAACGAAGACCAGTTCAATTCCAATCTCGATCTCAAGCTGCGCCAGCCGGATCATCTGTCGGTGAAGTTCTTTTCTTCAAACTCCAATCGAGACGCGCCTTTCTTCGGCGCCAGCGTGAATGGCTTCCCCGCGCTCAGCTCCTTTGAGAACCGGAATCTGGCCATCACCGAAACCCACATCTTCTCCCCCCGAGCGATTAACCAATTCCGCTTTGGTTTTTCTCGTCTTGCAGGTCGGGGCGTTGCGGGAGGGACGCTCACCGATCAGGATGTAGGGATAAGTCGTTTCAGCGACCCCCAGGAAATCGGCATTCCGCAGATTGAGGTTCTTGGGGCCTTTCAACTTGGCAACTCGGCTAACGACCGGGGCAAAACAGCGAATAATAACTTTTACGTCTCCGACGTCCTGTTCTTGTCCCGGGGCAGGCATGATATTCGCCTGGGCACTGAGATTTTCCGCAATCAATTCAATACTCTCAGCGATAACACGGCCGGCATCATCATATTGGTGTCGTTCCCTGACTTCCTACTCGGCTTGCCCGCCGGTCCTGTGCCCGCAGGGGGGAACGGAACCGCGTTCTCCAACATCTACGCCTCTGGCATCACTGCCGGAATTCCCAACGTGGGAGAACGCGCAACCGCCGGGGATTGGTTTGCGTCGGATAACTGGAAGGTCCTTCCCCCACTCACCCTCAATCTCGGGATTCGCGTTGAGGTCGATGGTCAACAACACGAAGTAGAGGGCCGCGAATCGAGTTTCTTTCCTCAGTTTTATGTCCCGCCTCCGCAGGGGGGCTTCGGAGATGCAATCACATCGGGATTTGTCCTGCCGGACAATTTTCACGGGGCTGCTCCACCCGGGTTTCCACGGACCAACTCGACGCTCTTGAATCATCCCGTTCAGGTACATACGGAACCCCGCATCGGCTTCGCGTGGCAACCCTTTTCCTCCAAGGACTGGCTGCTTCGCGGGGGTTATGGCATCTACGCGAGCCGCGTTAGTTTCGTGGGCAGTGGCGGATCCCAGGCAATTGATCCGCCGTTCGCCCTTGATGTCTCGCTCTCTGGTGGCGCGAACGCCGGCGCGAGTCTGCAGAATCCCTTTCCCGTTTTGCCCCCCAACTCCTCATTCCCGAATTTTGCAACCACCATGTTGCCCGGTCCGCCCTTTACCGGGAACAGATTCCTCCGCACCCCGGGCTATACAGATGCTGCCTTCCTTGAGTCGACAGTTCAGCACTATGCCCTTGATCTGCAGTATCAATACCAGAGCCTGGTTTTCTCCATCGCCTATGCTGCCGCGAAAGGAACCCATCTGGCGCTGGGCCGGAGCAACAACCAGCCGTCTCTTGCCAGTCCTTCTCACCTAGTCAACGGGCTCTCCACCAATTCGGTGGGCAACGCAGCCGAGCGCGTACCCTTTGTAGGGTTGTCTCCGTTGGTGTTCCGTCTCGAAAGCAGCGGGAATTCGAACTACAACTCACTCCAAACCACGGTCAAGAATGACCTGAGTCATGGCCTGCAGATCCTCGCTGCGTACACCTATTCAAAATCTATCGATGACGCGGGGGATAGTCTGGGTGCGGCCATAGGTGGGTCCTTCGGCAGGCCGATCCTGGGCCAATTGGTTTACAACGATCAAAACAATGTTGCTGCTCAGCGCGGCGTCTCTGACTTTGATCGAACCCACCGATTTGTAGCCAGCGGTACGTGGGATATACCCAGCCCCCAGCGCCCGGCCAGCCCAGCTGTTCAAAAGCTCAGAAATGGTTGGAGCATTTCGGGTATCGTAACCCTTCAATCCGGCCTTCCATTTAGCATCCTGGACAATGACGCCGGCACCCTCTTTGGTCCCGCAACACTATACGCGACCGCCAACCTCGCGACCGGTACGACCCTCAAGGATGCCGTTCGCGGTGGCAGCGTCAGCGGCCGTATCAACGAATTCTTTACTACCAAAGCATTTGTTCCCGCGCCGTTTGTCCCAGATGGAGGCCTGATCGACGGCCAATATCCGGTTTCTGGTGGGGGGACAATATTCGGCAGCCTCGGCAGAAACGTCCTTCGCGGGCCAGATCAGCGCGTCGTTGACGTTGCTGCGATTAAGGCCACTCCACTCACCGAGCACGTTAGGCTAGTGTTTCGCTGGGAGGTGTTCAATGTGCTCAACCGGGCAAACTTCGCCAATCCGTCTAACGACGTTTCGACGTCGAGCACATTCGGCGTCATTAGCGCGCTAACGGTGAACCCCCGGATCATGCAATATGCTCTGAAACTGCAGTTCTAGTGAACTGTAAGAGCTGATTCGGTAGAGCCGCAGATCTCCCCCTACCCAGACATCCCACGCAATGATTTTTAGTCCTCCACGAAACTGTCGTGTGGGAAACAGGGGAGGCACATATCTCGCGCTTTCGCGAGATGTGGGTGGTATGTCCGGGTGGCGGAGAGATCTGCGGCTCTATCGAATACCAAGAGCGACACCAGACCCGTATGTTGACGATATTCGACAATTGGCGATATTCGCCAATCACGTCTGGCCGCCAATCGTTGTCTTTTTAACACTTTAGAATTGGCGCTTCGATTGCATTGTCAAAGTCAGTACAGATTCTGACAGAGTCACTTCGAGTCTGTGCGATGTTCCATCCTTCAAGGAGAAAGACAATGCAAACATTCAAGTTAATCCGGACTGTGGTGACGGCGTCTGCCGCACTTCTCGCGATCATCGTTCCTGCCGCTAAGGCGACGGCACAGACACAGCCCTATACAGGGGTCAAGACCGTACTCCTCATTCACGGGGCGTGGGCGGACGGTTCGAGTTGGTCTAAGGTCATTCCTCTGTTGGAGGCGAAGGGTCTGCATGTTGTTGCTGTTCAAATCCCGCTAACCTCATTCGCCGACGACATTTCAGCAACGCAGCGGGCCATTGCTCTCGAGGATGGACCTCTATTGCTTGTCGGTCACTCGTACGGTGGAGCTGTCATCACCGAAGCCGGCAACGATCCTAAGGTAGCCGGACTCGTCTATGTGTCGGCCGTGGCTCCAGATAATGGAGAATCCGCTTTTGGTCTCATTACCAGCGTTCCGACACCTGTCGGCGCAGAACTACGTCCCGACAAGAGTGGTTTCCTCAAACTGACTCCCAAGGGGATTGCTGAGGATTTTGCGCAAGACCTTCCCGCGAAAGAGATTGCGATTCTGATCGCAACCCAGGTGCCAACAAGCGTAGCTGCAATGAAGGGAGAGGTTACGAATCCAGCCTGGAAGTCGAAACCATCGTGGTACATCATCGCCGCAAACGACCGGGCAATTTCACCCGATCTCGAAGCAGCTCAGGCGAAGAAAATCGGAGCGGTAACCACCACTGTTTCCTCCAGCCACGTAGTTATGCTGGCGCAACCGTCGAAGGTCGCAGAAGTAATTTTCGACGCAGCGGTAAAAGCGGGTTCGAAGTAGAGGCTCCGCAATTGATTTCCTCGCAAATAGATGATTGGACGCGATCTGTCGTACCTTGCAAGCAGGATACGACAGATCTCTTGTCCTAATCTTCCATCGAGAAAAGCATCTTCTTGATGAGTCGGTGAAAACCGCAGAACTCAGAACGCTCTCAACGAGTGGAAGCGGCTGAGATCGCACGTGCCCGCTACACTTCAAGCGCTCGGCTGATACGGCCCACAAGCAGGCGGCTGGAACTTACATCTGGGCTTCACCCTCTAACCTGGCGGTCTCGAATCGCCTTTTACGGAGAACGTCATATGTCTTTTCTAATCTCAGCTTTCGTAGTAGGTGTTGCGTGTGGTCTGCGTGCTCTTGTTGGCCTCGCTGTTGTTAGCTGGGCAGCTAGCAGCCACAAACTGCCCCTTCAGGGGTCGTGGCTTGCATCCCTGGGCTTTAAGGGAACGCCTTTTATCACCAGTCTGCTCGGGATCGGCGAACTCGTCACCGACAAGCTGCCAAAAACACCCAGCCGACTTGTGCCTCCCCAGTTCGCTGCCCGCGTGTCGATGGGCGCACTCACGGGCGCGGCGATAGGCCTCTCACACGGAAACCTCGTTATGGGATTATTGTCAGGAATCATTGGCAGCATCTTCGGAACACTGGCAGGTTCCAAAGCCCGAGCTGCCGCCGCGCGACTGTTCGGGCGCGACCTGCCCGCAGCACTACTTGAGGACGTCACAGCAATCGCCCTGGCCATCCTGGCGCTGCGATGAGACAAGGTCAACCGGGTCGCTCTAGACTTCACCGACCTGAGTTTGTGCGAGGTTCGTCAAATGGCGACATTCGCCAATCTGCCTCTTCGACAATCGCCTTACTTCCAATGACTTACGAATGGTGTTTGGATTGCATTGAGAGAGGCATGGATGAGTTAGTCGACCAACACGCTTTGGGAACAAACTAACTAGCTCAATAAATCCTGAGTCAAATACGTCATATCAAGCAACTAGAGGATAAGTACATGGCAAATAGTGAGAAAGTAGCTTTGGTTACTGGTTCCAATCGCGGAATCGGTTTTGAAACTGCCCGGCAGTTGGGACAGCAGGGCGTAACGGTTATTGTTAGCGCGCGCACGCAGCATGAGGCTGCAGAGACTGGCAGGAAATTGCGCGAAGAGGGCATCGAAGCAGTCTCAATCACTCTGGATGTGACGAAGGCGGCGGATCGCACCGCCGCCGCGAACTTCATCGAGTCGCACTACGGCAAGCTCGACATTCTCGTCAATAACGCTGGCGTAGGGCCGGCAGATGGGCTCATCGGCCTGCGCGCAAGCGCATCATCCCAGGAGGAGTTGCAGAGCCTCTTCAGCATCAACGTATTCTCCTTAGTCGAGCTGACCCATGAACTTTTGCCCTTGCTGAAAAAGAGCGAAGCAGGTCGCATTGTCAACGTCGCCAGCATACTCGGCTCTCTGACGCTTCAGTCAATGGATCCGAGCCCTATCGCACCGTTTCGAAGATTCGCCTATAACGCGTCGAAGGCGGTGGTCAATGTGTTCACGATTCATCTGGCTGCGGAACTCAAGGACACCAACATCAAGGTGAACTCAGTACATCCGGGCTGGGTCAAAACTGCTCTCGGCTCTGATGCGGCGCCAATCTCCGTTCCTGACGGAGCAAAGACGACAGTTGCGGTTGCATTGCTGGGATCGGATAGTCCAAACGGTCGATTCATCCACGAGATCAACCAGGAATTGCCTTGGTAGGGCTTCCGATCGCTGAATTGACGATTTTGGGGGCGGCGACCTTGCTCGTCGCCCACCTCTCCAAAGCAGATCATCACAGGATGGCGATCAGTAAGGCGGGAGCAAAGGAAAGCGCGTTCGCCGAGTGGTAGCTATCGTGCCAAAAGTGCATCATAACCGCCACTCGGCAGAACTGAGAGGATAAGTTGATCGCAACGCAGACACCCCATGAAAGTCAGGTAGCCCCTTCCCTTCAAGGCAGTAATCAAGAATGCCGGCGGCTGGTCGCCGAAGCAGAGAAAGAAATAGGAGCATTTGTCTCCGCCGTCAGGGAAATCTTCGGATCGGCGGTTGCGGATCGTGCAGCACACTATTGGGTCGAACTCGCCGAGACCGTGAGTCCGCAGGCATTGGGAAAGCACGCGAACTGGCGCAAGCTGACCATCATGGCCTCCTGCCGTCTCGCGGCAGAAAGCATATTCGGTGGCGAATCTGCGGAAGATGACGTGGGAAGGCCACATCAAAGGACGAATTCATGAAGGCGGCACTCCTTACACAAGAGTGTTCGACCATATGGCCGAAGCCACAGGAAAGGCGCCTCTTACCTGACTACCCACTCATGATAATTGATGCACTTCTTCCATCGCACCCGGGCTCTCTTCCGGCACCCGGGCAAAGACGTAAGGCCCTTCCGGAACGAGTGCGACCCGCGCCCCCCTGGGCAAGTCCGCAATGACTGCGGCCGTGGCTTCCTGCCAGGTGGTGAAGCAGCGCGAAGCCAGCTGCCCGAGTTGTTCCTGTCGAACGCCAGGCAAGTAGAAGAAGAGCTCATTCTTCTGCCCGGCAAGCGCCAGCTTCTCCAACTGCCACTGGTCAATAACCACAGGCGCATCCTTGATCTCTGCCAGAAAAGGCTCGTAGCCGGAAAAAGCGCTGACCTTGGCCGTGAATTCCGGCGATCCTACGCCTTCGGCACACTCACCCAGGATCAGGATGCGTCCGCCGGGCTTCACCATGTGCTGGGCGGCGGTCAGTCCTTTTATGGTCTGGTAGAAGGTGAGGTCCAGGGGATGACCCGCGGCGCTTGTGATCACCACATCCGCCAGGCCAGAAAGCTTTTCGAGCGAGGTGGCGCGCAGAAAGGCCACTCCCGTGGCGTGGGCATCCACGGGATCCCCGGCAAAGATCCCGGAAACCTCGCGCTCCTGGGTTAGGGTCACGTCCAGCATGAAGTCATGCCGGGCCATGCGCGCGATCTCCAGCAGCTCTGCATGGAGGGGATTGTTGGCGATCGACCCCTCAGTGGCCATCGGTTCCCGCATGAACAAGGGAGAGTGGATGACCTTGATTGTCTCCTGGGCAGCCAGGCCCGGCGCCACCAGTTTGCGCCCGCCAGAAAAGCCGAGCATCAGGTGCTGCTCGATGAAACCGAGCGTGATGTGCAGGTCGGCCGCCATGAACCGCTCGTCGATATAGACCGGTATGCCTCGCCGCGTCTCTCCCAGCCAGCGGTGCTCATGGAGCGCCCGCGCGTCATGGTTCACCACCCGGTATTTGCCGGCAATCTCCCGGCCGAGAATGGCGTCGATTTCAGCCGGTGTGGCTTCGCGGTGTAGTCCGGTCGCGATCAGGAGAGTGATGCCTTCCACCGGGATGCCCGCAGCGTGCAGCCGCGTCAACAGCGGGGGAAGCGTGAGCCAGTTGGGGGCCGGCCGGGTGATGTCACAGACCGAGATAGCGGCGGTGCGTTTGCCGGTCGCCAGCGCAGCGAGAGGCTGGCAGCCGATGGGGTGATCGAGGGCCCGGTCCAGCGCCGCAGCTACGTCCGGCAGGGGCGAAGCCGATCGGCTTTCAATCACCTCATAGCGCGGGCCTTCCGGCAAACTGACATCCAGGCCCTTACGGCCAAAAGCAAACCGAATTTGCATGCATTCCACTTTACCGGCTTACGGGCGCACAGTGAGCCCGAAGTTTCGCAACCGACTCGGGTGCCCCATATCTCACGGCGCTTTTCAGCCGGGAGATGTGGGCGGGTTTTTACCCTCTTGACCCAAACCGGATCTGATCGGAAAGGCTTGCACCTCTAGCGCAGTGAATACCCACATCTCCCGGCTGAAAAGCGCCGTGAGATATGGGGCACCCGGGTTGGTGGCAGGGAGGGCACCAAACCTAGTATCCAGCGGCCTTCCCGTAGTGGCGGCGCTTATCCTGGCCACCCAGTAGCAACCCCGTCTGCGGATCGACCGCAATGCACTCCCCATCACTCCAGTGCCCTTCGCCGGTCGTCACCGTGTAACCCATGTCGCGCAGCTTCTGTAGCGTCTCTGACGCGAATCCTGGTTCCACATACACCTCATCCGGCAGGTACTGCTGATGGAACCGGGGAGCATCCACCGCCTGCTGAATATTCAGCCCACCATCCGCGGCGCTCAGAAAAATATTGGCAACGGTGGTGATAATGCGCGGGCCGCCCGGAGAGCCGATCACAAATCGAACCTTACCGTCCTGCAGAACGATCATCGGGGTCATGCTGGACAAGGGGCGCTTCTTCGGCGCAATGGCATTGGCACTCCCCTGAATCAGTCCGAACATATTGGGCGCCCCGACTTTGGAAGTAAAGTCATCCATCTCGTCGTTCAACAGAAATCCGAGACCCTCGGCCGTAGCCCCGGAGCCGAATCCGTTATTCAGGGTATACGTAACCGACACTGCATTACCCGCCTCATCAAGTACTGAGTAGTGCGTCGTCTGCTTCGACTCAGCGGGCAGAGGCTCAGGCTTTTCCTGCGGCAGAAAACCCGGCGGCCGAACCAGACTGGCCGAAGCAGTCGCCCTGTCCGGTTGAATGCTCTTCCGCCAGGCAGCGCCGTATGCCTTGTCGCTCAGTTGCGCAATCGGCATGGTTTCAAAATCAGGATCCCCCAAAAACGACGTCCGGTCTTTAAAGGCCCGGCGGAAAGCTTCCAGGATCAGGTGCATGCTGGCCGGCGTACGATCACCCAGGGACGCCAGGTCATAGCTCTCCAGGATATTCAGCATTTCGAGCACCGCGATGCCGCCGGAGGATGGCGGAGGAGGCGCCAGGATCTGGTACTGACGATAGGTGCCCACCAGTGGTTTGCGATCCTTCACCCGGTAAGCCGCCATATCCTCTTTGCTGACCAGCCCACCGTTTTTCTGGATGGCATGCGCCAGTTCAGCGGCAAGTGCACCGTGGTAAAAACTTTCCGGATCCTTCTCAATACGACGCAGAGTGCGCGCCAGATCGGGCTGTTGGAAAGTATCACCGGCTTGATAGAAATGACCGTCGCGCTGAAAGATGCGACGCGATTCAGGAAAACGCGAGAGCAGGGGATCGTGCAGTTCTTCTGCTTCCTCAGCGCTCAGCGTAAAGCCTTTCTCGGCAAAATGAATTGCCGGCGCCATCACCTGGGCGAGCGATAGCTTTCCGAATCTACGCTCAGCTTGTACCAAACCGGCCACCGAGCCGGGGACGCCAACTGACAGATAACCAACCGTCGAAGCGTCCGGAATAATCTGGCC
Organism: uncultured Acetobacteraceae bacterium; assembly: GCA_964657465.1. Classification (GTDB taxonomy): domain Bacteria; phylum Acidobacteriota; class Terriglobia; order Terriglobales; family Acidobacteriaceae; genus PALSA-350. The sequence continues at coordinate 30,319 of CAZZVD010000005.1, read as the reverse complement.
GTTGCTGTCGAGGTACATATTCGCAGAAGCCCGCAACGGCGCCTGCTCACGAAAGTCGAGAAAGTGCGACTCGCCGTTGGCCAGGCGCAACATCATGAATCCGCCGCCGCCCAGATTGCCGGCCACCGGGTGCACCACGGCTAACGCGAAGCCGGTAGCGACCGCCGCATCGACCGCATTCCCGCCGGCCTGCAACATCTGCAACCCGGCATCACTCGCATCGTGATGAACGCTGACCACCATCGCGTGGTGAGCGGCTGCCGGAGGCACATCGGGCAGTCTTCCGGCCTGGCCGTAAACCTGCGCCGCCGCCAGCAGTGACAAAAGGAGGAACAAACGAAGAGCGTTCGTGATCAACATATCTCCATGCAGCAGTGCGCAGCTCAATTCGGGCAAGCTGATTTCGCAAACTGATTCAATAGAGTGTAAGGCAAACAAAAAGGCGCCCCGAAAGGGCGCCTTTTTTATTTGCTGCTTTTGTAACTACGGCAGGTAGTAGCGGAAGGAAGTAAAGATCATGTTGTTGGTTCCTTCGGGGGTGGTGCCAATACCGGACCAGATGTTGCGCTGGAAGTAAGCGTATTGAATCCCCTGCCGGATACGACCCATCGGGCCACTGTAGAAGTTGTACCAGTAGCCTGCCGTGAACTCCTGGACGTCCTTGGTGTCGGCAGTGCAGTTGGCCTGGGTGCCAGGGGTGTACCCGGTGACAGTGGTTCCCGGAACGGGCTCGGTATTGCAACCCGTCTCGACGTTCAGATAAGAACCGTAACCGACAGCCTTGGTGGGGCTGGTCAGGAAGTAGCGGCGCCCAACGTAATCACCGCCGTAGTTGGCATACACATCGAGACGAGGGGTCACGTGGAAGTCCAGCGTGCCCAGGGCATCGAAGTTGTGGATAAGGGCGAGCTGGGCATCGGGCCGAAGCGTCAGGTCAGCAATGGTGCTGCTGCCGTAACGCCCGGTGCCATCACCCCAAAGTCCCTTCAACCCGATATCCAGGTGCTTGTGAAACGTGGGAATGCGCATACTGCCGCCGATACCGCCGCCCGTGGTGATGTCGTTGTATGCGCCCACGGAAGAAGCGGGGGCATTGGGATAAATGCGTGCACGGAAGAAGCGGCCGATGCCGAAGACTTCGAAGTGGCCCAATTTAGGCTCGAACGCGAGCTTGGCGATCACGTCCGGAGCCACGTTCGAAGCATAGTTCGCCAGGTTCGCGCCAGCCGATGTGCCACCCGCGTTGTAGAGGCCGCCCGCATTGCCAGGAGATCCGATAATCAGGTTTGTCGGCAGACCGTGCCCGGCGATCCCCAGAATCTGGGGATTCTCAGCAGCGACAGCAAGCGACATCGTCTTACCAAAATCCTTGCTGACGCGAAATCCGTACTGCCGCGCCCACACGAAACCAGCGGCGTACTGTGCGTCGACGGTTTGCGGAAGGATTTCAGACTTGTTCTGTGTCAGCTTGGTATCTTCCGTGGCCAGCGACCACATCTGGCCTCCGGTAAACGTCAAGCTGTTCCAGTGGGCCTGTGCCCACAGTTGCCGCTGCCGCATGGTGTAGCTGTTGCTCTGGTTGTTGTTGGAAGTAACGCCCGCGCTCAACCAGTCCGCCTCATAATACCCGCCCACGGTGAGATCCGGGTTCACCTTACCGACCGCTTGCAGGGCAACGCGGGACTGACGACCAGTGCCGTAGAACTCAGAGAATTGCCCCTGGTCGGCATAGTTCAGCGGTATGCCGTTGAACTGCGTGTTCACATCGCCTCCAATGGCCCGTTGCCGGTAGACCGTTTCCGCAGCCAGGAAGCTGCCGGTCGGCGACAGGGTGATGCCCTTGAAATGAATCGAGTCAGGGTGCTCGACCTGCTTGGCGACCTTTTCCTGCTCTGTCTGCACGGTCGACGCGAGGGAGACGTTGTTGGTCTTCAGGTCACTGACAGCGCCCTGCAGGTTGCTCACGGCCTGGCTGTTCTCAGTGAGAGTGCTGGCTTGCTGGGCCGCTTGTTGTTGCGCCTGGGTGGCGGCCGCCTGGGCCGCGGCTGCAGCCTGCTGCGCTTGCAGGAGCTGCTGATCGCGATCGTTCAACTGCTGCTTCAGCTGCTGTATCTGGGTCTGCATGTCATCCCGCAGAGCATTGATCTGGCTCTCGACGGACGGCTTTTTGGGAACTGCCGCCTTTCGAGCCACGGGGCGTTTTGCTTTTGTCGTCTTGGCGCCCGGCGCAGTCGTCTGGGCCATCCCGGCAGACAGCGCCGAGACCAGTGCCAGGGTCGCCAGCGCCTTAAGTTGGTTCTTCATTGTTCCTCTCTCTTTTTGCCTTGTTACGGATTTTCAGGGGAATCATTTAGGAAGATTGCTAGCCTCAAACGCCGTCATATCCGGAATCGGCATGACGGCTTGTCAGAAAACAGGAATCCTGCTCGCAAACTGAACCTGCGACCCTAGTGAGGTTCTCAGCTTGCTGTAAACATCTGAAGAATTTGCCGTTAAAAAGCGAAGAAAGCATGTCGAGGCGTTCCCGCGAATACGGGAACAAACCTATTGTTTTGTGCAACTACCGCACAGCGGCGGAATGTGAATGCGGCAAGAGCGCGCGACTCCACAAGCGAGTCCGGCGCGTTCCTTCTCAAGCCGTACTCGCGGAACCGGATTTAGCCCGTAGCTAGCCCGCATTTCTCACCGTCTGTTAAGTAACCAATAACGGGTGCCCCACATCTCGCTCGTTTTTCGCGAGATGTGGGATTCCACAGCTATCCACGAGCCACTCTCTGGTGCCAACAGGCCTCGATCGATAGTCACATACACCCTCCACGCCCAGAGGACAGAGGTTCAGGCAATCCCACATCTCGCGAGAAACGAGCGAGATGTGGGGTACCCGCCATTGGTTACGGAATAGGCGGTGAGAAATGCGGGCCAGTGGTTGATTTAGCTCGGATTTCTCACCAGTACTGATTGGTGCGACAGGTTGAAGGGACCGGTGAGCCTGTGCGGTGTTTTGCCTTGTGGCCTTGCGCGTTAGGTTGATTTTGCTGTGCGATCACAAGCTGGAGGCTAGCTAGCTAGGGTGCAGATAGCTGCGGGACTCGCCTGCAGGGGACGCCCGCTACTCGAAGCGCACCGTCACTTCCCCGAAATGTGAGAAGCGGCCGACTGCAATCGACCCGCTTGCGGTCAGGATCTTCCCCGTCCAGCTGCCCGTAGTAATCCACTGCCCGGCGCGCAATCCTCCGGTGCGGTTTGATCCTTCGTTAGCCAGCCACAGAACCAGGCGGAGCAGGTCACTTCCGGCAGCGTTCTTGCCATCCGTCAGGCGAACGAACCCGTCGACGTTCATCTGGGCCGTCGCGCCGGCAAACCCGGTTTGCTGCCAGCCCGTGACCGCTTCGCCATAAACGAAACCGCCGTTCGACTGCAAATCCGCAACGGCGGTCAGGCGGTCGGCCCGGTCTGGATCAAGCAGGGCCGACTCCAGCAGTTCCATGGCAGGGTGGCAACTTTCGATGGCGTCCAGCAATTCCGCCCGGGAGTAGGGTGTGGCACGCGCCGGCAGGTCCTTCCCCATCAGGAACGCGATTTCGGCCTCAACCCCGCGCAGCCGGCGTTGGCCCAACGCAATCGTTTCGCCGCTGGGGACAAACCCGTCCCCCGGCATGGGTGCACAGAGCGGGACGGCCTCGGGCGTGGGCGCACCCACCTTCCAGCCCCCCAGGGTGCCCAGTGCCTGCAACATCACGTCCTGCACGAAGTAGGCTTCCTCCAGCGTGCCTGGCCGCAATCCGGGAGGTAGATCATCCAGTGGTTCTCCCGTACGGCGCGCCCCCAGCAACAGTTCTGCCGCCTGGAAAAGCCGATCTTTGTCCGGACCTGTCAATGTCATTCCTGCCACCTCATCCATTCCTCGGCTCCCAGCGTTCCTCTGAGGAGTACTTGTGATTCCGCCCTGTGGAGACTTTCGCTTCCTCTACCCACCTATTGCTCCACTCCACTCCTGACGGATGCACCCGAGGGCGTAACCTATGAGAGCAAATTCTATCTAAGCAGTGCACGTATTCATGCGGTAGTCAGAGAGAAGGGCCGGCACACATGTTGATCAAAAAGAAGAACGAGTTCTCCTATTCGGAGATCACCCCTAAAAGCGACTACCTCAATCGCCGGGCATTCATGAGCAGTGCAGCAGCCATGGGCGCAGCGGGATTGATCGGCGAAACTGTTGGCGGCTTGTTCAATCCCCAGCAAACCGTGAGTGCCGCAACCAAACTGACGACCGTCAAAAGTCCCCTGTCTACGCCTGGGTTGACTCTGACCTCGTACAAAGACATTACTACGTACAACAACTACTACGAATTCGGCGTCGAGAAGGACAACCCGGCGCAAAATGCCGGACGCATGAAGACCCGCCCCTGGAAGGTCACCGTCGACGGCTTGGTGAAAGAAAAGAAGACGGTCGGCATCGACGAGTTGCTGAGTTTCAAGCCGATTGAGGAGCGGGTCTACCGGCACCGCTGCGTGGAAGCCTGGAGCATGGTGATTCCCTGGGCCGGTTACTCGTTATCGGAGTTGATCAAGTGGGCAGAACCGCTGCCCAAAGCCAAATACGTGCAGTTCCTGACGCTCGAGGATCACAGCGTGATGCCGGGGCTGACGGAAATCGATCTGAACTGGCCCTACTCGGAAGGTCTGCGCATGGACGAAGCAATGCATCCGCTGACCCTATTAACGTTCGGGCTCTATGGGGAAGCTTTACCCAACCAGGATGGCGCTCCGGTGCGCCTGGTGGTGCCCTGGAAGTACGGGTTCAAATCGGTTAAGTCCATCGTAAAAATCCATTTCACGGCCGATCAGCCGCCCACTGCGTGGAACCAGATGGCGCCCCGGGAATATGGCTTCTATTCCAACGTGAACCCCAATGTGGATCATCCCCGCTGGAGCCAGGCATCGGAGCGCCGCATTGGCGCGTCTTTGTTCAGCCAGCGTCAGCCGACCCTCATGTTCAATGGCTACGGCGACCAGGTCGCGAGCCTGTACAACGGTATGGATTTGAAAAAATACTTCTGACCGTCAGGACATTGTGAGCAAACGCGCCATTGTCAGTTTGAAAGTTGCCGTGTGGCTGGTCTGCCTGGCGCCGCTTGGGTTGTTGGTTTATCACGGACTAAGCAACGACCTTGGACCAGACCCTACGGCGACCGTCACCCACGCGACCGGCTTCGCGACCCTGCGCTTGTTAGTCATCTCACTCGCGATCACGCCGTTGCGCCGTCTGTTCTCAAGCCTGGCGTGGTTAATTCGTTTTCGCCGCTTGCTGGGTCTGTTTGCGTTTTTCTACAGCTGCCTGCATTTGCTGACGTACCTGTGGCTTTACTCCGGCTTCAATGTCAGGGCGATGATCGACGACATCGCCAAACGCCGGTACATCACAGCAGGCATGGCTGCCTGGATCCTGCTGCTGCCGTTAGCCGCCACCTCGACCACCTGGTCTATCCGCAAGTTGGGCGGCAAGCGCTGGCAGGCCCTGCACCGGCTGGCGTACGTTTCTGCAATTTCCGGAGTCGTGCACTACTGGTGGATCGTGAAGAGTGGGGTGCGCACGCCCATCACCATTACGCTCGTACTGGCGACCTTACTGGTCGCGCGTGTGGTCTGGTCACTGCGCCAGAGCAAAGGGAGGCAAACCGTGGCAGTGCGCGGCTGAACCAGCGCTGCTCGGATAATACTTCCGATGGAGTCCAGTGAATTCCCAGGCCAGTGAGGCCTCCTGCGTTTTGATTTGCTGACTCTCGGGCCGACCACGAACTGGGGTGCCCCATATCTACCGACGTTTTCCAGTCGGGAGATGTGGGAATTCACTGCACTCCACCGGTAACCCTACCCTACCCAACTACTCTTCTACACCGGCAAACATGTCTGTCTCGATCGGGGCGCGGGGCATGCCTCGGGTCGCCGCCAGTAAGTACTTCTCTTCGCCGCCGGTCTCCTCGAAGATAGTCCTCACTTTAGCCAGCAGGTTAGCCTGCGTCGTGTGTTGCATGAAGGCTTCGAGTTTGACGGCTTTCAGATCATGCACTTCGAGCACCAGGGATGCCGGCATCAGCGCGATCTCCCGGGCCTCGTCAGCGTTCGCGTATGCCAGGAAAGGCGCGGCGCCGTAGTAAAGCTTTTGCGGCCGGTACGGGAGCAGTCCGACAGCGCTCTGCTCCGGTGCGAACTGGGCGCGCCCGGCCCAGTGGAACGCAGCGGTGGCAAAACAGGAAACCATCGTGTGATCCGGATGCAGGTTCACATTCCCATCGCCGCCGAACGTCAACACCACATGAGGCCGGAACCGCCGTATGCGCTCCACCAGGGCAGTCGTCACGGCAGAGAAGTCCTGACTAACTAAACCGCCATCGGGGTAGGTCAGCACCTCACCCTCATTCACATGCAACACCGCCAGCGCCGCCGCGAATTCCTGTCTGCGCAACTGAGCCAGTTCATCGCCGTCCCGCGCATCCCCACGGTTAGAGGCCGCGCGGCCTTCCGTCAGGCAAATCACACTGGTCTCCGCACCCCTCTCATGCGCGCGGACCAGTGCCCCGCCAAACGCGCCGCACTCGTCATCCGGGTGCGCGGTAAAACACATCAGCCGCAGTGGCAAATCTCCTCCTCAACCGGGAGCGGTGGCCGTGCTAGTCCCACGGCAGACAGTTTTCTGCAACTGGCCGAAAGCTTCGCCGGTGCAGGGGACTCGGACCATGGGCCACCAGAGCCCTCTTATGCTCGGGGGTACTGTAGCCTTTGTGCGAAGCCAGGCCATACAGTGGGTAGTCGCGATCCAGTTGGCGCATGCGGTCATCGCGATATACCTTGGCCAGCACCGAAGCAGCCGCAATCGAGATACTCAAAGAGTCGCCGTAGATGATGCTGGTCTGGGCGCATGCATGGTCCAGGCGCATGGCATCGATGAGCAGATGGTCGGGCGAAAGGGACAAGCGGCAAACTGCGCCCGTCATCGCCACCCGGGTGGCCTGGTAGATGTTAATGCGATCGATGGTAGCCGCGTCGACCTCTTCGATAGCCATGGCCAGCGCCTTCCGCTCCACAATGCGCGCCAGCCGCTCACGATCTTCCCGGATCAACTGTTTGGAATCCCGCAACCCCGGGATGCGGCAACCCTCGGGAAGAATCACGGCGGCCGCGACCACCGGCCCAAACAGCGCGCCACGCCCTACTTCATCGACCCCGGCAATCACTTTCGCGCCGGTTGCGCGCGCGGCTTTCTCGTACCGTTGGCCGCACACCAGCTTCCGCAACATACGCAGTTTGCGGGTGGCCGCAGAAACTTCCGGCTCCAGCTCTCCGGGCTCCAGCTCCTCGGCTTCGACGAGTGCAGCCACTGCGCCGGCGGGCGGGCAGAGGTCCAATAGGACCCGGCTTCTTGTTGACTGTTTGTTCGGGAGAGTGTGCGTTGCCACGTCAGCTTGAGTTTAGATCATCGGCTTGCGCTGCGCCTTGCGGGTAGCACGGATGGCCAACCCGGAAGCAAATCAACAAAGAGATGCCCCGTCAGCGGATGCTAACGGGGCAGTCTTAAATCAGCAGCAGGAACGCTACTTGCGTTCCACTTCCTTCAGACGGGCTGCCTTGCCACGCAGTCCACGAAGGTAAAAGAGCTTGGACCGGCGAACACGCGCGGAGCGCACCTTCTCTACCTTGTCGACCACCTTCGAGTTGAACGGGAAAATGCGCTCGACACCCTGGCCGAAGCTCATTTTGCGCACGGTAAAGCTACCCTGCGCGCCATTCTTCAGCGCAATCACAATACCTTCAAATGCCTGCAGGCGCTCTTTATCGCCTTCTTTGATCTTGACCTGCACCCGGATCGTATCGCCGGGAACAAACGCGGGCAGGTCCGTGCGCCGAAGCTTATCGGCGAGGCGCTGCATGACTGGATGAATAGACATAATTGTTTCCTGGACGCTAAGAAAAGCTGGAATACGTCGAAGGTTCTAGTTTACACGGAATCTTTGCTTTGCGCGCTCCCGGCCTGCAGTTCCAATGCGGCCAGAATGCGCCGATCTTCAACGCTGAGATCCGCATGCACCAGCAGGTCTGGCCGATTGCACAAAGTCTTTCTGAGTGCCTGTTCGCGCCGCCATCTTCTTATCTGATCGTGATTGCCGCCGCTCAGCACCTCGGGCACAACCAGGCCGCGATATTCCGCGGGCCGTGTGTAGTGCGGGTAATCCAGCAGGCCCCCGGCGCCATGGGTGGAACGCAGTTCGTTCGCGGCAGCGCCCGCCAGCAATCTATCCGCGGCGCCGAAGCTCTCGTACTCCGAGGAGGCTTCATTGCCCAGTACGCCGGGCAACAGGCGCATCGTCGCGTCCACCACTACGGCTGCCGCCAGCTCTCCGCCAGACAGCACGTAGTCGCCGATCGAGAGCTCCTGGTCGGCTACGAGCTCCATCACTCGCTCGTCCACACCTTCATACCGGCCGCACAGCAACACCACGCGTTCGCACTGCGCCAGCGAACGCGCCGTGCTTTGGGAAAACTTCTTGCCTTGCGCCGAAAGCAGGATGACCGTTTCCCGTGCTGCGGAGCGCTGCGTCTTAGCGCTGAGCGCCAGGTGCTCTACCGCCGCTACCAGTGGTTCCGGTTTCAGCACCATGCCCTCGCCGCCGCCGAACGGACGGTCATCGACCGTGCGATGCCGGTCGGTGGTAAACGCCCGCAGATCATGCAGGGAAACACTGAGCAGGCCACCCTGGATCGCCCGCTTAACCACACCGTTATCGAAAATGCCGGCGAAGAATCCGGGGAAGATGGTCACGATGTCAAAGCGCATACTAACCCTACCCATCTTCGCTCTCGGCCGCCTGCTCCCGACCCGCCTGGGCTTCCTGTTCAGAGGCCGGCGCCTGGGTTGCCAGCAGCCCCTCTGGAAGCTCCATCTCCAGCCGTCCACCGGCAACATCCACCTTACGCAGATAGGCACGGACAAAAGGAATCAGGCCTTCTTCTCCGGCGACAGTGCGAATCACCAGCATGGCCGGGCCAGCGCCCTCTGGTTCGACATCGACGATCTCGCCTGCCTGGCCAGAGCCATCCGGCGTCACATCCACCACCGTCAGCCCGATCAGATCGCTCACATAAATTGCGTCCCCCTCGAGCGGCATGCGCGCTTCACGGGGAACCAGTACTTCGAAGTCGCGTAGCTTTTCGGCGTCATTGATCGAATCGCACTGGGCGAATTTCAGCACAACCCGGCCTTTGTGCAGCCAGTGAGCCTCGATGCTGGTTTCACTGACCGCCGCAGAGCGGGGCGCACGCAAAAACAATTGCTTGCGGCCCGTGAAGGCGTCTGGGAATTCAGTGAAAATGTCCGCCAGAACCTCGCCTCGCCGGCCTTGCGGACGCACTACGCGCGCAAGCAGTACCCAACCTGCATCCTGATCGCTCAGGCAGCCCTCCAGCGGGGCGAACGGTAGTTTCGGGAACCATGAATCCCGGAACTCGCTTCCAGCCTCAACTGCGACGCAGCAATGGGTGACCTGGGGGTCTGTGATTCAGGGAGATACATGTGCATCGGAGGGTTTACCCGACTCATCCTCTTCCAGGATGTCCAGTGTGTAGCGGTGGTGCAGCTTCATGCTCACTGCGCTGAGGATTGTTCGCATGGAGCGAGCCGTACGGCCCTGCTTGCCGATCACCTTGCCCACGTCTGCAGAGGCCACGCGCAGGCGCAGTACCGTGTTCTCGTCACGCGCAACCACCTGCACGTCCACTGCATGTGGATCGTCGACCAGGGCTTTGGCAATCTCCAGCACCAGTTGTTGCATATCGTCTTGCTTCGCTTCTTGTGTCATTGGAGTAGCCTCAAGGAGCCTGGCCAGGGTGTCGTGGCACTTGCAGAAAACGCGATCTGAAGTGTTTAAGAGACTTGCTTTTGCCAGGGCCCCTACATGACGGAGCATTAAACCGCTTCGCAATGGGTTGTGTCCAGCCCCAATTCACACGCCGGTCGATGTCGCAAATACTACGTCCCATTCCCCGGCTGCGCACGCGCATACTGCTGCTACGGTGTGAACCGGGTCAGGTGGGAAACTTTTCCTGCGAGTTACTTCAGGCGGCAGGGACAGCGGGCTGCGCCGCCAGCAGCTTGGCTACACGCTCAGAAAGCTGTGCGCCATTGCTCGTCCAATGCTCAATGCGCTCGCGCTTCAAGTCAACGGTAGCAGGGTTGGTACGTGGGTTGTAAGTACCCACCACTTCGATCGAACGGCCATTGCGGGCACGGTCCTTTTCAATCACAACAACGCGGTAATAGGGCTTCTTCCTGGCGCCAAACCGGGCGAGGCGAATCATTAACAAAGTCGTACATCCTTTCAGATCTTCTTCCCTGGTGGGGTCAAATCCGGGTGGGTCTCGGGTGCTTCCATCAGCGGACAAACCACGCCTGCGATGGCACTACCGACTCTTAAGTATCGCTGGATCACTTCCATTGCGCAAGTCAGCTTTCCCCGCTGGTCACGCAGAGAGTGCCTTAAGGGCGGGGAAGCCTAGGCTACAGCGTCGAGGTAGCTGGGGAAGAGGGCAGAGGAGTATTCCTGCACGAAGGTCGTGAGTCTCACCATCATCGCGCTGTAGGTCATCACAGCACGGTGAGCATTGACCGAGGCTCCAACGGACGATGCAGAAAAGATGTACTGACCGAGCGCCATCAGAACACACAGACGAATTTGCACTGCGTCGCTGCGTATACCCTCAAGCATAGCTTGATCGACGTTGGTTCCATGCTCCGCGGCATAATCAGCGAGTTGGATCAGCACCGGGCAATTCTTGTACATGGCCCACAGACCTTTACAGCCCTGGATGCGGTGCCAGACGTCTTTGCTGGTCACCTGAACATCGCCTTTGTAGAGGTAGCGCTCGGAAATCTCTTCAATGCCCCAATCATTGGCTCGAAGCTGGCCAACAATCGCGTGCCAGCTTTTAGAACGCTGGGCCTGCTGCCTGCGCCACAGGGCGGCATACAGAACGAGAACAGCGGCAACCGTTACCTGGATCAGCGGCAACATCATGTCGTTATTTCACCTGCATGCGAATAATGGCAGTGCGGGCGACTTTTGCCCGTCCAGCAAGTGTAACCAAAAACTGTTCCATTTGTGGACTGAATTCGGCCCTTTGTACCTCTTTAGTTGTAAACGCCCAGACAAGAAAGCCGATTTCCAGCAGGTAGCCGATGGATTTCAGTGGGTCGATGGCGGCCGCATCTCCGGCGTGGCGCTCCCAAAAGGTGACCGTCAGGTCGATGGCGCTGTAGAACGACAGCGCGGTGGCGAGCTGTAAGACTCTATCCTTCCATCCAATACCGAGGACCTGGGCGAAGCCGGCGGTGGCCGCAAAAATCAATAAGCGAAGCAATCCGACAGTTAAATCAAGGACGTGCTTAATATCATCGATCTGGTTACCAGTGTCATGAATGTGCCAGGCGAGGATCGTCCCAAAAAGAATTGCGATCGCCACCAGGCAGACAAACACACGTATTGCGTTCCTGGGCAGCGCGGCATGAACAGGACGGAGTACGTTCCAGGCTATTTCGAACAGGACTCCCAGTTCGAGAAGATACTGCAAGGGAATCGAAGCCAGCTGCAGCGGTCGAGCCCAGCTTAAAGAATAGGCGGCAAGGACCACGCCGACGAGAACGTCGCTGGCCACATTGTAGGCAATGTATAGGGTGAAGACCGGAAAAGACCTGTATTGGCGACGGAAAAGGAGAATGGCAAGGAGGCCAATCTCCGCGGCGAAGCACACCACCGCGATTACCGAGTACAAGGCCGACAAGTTCATGGTGCACCCTTAGAGAGTCAGCATAGCGCAGGGGGGAGGCCTACGCCATTCCACTGGTTGGGTGTCTGGGCCTAACGAATAATTAAGTACAACAGGGGGCTGGCGTGGGCGGCAGCTGTTGCGGCGAGCAGACCAAAAGCAGCGATTGCACGAATCAGAGTGGTATTCAAGGTGGTTCTCCTGGGAGCGCTGGTAGCGCAAAACAAGATTACCGTTGAGGGTGACCAACTTCTACAACTTTCGCGGTATTACTAGTTGGTATATAAAACAGAGTAGCTGTCAACGATCTGCGCAAAGCCTCCGGGTACAGTCGTCTGTTCGGTTTCGGGCCCAAATAGCAGGAAACCAGTAGACCTCAGTAACGAAGGTGGTGACCTCGGTACTGTTTTAGAAAAATACCTGGCCATTTTAGGGTATTCCCGTCCGATGGGGTTATGTCTATGATCAGGTGCATGGATACGACCGTTGCTGTTGCTACAGAACGTCCTGTCGAACTCCGAGCGGCAGTACGCTTTCCGCTCTGCGTGCCGATTACCATCAGTACTGCCGGCGGAGATCTTGCGGCGGTTACTGAAAACATTTCTGCCAACGGCGTTTTATTCCAGTTGGCGACGGCACTCCCGGTGGGCAGCATAGTGAGTTTCACCATCGCCATGCCCGCGGAGGCCATGGGAACCCCCACCGATGTTGTATTGCACTGCTCGGGCCGCGTGGTACGCTGCATTCCAGACATAGAGACGACACATGTCGCAGCGGTAATTGACGAATACCATTTCAGTCATTAAACATACGTTGGTCCCTGATCCTATGCTATCTGCCAAACCAGAATCTCCCGATGTGGCCAACCCTGACGGCGTGTTCGACTCTGACGAGGGAGCAGATAACGCTGCTATTCGCATCGTTCTTGCCGATTCGCAGGCGATCTACCGGGTAGGCATTCGCAAGATCTTCGCTCTGGAAGACGACATTCGTGTCATCGCCCAGGTTGACACGCTTGCTGGACTTCACAGCGCCATCCAGCGTTTCCCGACAGATTTGATCCTGCTCGAGGGCAATCTCATAGCCGGGACCATCGATGCCATTCCCGAGCTTGTTCGTCGCGCCCCGCAATTGAAGATCATCGTGCAGTCGGCCCAGAATGACGAAACCAACACCGTCGAGCTATATCGTCGCGGCGTGCGCGGAATCATTCCCCGCTCTATCTCGCCGGATCTGCTGGTGAAATGCGTACGCAAAATCGCTGCCGGCGAAACCTGGATCGACAATCAGTCCATTAACTGGGTGATCGAGGCCTATCGTTCGCAAGCCAGCGCATTGACCAGCCCGCGCAGCCAGCCCCGGTTGTCTCCCAAGGAACTGGCGATTATCACCTGTATCACGCAGGGCAAGCGCAACAAGGAAATCGCCTATCAACTTGGCACCACAGAACAGGTGATTAAGAACTACCTGCGCAAGGTGTATGACAAGCTCGGGGTTTCTGACCGTTTAGAGCTGGCTCTCTACTGTCTGCATCATCAGTTGCACAAAAAGGCCGCCGGCACGATGCCCACGCAGAACGCAGCTCTCACTGAGGCTGTCGGCGTGAACAACGGAAAGATTTAGTTATTTAAATGAGGGCGGCCCCCGCACTTATTTGCATAGTAATCTGCAAAGCCCCCACTCTGGACATCCGTCTCACTAACCAGCTTAACCAGCAAGCGCCACCGATGGTTTCGTAGTGAGACTAAGACTGCTTTGTGGTCGTTTGTTAAGTGGCGTTGTCAGAGAGCTAAGTTCTCGGACTCAAGAGCATCCACGCAATCATCCCGAACAACGCGGTGAAGAACACCAGCAGGAAGCCGCCAAGCAGCAGGGCAACCGTGCGCTGCTGCTCAGGCCTCGGCCGCGTAATGCCGAAGGTGTTGATAAAGCTCTCGACCAAAAAGTACAGCACCTGCATGCAGTTTCTCTCGATCCCAGTATTAGCGCTGGCGTCTCTTCCGCCCACTATGTCTTTCCATTAAGACTGCGGCGTTTCCCACTGCTTCGATTGCCCGGAACGAAAAATGGCATCGATGACCGCCATGTTTTTGACGGCGTCGGTGAGCGGAACAGGCACCTCTGTTTGTCCCAGCAGCGCTTGCGAGAAAGCATCGCCCTGCACTGTGTACTGATCGCAAATGGGAAAGGTCTCCGTCGTCACGCCGCCGCCAAACACATCCCGGCCGTCGTCCAGGAAAATGCGGCAAGGGCGATCATTCGGAGCGTTGAACGGGATCTCGATCTCGATACGCCCTTTGGTCCCCAGCACCTGCATGCGTTGATACGGCACCATCTGCGTGCTGCAGGTAAATATCGCGTGGCCTGAAGGAAATTCAAGCATAGCGGAGGTAAGCCGGTCCGTCTGAAATTCCGGGTCATTTTGCAGCAATGCCGATACCCGCAGCGGCTCTTCGCCGAACAGAAATCGCGCAGTATTGATCGGATAGCAACCGATATCCATCAGCGCCCCACCGCCATACTCAGCGATGTTGCGAATGTTCTTTGGGTCGTTGTTGAAGTAGCTAAACGAACCCACGATCGAACGCAAATCGCCGATTCGCCCCGACCTCACCAGTTCGCGCGCGCGCACCCACTGCGGGTGCGTGCGCACCATGAACGCTTCGCCGATCTTCACCCCGGTGCGCGCCTGCACCGCCACCAGTGTTTTCGCCTCGGCTACAGTCATGCTCAACGGCTTCTCGCACAGGACATGCTTGCCCGCTTCTGCCGCTTTGATCGTCCAGGGTACGTGCAGTTGATTGGGAAGAGGATTGTAGATGGCGTCGATCTGCGGATCAGCCAGTAACTCCTCGTACGAACCATAGGCTTTGGGTATATTGAGCTGCCGGGCGGCCTCTTCAGCACTGGCAAGCGTGCGCGACGCAATTGCCGTCACCTCCGCCCATTCACATTTTTGCATGGCCGGAATGACCTTCTTCATCCCGATCGCAGCCGTGCTCAGAACGCCCCAACGAATCTTTTTTGTCATGCTCGCCATGATAGTCGCAAATTGCAGGCAGCCTCAAAATCGGCAGGGTGCGTCGCCAGGCAAAGCGTTTAGCGAAGCGGCGAGATGAGCCGCGCAGTCATTCTTTTTTGGGCTTGCGGGCCGGCCACACCGGCTCTCGCTTCTCCAGAAAAGCGCTCAGGCCCTCACGAAAGTCAGCACTGTTACGAGTCTTCTCGTTCCAGCGCATCGCCCGCGCAAGATCGCGATCGAGACGATCCTTGGCGAAGCCGCTCAACATCTTCTTGACTGAGCCCATCGACTCCGGACTATTCTTCAACAAAAGCGCGGCCAGCGCGCCAACCCGCGCCATGAGCTCTTCCGCCGGCACCACTTCGGTGACCAGGCCCGCCGCCAACGCTTCGTCCGCTTCGAGAATGCGGCCGGATAAGAGCAAAGTCTTGGCTTTCTTTTCCCCAATCATCTCCAGCAAAAAGACAGAAACAATCGCCGGAATAAATCCGATCTTCACTTCGGTGTAGCCGAACCTGGCATGCGTGGCGGCGATGGTGAAGTCACACAACGTGGCCAACCCTGTACCACCGGCGATGGCGGCGCCATTCACCGCCGCGATCGTCGGCTTTGACAATTCATACAGCCGGCGCATCATCCAGGCCATGGATTCAGCTTCTGCCCGCTGATCCTCTGGCCGCTGGTTGGTGAGCGATTTCAGGTTCTCCAGATCCATGCCAGAACAAAAGGCGCTGCCCGCTCCAGTCAGCACAACAACGCCGCAGGAGCAGTTTCCGGCTTCGCCCATCGCGTGGGTAAGCTCGGCAATCATTTGCGGGTTGAGCGCGTTCCGCCGCTCCGGCCGATTCATGGTGATGGTGTGGACGCCGCCGGCTTCTTCCACTAAAAGAGTTGTGTATTTGATGGGCACGGTGTTTTTGGATATCTCCTCAGGTCGGTGGACAACTCTGGCAGGGCGCTTAGACCCCGTCTGTAATCTCAAACGGAAAGCTTTCCGGAGGGAAGAGATCTGCAGAGCGCCGCGCGTTTACGCGGCTGTTCCGAATTTACCAGCGATGGCGCTGCTCATGGTTAGCAAATCATCGAGAGGCTGCAGCGCAGGTAACCTCGCCCCTAATGCCTGGAGTTCCCCGAGGGCGATCTCTGTGGCAATGTTGCCCACCAACGCGTCCTGCGCAAAAGGGCACCCGCCCAGGCCGCCCAAAGCCATATCCAGCCGGCGGCAACCAGCACGGTACGCGGCGGCAATTTTCGCCGCAGCCTCTCTCGGGCGCGCATGCAAGTGGGCCCCCAGGGCAATCCCTGGAATTTCGGTCATCACCGAAGTGAGAAGGGAAGAAATCTGCTCTAGGCCCGCAATCCCCACTGTATCGGCGAGTGAAATTTCCGCCACGCCCAGTGCCAGGAGAGACCTGCAGGCGGCGATGACATCCTCTGGCCGCCAGCTGTCACCGTAGGGGTTGCCGAAAGCCATCGACACGTACGCCACCACACCCAGCCCGGCGGAGTGCGCCTGCCTGGCGATCGTGTCCAACGTGCGCTGTGCCTCATCCATTGTCTGCTTTTGGTTGCGGGACAGAAACGTAGGCGAGATGGAATAGGGAAACCCCAGCGTTCGCACAACGCCCGTGCGTATGGCCCGCTCAGCCCCTTGCTGGTTCACCACGATGCCGAGAATATCAACGCCAGTCACCGGGCCCAGCAAGCTCAGCACGCGCTCGGAATCGGCCATCTGCGGCACCGCCCCGGGCGACACAAACGAAACCGCATCGATCTGCGTAAAGCCTGCCTGCACCAAAGCACGCAGATAGTCTGCCTTCACCTCGGCGGGAATGTGGCCTGGCAGGCCCTGCCACGCGTCCCGAGGGCATTCGATAATCTTGACGGCTCCGCCGCTCATTTCGTTGACAGAAACCATAGCGCAGCAAATCCGGCGATGTGCAAGGCGGCGATTTGTAGCAGGGCTTTTCCACGGGAAGTCCAGTGGATCGCCAGGCTTACGTAGAAGCCGTAAAGAACCCACTGTGCGTACAGCATCATTTGCGACCACTGATCGCTGGTTTGCTCCGCCAGCCCGAGTTGCGGCTGCTTCAGCAGCAATGCGAAGGGATAGAGCAGTTGCAGTTTCAGCAGCCCTGCTGCACCCATGAGCGGCAAAATCTCAGCCGTCTTCACTGCGACGACGGTGATTGCGATGCCGGCCAGCAGTGGCCACCACGCCGCCAAGCTGCTTGTTCCCGCAGCCTGGCGGCGCGCCGGCGTGGTTTTCCGTTTCTTCTGGGTGGAAGTGCGTTTCTGTGGGCGGGGGAGAGACTGCGCACTCATAAGTCGAGCATACTGCCGAGCTCATCGAGAGAGCCTGCAATCCCTGCGTGCGCACCCGTTCAGTCATCTCCGCAGAGACACTGGGCCCTCAACTCTGTTTCCGTGAAGCGATCAAGGGTGCCCCACATCTCGCTCGCTTTTCGCGAGATGTGGGATACCCTTGATCACTTTACGGAAATAGAACTGAAGGGTGGGTGTGGGTGGTGAATCAGGGTTTGTGACGCACTACGCTACCGGGGGACGAGAATGTTATCCGGGATGGGCGCTTCGTCGGATTCCTGCCGCTTGTTTAAACCACCGTAGCGGCGTTCACGACGTTGGTAATCCGCAATCGCTTCCAGCAGGTTGATCATACGGGAGTCGGGCCACAACCGTTCCGCCACAAAAATTTCCGAGTAAGCCATCTGCCACAGCAGAAAATTCGAAATCCGGAATTCACCGCTGGTGCGCACCCGTTCAGTGATCTCCGCAGAGACACCGGGCCCTTAACTCTGTTTCCGTGAAGCGATCAAGGGTGCCCCACATCTCGCTCGTTTTTCGCGAGATGTGGGATACCACGAAAGTTTCCTCATAACTGGTTGCTCACTGAACTCTTCCACCGAGAGTGACTCGCTGTGAAATCGTCGAAGCACTTTCCGCAAAAACGTTTGTGGAATCCCACATCTCGCGAAAAACAAGCGAGATGTGGCGCACCCTTGATCACTTTAAGGAAATAGAACTGAAGGGTGGGTGTGGGTGGTGAAACAGGGTTTGTGACGCACTACGCTATCGGGGGACGAGAATGTTATCCGGGATGGGCGCTTCGTCGGATTCCTGCCGCTTGTTCAAACCACCATAGCGGCGTTCACGACGCTGGTAATCCGCAATCGCTTCCAGCAGGTTGATTCCACGGAAGTCGGGCCACAACCGTTCCGTCACAAAAATTTCCGAGTAAGCCATCTGCCACAGCAGAAAGTTCGAAAGACGGAATTCGCCGCTGGTGCGCACCACAAGATCGGGATCCGGCATATGCGCGGTGTACAGATGCCGATGCACATCGTCCTCGGTGATTTGCTCCAGAGACGTGCCATGCGCCGCAGCTTCTCGCGATAGCGCCCGCATCGCATCCACCAGCTCGCTGCGCGCTCCATAGTTCAGAGCCAGCGTCAGCACCGTGCCCGTGTTGTGCGCAGTCGCTTCGGCCGCCCATTGCATTTTTTCCTGCACTTCGCTGGGCAACTCATGCACACGCCCGATGTACGCGATGCGCACGTTGTTATCGTTCATCCTGCCTACATTGTCGACCAGGTAGGAACGCAACAGGCGCATCAGGAAATTCACTTCTGTTTTGGGGCGGCGAAGATTGTTTTCGAGCGAAAAGGCGTAGAGCGTCAGCCAGGGCAGGTTGATGCGCGAGGCGGTCTCCACCACGAACTGGACGGACTTGGCGCCTTGCTGGTGGCCGAGGAAGCGACGCAGGCTGCGCTTACCTGCCCAGCGACCGTTGCCATCCATGATGATGGCGACATGCTGTGGCAGGCGAGCTGGATCCAGTTGGCGATAGATTGCCTGCTCGTCAGGAGAAAGTTCAGCTACACGGTTCGCTGGCGGGAATCGCAAAACGATTGCCTTTCCCTACGACCGTAGCACAAGGATCCATTCCCTCGCAAAACCGGTGGGCACCCGTGAGAGAGATCCAGCCGGGCGTTCGCAACCGAACGCCCGGAGCAAGGTGCCTGATCGGCGGAGAGGCGGAGAGGGTCTGTTCTTCTATGCAGTTCTGCGACGGCCCATTGCCAGGTCACGCACCTGGTTCAGGAACATCGAGCGCTGCAGTTGATCCATCTGTGCCACGTACGGCGCAAGCTCGGCAAGGAAAGGATCGTTGAGAATAGACGCAGTTTCTTCGTGCTTGCGGCTGCGGGCGTCTCGCAGCAGATGGCAAATATCAATCTCAAGCGCGGCGGCAAGCCGGGCCAGGGAAGAAAGCGTAGGCATCGCCTTACCGTTCTCGATTTTTGAAATGTAAGTACGCGGCACCTGCATCCTGCCGGCCAGTTGACGCTGGCTAAGATTGCGGCCCTTGCGAAGATCCCGTACCGCACGCGCAACCTGCAGCCCGTTATCTTCAGCAACAGCCTCTTCTGGTTCACCGGCAAACTGGGGCGCTAAGCGCTCCGGTTCTTCGATCTCCAGGGGTTTGTGACAGCGCCGGCATAAAGAGTTCGCCGTCCGAAACTGCACCAGGGTGCAGCGCTCGCATCTCAGAACTTCCCGTGCCTCGATGGTTGCTAACGTAGTGGCCATAATTTTTGGTGACGGAGCGCCAGAGCAGGGCGGTCCCGGTCGAGGGCGCCGCTTTTTAGGCTACATAGCACAACTTCGTGCAATGAAACCGTTTAACGACGATCTCTTCCTGAGTCATGATTACAGTGATGCAGGGTATCTGCAATGTCAAGTTAAAAAGTAGGGTCAAAGCGGAAAACGTGGTACGAATTTCGGAAGAAAGCCTAAGAAAACCGGAGTCATTCGGCTCCTTACGTATAAAGGTTTAACCAATGACGGCAACACACTACACACGAGCAGACGCCTGGACGCTGCTCAACGAGTACACAAAAACCAGCAGTTTGCTTAAGCACGCACTCGCTGTGGAAGCCTGCATGGGTGCTTATGCAGAACAAGAAATAAGCGCCAGGGGATTGAGCGAAGCAGCCGCGGAACAGCTGCGCGCAACCTATCGCATCACTGGTTTGCTGCACGATTTCGATTATGAAAAATACCCCAGCGCGGCCGAGCATCCGTTCATCGGCAACAAAATTCTCACCGAGCAGGGCTGGCCAGAAGAGATACGAGAAGCCATCATGGGGCACGCTCTTTATTCCAATGTTCCGCGCGTTTCGCATCTCGCAAAAGCGCTCTTTGCCTGTGACGAATTGGCGGGATTTCTGACTGCTGTCTCGCTCGTGAAACCGACTAAATCAATCTTCGATGTGGACCCCCCAAGTGTGCGTAAGAAGATGAAAGACAAGGGTTTCGCCCGTGGTGTGCATCGCGAAGACATCATCAACGGTGCGCAGGAACTGGGGGTCGATCTCGACGGGCACATCGCGGTTTGCATCGCTGCATTGCGTGACCACGCCGGGGCGCTTGGCCTTGATGGCTCAGCGGCTACGCCCGCCTCCACGTAGAACTTCGACCAGCCAATCGCGCGCTGTATGCTCACGGGGGCGCCTCGCCGGCAGGAGGGAAGCCGTGTGCATGCAGCGTGGTCAAATTGTGCTAGTAACGGTTACTATTCGTGGGCAACTTCGGTTGCATGGGAAGAGCTCTCCCGGGCCAAGGGGAGAGTTCGCAAACAGCAGGGAACCGGATAGGCGCGCCGGCACGGCGAACGGATGCGGAACGGCTGCTCAATCAAAAAAAGCAATGTCGCTTTGCCGTGACCCTCGGTGCTACCAATGGTTCGCGAGCTTTCCGCGCATTCACGCAGAGCGCAGAATATGTAACACCTTTGGGTGAGTCACTGATGTGATTCGTTCTTCTTCAATTTGCGCCGCGGTATTGCTCGGAACGCAGCGGATCAGGATTTTCCGGGGCATCTGGATCGAACGCAAAATCAAATAATTCCCCTTCCGCGAAACCCTGGCCCGTGGGCAGAGGAAGCAATGCATATTCACCGGCCGCCAATACCGACCGCGGCGTCAGCCGGTACCAGTCCGTCGAGCCGACCCGCTGCTGCTTCATGAGGATCACTTCGGAGTAGGGCCGGTCGTCTGCTTTTTTCGCGACCTGTTTGAGTTGAGTCAGCCCTTCCTTGCTCACCGTGCGTCTTGCGCCCTCCAACTCAAGCCGCACCATCACCAGATCAGACCGGCCGGCATCGCCACCGGAAACCCCGCGCACGAAGAACGTGGGTGCCGGGTTGTGAAGCCGCACCATCGCTGCCTCTCCCTTAAACTCGACCTTCTGCCGGAGCTTCAGGGAAAATCCCGTGTCCTCGCCCAGAGTGTCTGGAGGTTTCAGCCGCACCAGTTCCTGAAGACCTTTCCAGCTATCGAGTGCCCACACGTGTCCGTACGTCGGCAGTTGCAGACCATCGGCGACGCTGATGTCGTCAGAAGAAACGCTTTGCTGGGAAAGGCCGGAGGGGCCAGGCGCACAGAGCGCCAAGCCAGCGAGAAAGGAAGAGAAAACGAGAGAGCGAAAAACGTTCATGCACCGCATTCTTGTCGGAGGTGACCGCAAAAGCCATTCTGCGGCCAAATCCATCCTAGTGCGGCACCGGGAAATTGCAAACCGGCCAGCCACTGCGGTCCAAAGACAGGTGTCAGGGGGAGAATCGACGGAGTTAGAACGCGTAGAGAAAGTAACCGGCGAGCAGCGCGAATACGGTCATCACCAGGATCGCTTCCAGCTTTTCAAAGTTAGCGGAGGCGCCGCTGAAGTGATATCGCGAAGGCTTTTTCGGATCGTATTCGATCGTCAGGCGTTCCCCGACCGAGTACGGGACGATGTGACGGATCCCGTGGTGGCAAAACTCCCCATGGTTGACCTCGCCATTTTGGCCCGACCGATAAGTGAACCTCACCTGGTAGTGGCCCGCGATTTCCCCCGCATGGTCGTGCGACTTGATCCAGTCGCAGGCATCCACGGTAGCGTCCGTGGTCGACCAGGAACGTGCATTTGTTAGTTTCCAGCGCAGATTCGTCATCTTCTTCTCTTTCGACCGACTGATCTTTCGGCTATAGGGGTTGGCCAGAAGATAATCTAAAGGAGTATGTCACAAAAAGGTGATGTTGCAAAGAGGGAAACTATGCTAGCGACTTCCGTTTCCCTCGCTTCGCGCCGGCTTTACATTGAATAGGCGCGAAATGCTATGCTTGCGCGTTTTCCTATGCCCACGCCAAATACTGACCAACCCGAAGTTCCTTCTGTGGCGACGCCCCGGTTTTCTAACCAGCTCGCTTCCTGCCTGGATCCTGCAAGCGCCAAAAGCCGTGCAAACGCCAATGGGATGAAGGCCTTGCTCCAAGTGCTCAGGCAGCAGGAGGAGGTCATCCGCCAGGGCGGCGGAGCCAAAGCGATCGAGTCCCAGCACGGCAAAGGACGTCTGACCGCGAGGGAAAGGCTTTCTCTTCTGTTAGATCCGGGGCAGACATTTCTCGAGCTGGGCCTGTTTGCCGCGTTTGGCATGTATGAGGAGTGGGGCGGCGCGGCGGCCGCGGGTGTCATCACCGGCCTGGGATGGGTGAGCGGGCGCCTGGTCATAGTGATCGCCAACGATGCCACGGTAAAAGCCGGCGCTTTTTTCCCGATGACGGCCAAGAAGGTCCTGCGCGCCCAGACGATTGCGCTCGAAAACCACATTCCCACGCTCTACCTGGTCGATTCTTCCGGCGTCTTCCTGCCTTTGCAGGAGGATGTGTTCCCCGACCAGGATGACTTCGGCCGCATCTTCCGCAACAACGCAGTCATGAGCGCCAAGGGCATACCGCAAATCACGGCCATCATGGGCATGTGCGTGGCCGGCGGCGCTTATCTTCCGGTCATGACCGATCACGTGCTGATGACAGAAGGGAGCGGCCTGTTTCTTGCCGGTCCGGCCCTGGTGCAGGCAGCCATTGGTCAAAAATACTCGGCGGAAGAGTTGGGCGGCGCCACCATGCATGCCGAGATCTCAGGCACCGTCGATTTCAAAGAGCCCAATGACCATTTATGTCTTGCCCGCTTGCGCTCTCTCGTCTCCCGCCTTGGCCGCGGCCCGGGCGCACCCTTCCATCGTGCTTCGTATGACCCCCGGGCAGATGCTCCTAAATACGCCTCCGACGATCTGCTTGCATTGCTTGACCCAGACACCGCCCAGGGATCGAACAAGGGCTATGACATGCATGCGGTGATCGCGCGCCTGGTAGACCGGTCAGAGTTCGACGAATACAAAGCTGATTATGGAAAGACGGTGCTCTGTGGCTACGGCCGGATCGGCGGCTATGCTGTGGGCATTGTTGCCAACCAGAAAACCCAGCAAACCCACACCAGCCCAACGGGAGAAAAGAGAGTGGAGTTTGGGGGCGTGATCTACGCGGAAAGCGCGTCGAAAGCCGCGCGCTTTGTCATGGATTGCAACCAGAACCTGATCCCGCTCATATTCCTGCACGACGTGAATGGTTTTATGGTCGGCCGGGATGCGGAGTGGACTGGCATTATCCGCGCGGGCGCGCAGATGGTGACAGCAGTCGCGAACTCGACGGTACCCAAGATTACGGTGATCATGGGTGGCTCCTTCGGCGCCGGCCATTACGCAATGTGCGGCAAGGCTTACGATCCGCGTTTCCTCTTTGCCTGGCCAACTGCTCGCTATGCCGTCATGAGCGGGGCTTCCGCGGCCACGACCCTGGTCGAGATCAAGATTCGCCAACTGGAGCGCGGCGGTAAGCAGCTGAGTGAAGAAGAGAAGGCCGAAGTGATCGCCTCCATCCGAGCCAGCTACGACCAGCAGACGGACTGCCGGTATGCCGCCGCCCGGCTTTGGGTAGACGCGATCATTGACCCGGCAACTACCCGGGAAACCCTCATCACTGCTCTACAAGCCGTAGCTCTGAATCCCAAGGTAGAGCCATTTCATCCCGGAATCATGCAAACCTAACGGTGGCTGCAATTACCGTGCGCCGCCGCTTGAAAGTCCGCCAGGCCACCCATGTATCCTGCCAAAGATGAAAAGGGTCATAACAGCAGCCATCCTCATCCCGCTCGTGCTGCTACTTCTTCTTAAGGGCACCTTACCCGTCATCGTCGTCGCAGCAGCGATCGTGGCCGGCCTCGCCACCTGGGAGTATCTCGCCATTGCTGACGCCCACGGGGCCCAAACACCGCGCATCCTGACCCTCGTCTGTGTCGCCATTCTGTTCGCGGTCACTTACCGGGATCCAGCGCTCCTCCTCGCCGCGCTTGGAGCCTGCAGCCTCCTGCTGTTAACCGTCTGCGGCTTTCGCTCCCCGCTCGACCGGGTACTGCCAGACACCGCCTACTCGATCTTCGCCCTGCTCTATTGCGGGCTGACCCTGGTCACCCTGCCCCTGTTATGGAGCCAACCCAATGGCCCCTCCCTCCTGATCTTTCTGCTTTGCATCGTGTGGGCCGGCGACATTGCCGCCCTGTACGTGGGCCGCACCTTCGGACGCACCAAACTAGCTCCCACCATGAGCCCTAAGAAGAGCTGGGAGGGAAGCGCTGCCTCAATCGCTGGAAGCATACTCACGGCCGCCGGGCTGCTCGCCCTGTCGCACCATACAAACGCTCTCCACTTCCCGGGATGGCTCCCACGCTGGTTAGGCCTGGCAGCCGTTCTGAACATCTTTGCCCAGGTAGGAGACCTCCTCGAATCCGCCATTAAGCGCGGAGCCGGGGTAAAGGACTCAGGCGCCATGCTCCCCGGGCACGGCGGCATCCTTGACCGGATCGATGCGCTCCTGCTGGCCGCGCCGGCCCTGTGGTACGCTCAATGGATTCTCGAGCGGGCAAGCTGGCGTTGAAGCACATCTGCATCCTCGGTTCCACTGGTTCCATCGGAACCAGCACCCTCTCCATCGCCGAACTCTACCCGGAGCGGTTCCGCGTCGCCTCGCTGGCGGCCGGCAGCAATGTGGACTCCGCCTTTACCCAGTGTCAGCGCTGGCGTCCCAAGGCGATCTCGATGGCCACCGAGCCCCTGGCGGCCCAACTCGCAGCCAAACTCAAATCCGCCGCTATCAGCGGGATCGAAGTGGTCCACGGAACCGCTGGCACGGTCCACGTCGCCACCCTTCCCGAGGTGGACTTCGTCGTCTCAGCCATTGTCGGCCTGGCTGGCCTGGAAGCTACCTACGCTGCCGTAGCCGCCGGCAAGCCGGTTGGCCTGGCCAACAAAGAAGCCATGGTCGCCGCCGGAGAGATCCTCAAGCGGCTGGCGCGTAAGCGCAACGTCCCGCTCCTGCCCATCGACTCTGAGCACAATGCCATCCATCAATGCCTGCGGGGTGGAACAGCAAACGAAGTGCGCCGCATCTGGCTCACTGCGTCGGGCGGCCCCTTCCGCCAACTGCCGCTCGATCAGTTCGAGCACATCACCGTGGAGCAGGCATTGCGCCACCCCACCTGGGTGATGGGCCGGCGCATCACCATCGATTCAGCGACCATGCTCAACAAGGGGCTGGAAATCATCGAGGCCTGCCGCCTGTTCGACTTGCCGCCCTCCGCCGTGCGCGTCAGCGTGCATCCGCAGTCAACGGTACATTCCATGGTTGAATTCGTCGACGGCAGCATCCTCGCGCAGATCTCCGTTACCGATATGAGACTGCCCATCCTTTATGCGCTGAGCTTTCCCGAACGGGTTCCGAGCGAATTAACATTCGATCTATCCACGCTCGGTCAACTGAACTTTGAAGCGCCTGATTTTGAACGGTTTCCCTGTCTTCGCCTCGCCTACGAGGCCGCAGAAAGCGGCGGGGCGGCTTGCATCGCCCTGAATGCTGCTGACGAGGTTGCGGTAGGCGCATTCCTCGAAGGCGGCATACCCTTCAACGGCATCCCGCGTACAATTGAAACAGTTCTAAAGGTAACTCCGACGACGCATCCGGAAACGATTGCGGACGTGTTGGCGTTGGATCAGGAAGCACGGCGAGCTGCCCAAAGCGTCGTTGCTGGCTTTGCGCCAAGCCTTCGTTGAGAGAACGCTGGGGTTAATGCTCACCACAGGCAGTTCTCTCCAGTCAATACTCGGGTACTTCGGTGCTCCGGCATGGTGGCTGGATCCCGCAGAGAGGTCAACGAGCTCATTTCTATGTCTTTTTTCTTAACTAGTACAGTCTCTATGCTCATTGTGCTCGGCATCATGGTCCTGGTGCACGAGTTTGGTCACTTTGCCGTCGCCAAGTTGTGCGGCGTGCGCGTGGAAGTGTTCTCCATTGGTTTCGGCAAGCGGCTGTTTGGTTTTCGCCGCGGTGACACGGATTATCGCCTGAGCCTTCTCCCGCTCGGTGGGTACGTCAAAATGTCTGGCGAACAGCCGGGAGAGGGATCCACTGGCGATCCCGCCGAGTTCAGTGCCCATCCTCGCTGGCAGCGCATTCTCATCGGGCTCGCCGGGCCGGTCTCGAACTTCCTGCTGGCACTCGCTCTCATGACCGGCTTCTACATGATGCACAACGAAGTGGAAGCATTTCGTGCGCTGCCGGCCAACATCGATTTCGTGTCGGATCACACCGCGGCTGCGTCCGCCGGCCTGAGCGCTGGTGATCTGATCACCCGCTTTGACAGCGTCAGCAATCCCACCTGGGAGCAGGTATCGATTCGCGCCGCCATGAATGTCGGGCAGACGATACCGGTGGATGTAAAACGCAACGGACAAACGGTGACTACCCAGTTATCCATTCCCCAGCCTCGCGGCGCGGATGAGTTCGACTTTCAGACAGTCGGTTTCGTTCCCCGCATGCAGGACGGTCCGGTGCGTGTTCGCCAGATTGAAGCCAACATGCCGGCAGCCAAGGCGGGGCTTAAGCCGGGTGATGAAATACTCTCTGTAAACGGGCTCGCTCTGCACTCCGTGGATGCCATGCTGGCCTTTCTGCAGCAGGACAATGGCCGGCCCATCGAGCTGACCGCCCTCCGCAACGGCCAGCAATTTCAGATTTCTCTGCAGCCCATCATGGCGGACGCTGGCAGCAACCACAAGCTTTACCGGATTGGGTTCGCTCCGAACCTGCCGCCTTTCAAAATCCAGCAGCTGCCGCTGCCGCAAGCCCTGCACCAGTCGGTTCACTTCAACCTGCGCTACTCCGGCTTGATCCTGGAAGTGTTGCAGCGCATGGTCACCCGCCGTTTCGCCGTGCAGGACCTGAGCGGGCCCATCGGCATCGCACGCCAGACCGGCCTTGCCGTCGAGGAGCCAGGATGGCAGCCGATTATCGGCCTGATGTCGATCATTAGCCTCAATCTGGGCATCTTCAACCTGCTGCCCATTCCAATTCTGGATGGTGGCGTGATTGTTCTGTTGCTGATTGAAGGAGTCATGCGACGCGACCTGAACCAGGAATTCAAAGAGAGGATCTATCAGGCCGCATTCGTCGTCCTGCTCATCTTCGCCGCGTTCGTCATGTTTAACGACATCTCAAAACTCCAGGTCTTCAGCAAACTCAAACCGTAGCCATCGCTTCTTCCTGACAACAAGCGGCCCATGTTCGCCAACCGGACATGGGCCATATTCATGCCCGGAGATGACAAGCACCACATTCGCTACACTCTAACCATGGCTGTTTCCCAAACCCGCATCCGGGTACGCTATGCCGAGACTGATCAAATGGGCGTCGTGTACTACGCTAACTTTTTTGTCTGGTTTGAGGTGGGCCGGGTCGAACTGCTGCGGCAGCTTGGTTTCGCTTACAAGCAAATGGAGACGGAAGACGATTGCCACTTCCCGGTGGTTGAAGCCAATTGCCGTTACAAATCGCCGGCGCGCTACGACGATGAGCTGTTACTGGAAACCAGCGTTGTGGCCGTGCGGCGATCCGTGCTCAAGTTCGGTTATCGCCTCTTGCGCCAGGAGCAGGATCCAGACAAGATCACCCTGCTTGCGGAAGGCGAAACGACGCACGTGACCGTAAATCGTTCTCTCCACAAAATCCCTTTGCCCAGCAAGTATGCAGATGTCCTGGCGCAGTTCATCGCGCCGCCGGTCACAGCGTAGCGTACCCGCGCCCTTATTACGCAGCGGGTGTAAATCAACTAACCTGCAGCTATGTCCCGCACTCAAGGTTTCCCGGAACCGGCTGAAGCAGTCGCTGGGCTCGCCGGATCGTCGCATTCCCCGGGGCGCATACTCTTTCTTGTTTTCCCTGCTGCCTGCTTGTGCTTCGCCATATTGCTGGGCTTGCCTGGCGCGTTCTATGCGCCCGATAGTGCGCACTACCGGCTGCTGGCCCTTGGTCAGCGGGCGCTCGTGCCTCCGCCCTTTTCCGCCCGCATCCTCGGTCCGTTTGTCGCCGCGTGGCTGGGCCATGTAAGCGGCCGCGGTGTTGACACCGGCTTTCTCATTCTGGGTGTCTTGTGCCTGGTGGCGCTGATCGCGCTCATCGCCGCGTTCCTTTGGTCCTGGAGGGCGCCCGTGGGTATCTACGCCGCGATGTTTCTCATGCCCTTCTGGATCGATATGTTTCATGACTACTACTTGCCCGATCTGCTACATGCGGTGCTACTGGCGGCTATGCTGGGCTGCTTGTGGTACGGCCGCACCACCCTGGCTCTGCTGCTGTTGCTGCCTGCGTACCTCGCCCGGGAATCAACCCTGCTGGTGGCTCTCTGCCTGGTTTTCGCGTTGTGGCGGCGCATCCACGTCAGAGCCGTCGTTGCCGGAGTGCTGGCGATGCTGGGCGCGAGTATGGTCAGCCGCCACTTCAGTCAAGTTGGTCCGGCCAGCGTGCATGGTTTGAGCGGTGCCGGTTATATCGTGGGCAAGCTTGTCTGGAGCGTCTCCAAGAACCTCTTCGGACTTCCCTTGTGGAGCAACACTCTCCCGGAGTGCTCGCCTGTCTGGATGGAGGCACTCCCGCAGGGCGCGCATCTCGGCGCGATCAGTAGCGTGGGGCTGTGCCAACCATCGTTGTGGGGGCCCGGCCGTTTGTTGTTGGCCTGGTTCGGCATCTTCGGTTTGGGCCCGGCCTTCTTTCTGGTCTTGTGGCGGAAGATGCTTCTGCCATCGGCACTCAAGGGGAAACTGTGGAGGCAGGGAAACGCAGACGGGCAAATTTCCGGCCGCATTCTGGTCTTCCGCTTCTGCCTGATCTACGGTCTTATCAGCGTTCTGATGACACCGTTTCTGGGCGCCAGCGCAGACCGCCTGGTGGAGTACGGCTGGCCTTTATACTTCATCGTTCTGCCCTGGTTCGCCTGGCGGTACCTCGATCTGCATCGTTTCGCCCCGGCACTGCTTAGTCTGCACCTGGTGATCTGCTGGCTAGCCTGGTACGGCTTCAGGCAGCAGACAACCACTGGGTACGTTCTCACCGGAGTGGCAGTACTTGCCCTGAATTTGCTGGGGTATCTCCTTACGATTCAGCAGCGAGTTGCACCGGCGGATGGCGCCTCGCCTGTTTGAATCGGGGCTTTGAACGGCGGGTGCAGAGTTTCTACCGCATGTTGCGGATCCGCAATGTACCACCGCAGGTATCCCAAACCTTGATTGTTCCAGGGTGGTGACTTACGTAACTTACTTGGTTATCCACAATGTGGATAACCTGTGGAATCACGTTGAAAACAGGACCGTAATTGCCACGAATCGGCCTGGACTTCGACATGAGGAACCGGCACTGTGACGATTTCGCCCCGATGCTGATCGCCGGACGCCATTCAGATATCAGTATGAGTTGCTAAATAGGAAAAAGCCTGTAGTTTTCACCGTTATGGGTGGTCTGAAATCAGCAGGCCACGCCAGGCCCAGGCTACCGTGGAGGTTCATCCAGAACAGCGGCTGCATGAGAGATCATGCGCCGTTCCCGCCACCGCAGGGCGGCAAACACAAACATGAGGGCGAAAAAACCGCCACAGACGTCAAAGCCGACATCCGTCACAGTGCTTGTGCGTTGGGGCACAAAATTCTGATGGATTTCATCTGAGCAGCCCAGCAACATCGTCAAAATCAGCGCATATCCGGCCGCGCGGTTTTTGAGCGCCCACCCAGTCGACCTCCCGGGCGCGCGCCGCTTCAGCAATGCAAAGCACCCTAGAAAAAACGCAACACAGACCAGGCCATATCCGATCAGGTGACCGGTCTTGCGGACTGCCTCCACGAACTCCCAGTAACGTTGGTAGGGCAGGGAAGAAAAGTGCCGGAACCAGAACGGGGCCAGCAACCCGGCCGTGTTCTGAATGGAGAAGCGTTGCGTACCCGCAACCGCAATCACCAGGACGACCACCAAGGAGGGAAGAAAGATGGCTAACTTTCGAGGCCGGGCGGCCGCCGCATCATGTGCCATGCAATCCAGTATAGGAGAACGATGCGCGCGCTCGAAGCGGGCTGCACGCGAGCGGTAGTACTAGCCCGGTACTAGCCCAGTACTAGCCCGCAATTTCCACCGCTCCACAGGATAGCGAGGTCTCTCTTTCCAAGGAATGACGGGTGCCCCACATCTCGCTCGTTTTTGGCGAGAT
>CAZZVD010000004.1:0-51915 GCA_964657465.1 uncultured Acetobacteraceae bacterium | reverse complement strand
TCGCCAAAAACAAGCGAGATGTGGGGCACCCATCATTCGTTACGGATCAGGCCGTGAGAAATGCGGGCTAGGGCATTGTGGTCGGAAGCTCAGGGTTGCGGTGAGAAATCCGGGTTAACCATTCGGCTAACCAGGAACCTGGCGATTGAGACTGCTCCGGGCGTAAACCTGGGGCCAACATCGATGGAAGCCAACGCGCTCAGGCCGAGCCCTCGACCGCAGTCGCTACCGTAGGCGATGACTGCTGGAGCCACCCATGCCGGACTATAGACATTGCAATCGCCGGTGGTCAGTATCCATTCGTGGCCCGACGCAGCATCGAGGTAGCCCAATTGCCAACGGCCGCCGATCAACTTGCGGAAGGCGATGCGCTGCTCATCCGGGGAGATTGCAGGGGCATCGACATCTTCTCGTTCAGACAACAGGATCCTCGGCTGGCTGCCAGGGTTGAGGCTATAGATACTGGTGTGGCTGTCGGCCCGAGCCGTAAACAAAAGCCGCCCCGATGTGGTGAAGGTGACATCGCGGACATCATAAGTGCCGCTCGTCAGCGGAGTGGGTTCGCTGCGCAACCTGCCTAATGGCTGCTGCAGACGGGCAAGCCAGAGTGTTCCGCGCCCTTTCACCTCCCTGATGAAGGCTACGGCCATGCCGTTTGCAGATAGAGCCGGCGACTCCGCATTCGTGATGAGCGGCGCCATTGTTGACGGCACTGTAAGCTCCGGGCCTGAGGGCAGAGCGAACACCTGGGAGCCGGTTCGGTCTGCCAGTTCGATCACAACGCCACCAGCACTTTGCGCAACGGCAGCAGACAATTGGTCCGCCTGTTCGCGCCCGCTAGGATTGTTCCAGACCGGTAGCCCGTTCTGAGCAAGCACGCGGTACCGATCTGCAGTCATTGCGACGAATAGATAACCACTTGGCTTATAACGAAGGCCGGTGGACAAGTAAGCATCGGACGCCGATCGCAAACGTGCAGCCAGGTCTTCTTCCAAATGCTTGAAATGGTGATAGTAGCCAAGTGAGCCAGCGACCCACAGAACGACGGCAACGCCACTGAGCGACGCGACACGGTTACGGTTCACAGGCAGTGTCTGGCGCAGAGCCTGCGCCCGCCAAAGACAAACAAGGAACACGGCCAGCAAACCGAGTTCGATCCAGAGCCGCCCGAACGCGATCAGGGAGGTGCTCGATATCTGGTGGGTGACGGGAACCCATTCGATGACTGAAATGGCGCAGTAGAGCGCGATAGCGAGTGAGAGGATCCCATACCGCTGTTTCCACAGCAGGTGCTCGACCAGCAGAACCATAGGAAAGATCAAGACCACAAAATGGTAGCTGGCCGGCACGGGCGACAGCACCAGCAGCGCCAGAGCAAATGCCGCCCACTCGAGCGGCTCGGTCTCGGCATGGTTGATCTTCTCTGGCAGGAGCAGAAACAATGGCATGAGGATGAGCAACTGCCAGAGCGGATAGAGGAGGGCGTAGAGACCGGGAGCTCGCCACAAAGGTGAGGGGTTGAGGGATGGTTCTGCGATGAACACCTGGTGGAACAAAGCAGCCATCGAGGCAGCTTGCGCGCTGTAGGGATTGAGCACTTCTCCCTGGAGACTTCGCGGCAGAACCTGTATCAGGTAGACGTTCATGGCCTCACGGCCAAACAACAGATAGCTGGCCGCAAGCAGAAGCAACGATGAACCGAGCATGGCGGCTGCTGATCGCCATTGCCTCTTCCACAGAAAGTAGAAACCAAAGCAGAGGGGATAGATCTTCAGAAAGCCGGCCAGGCTGAGGCAGACGGCGGAGGCGATCGGTCTACTGCGGCGATGATAGTAGTAGGCCACTGCAACCAGCAGCAGGACCACCAGATGCATTTGCCCAAGAAGAAAGCTGGTCCGTAAGGGGAACACGGCCAACAGTGAAAGCAGCCACAAGCGCCGCCGGCCAAGGGTTGTAATGCGTCGAAACAGCTCAATCGAAGTTGCGAGGCAAAGCAGGTTGAAGATTATCCAGAGGCGCTTTGCGAGCAGCGCGGAGAAGAAGGAGAAGGGGACAACTGGCAACGCTGAGAAGGGCGTGAGCCCGGCAAAGCCCACTATCGGCTGATCGATTCCCCAATGATCTTTGATGCGTTGCAGCCAGACCCAGTCATAGATGCGGTCGAGCGTGTAGCCTTCCCGCAGCAAACGGGCGACCAGATAGTAGTTGGGGAAATCAGTATGCAGGATGCGCCAGCCGGGTAGAATGCCCTTCCACAACAGTAGCGACGCCAGCAGACCACAGCATGTGAGCTCCAGCGCCGGCAGGATGGGAGTGAGCAGGCGGGCAAGGTAGTTATCCGGGGCCGTTACGGTATACGCAGCGCTTCCGCCCCCAGGACCAGACATTCTTCCTCCTGCTGACAATTCGTGAACTCAAGGGTATCTCTCCTCGCCGGCACGAACTCCTGATGGGCGCAGAAATGACAAGACGATGACAGGTGGCTTACATCAATCCCTCACGCTAGCCCGGGTTTGTATAAAAGGGGCATTTTCCAGGGCGCCTGCACAGGTGACAAATCGCTGACATACACGTGACAACTACGCCCTGCTGAAGATCTATCGTCATTTTCAAGCAGGGAGTACGTGTTGGCTAAGTCGCGAAAAATCGTTTTCTTCTTTCCATCGTTTGCAAGCTCGGATGCAACGGCTCCCCTGGGTATTCTCGCCGTGGCTACGCCGCTGTTGCGCGCCGGATACGAGATCTGCCTGATCGATTCCACCATCACGCCCAACTACAAGAAGCGCGTGCTGGAAGAAGTACGCGACGCACTTTGCCTCGGCATCTCGCTGGTTACCGGACCGATGATTCGGGAGACAGTAGAGATTGCGCGCGCCATCAAAGAATGGAATCCGGATTTCCCCATCATCCTGGGAGGATGGCACCCGTCGCTGTTACCGACGCAAACGCTGCAGGCGCCGTACATCGACTACGTCGTGCGCGGGCAGGGTGAAGATTCGTTGCTCGAGTTGGTCGCGCACATAGAAAAGGGTTCGGCACCAGACTTTGTAGCCGGCATCGGTTTCAAGCGCGATCAAAAGCTGGTCTTAACTCCTGAACGCCCTTTGAAACCGCTGGTCGATATGCCGCCCAAGGCGTATCACCTGGCTGACTTCGATGCTTATGAGCGCCTGTGCGGGAAGAGATGGGCGATGTATACCTCCAGCCTGGCTTGCCCGTTCAACTGCGCGTATTGCACCAATGCGGGCGTATACGGACGCAAGTGGAATGCATTGCCGGCCGAGCAGTTTGTGGAAGAGACGGTCGATCTGAGCCGCAGGTATGGTCTCGAGATGTTGTGGATTGTGGATGACAACTTCCTGGTGGACCTTGACCGTGCCCGGGCCATTTCGGAAGGACTGGTGCGTGCCGGTGCGAACTTCAAGTGGAGCATACAGGCAACGACCAATCTCACGGCGCGATTGTCACTGGAAGATCTGAAGCTGTTACACAGAAGCGGACTACACCAGATATGCCAGGGGGCCGAGTCTGGTTCCCCGAAAGTCCTGAAGGCAATGAACAAAGACTTTCAGGATTTCGGAACGATCTATGAGAGCGCGGCCCGCTGCCTGGCCGCAGGGATTCGCCCCTCGTTCAACATCATCTTCGCGTTCCCTGGGGAAGGCGCGAAGGAGCGTAAAGAGACCATCGCCTTCGTGATGGATGTTTGCCGGCGGTTCCCTGGTGCGGAGTTCTGGACCAACATCTTCACACCATATCCTGGCGCTCCCATCATGGAGAAGGTGGAGGAGTTGGGCATCAAGACACCTGATTCATTTGAGGGATGGGCCGACTTCTTTCCTCGCTATACCAAGCTTCCCTGGCTGGACGGGCGCGATCACGAAGAACTGCAAGTGATGCGCGACTACCTGCGCATCGCGTTTGATCGCATTCCGATCTCGGCTGATACACGCAAACCGATGACTCGCCTCGCGCAGAAATGTATCTCGCTGCCAGCCCGGTGGCGGCTTGATCACAATGCGTATCGATTCCCGGTAGAGCTTTGGCTCAACAAAAAGCTCAAAGAACGTACCGACGCACTGAAGCCCGCTATCGATGCCAAGCGGCTGGAACCGAACGGGGTGGAGGCAACATGCTGACGCGGGGGAAGGTGATTCTGTTTTACCCCCCGTACGATGGTCCTCCGCTCGGCGCCCCGCTGTGCCTGCTGGCGCTGGCATCGACGCTTCGCAGGGCGAATTTTGACGTGCTGATGATTGACGCAGCGATAGAGCCTGACTATCGCACACGTATCGAATGCGAAGTAGTGGACGCGTTGTGCCTGGGCATTTCTGTGTTGACCGGTCCGATGATCAAAGGTGCGATCGAGATTGCCTCTGCCATCAAAAACGATCATCCATGGTTGCCAATCATCTTCGGTGGCTGGCACCCCACCTTGCTGCCCGATGAGACGTTGAGCGAGCCCTTCGTCGATGTCGTGGTGCGCGGACAAGGCGAGATCACGCTGGTAGAAGTGGCTGAGGCTCTCCTGGCCAGGCGTCCTTTAACCGACATCGCGGGCGTTTCATGGAAGAGCGGCGGCCAGCGCAGGCACAACCCCGACCGTCACGTGGAACCACTCGACGCATTGCCGATCCCGGCGTTTGATCTTACTGATTTCGACGCCTATGAGCGGCTGAGCGGTGGCAGAAAGATTGGCTATGCCACCAGCGTTGGCTGCCCTTATGCCTGCAACTACTGCACTGACATGGTCTTTTACAAGCGGCGCTTTAATGCGCTCCCGGCGGAACGCGTGGTCGCTGAGCTAACTGAACTCGTTACGCAGTATCGCATTCAGGAAGTTGCCCTGCTGGACTCTAATTTCCCGGTCGACATTCATCGGGCGCTGGCTATTGCCCGGGGCATACTTTCTTCTGGGATCAAGTTTCGCTGGACGTTCCAGGCATCGACTGATTTTTTATGCCGGATGAGCGAAGAAGAGGTGCGCCTGCTTGGCGAGAGCGGCGTATCCCACATGGGCTTCGGTACAGAATCTACGTCAGATTCTGTGCTGAAGCTCATGAACAAGCGGCACCAGCGGGTAAATGAAATGTATGAGACTGCGC
Organism: uncultured Acetobacteraceae bacterium; assembly: GCA_964657465.1. Classification (GTDB taxonomy): domain Bacteria; phylum Acidobacteriota; class Terriglobia; order Terriglobales; family Acidobacteriaceae; genus PALSA-350. Next base: position 46,810 of record CAZZVD010000004.1, on the reverse strand, counting down.
GCAAAGCCAGCCTGGGCGGGATTCGAGTCACATTCAATTTGATCTTCGGCTATCCAGGGGAGACTGAGGCCGATCGCTCCATTACGTTCCAAACCATGAGCGATATCGCGAACAAATTTCCTAACGTGAGTTTCTCTCCCAACATCTTTACGCCATACCCCGGAATTCCGATCTGGCCCCAGTTGCGCGAACTCGGCGTACCAGAACCGCGCTCCCTGCGCGAATGGATGGACATGCCGCTGGGCGCAAACATGCTTCCCTGGCTGCGAGGGAAAGAGCTGGCGCGCTTAGACCGCATGGTTGAGTACTTTCTGTTGAACAGTCACTTTTGCCGCCACGGCAACAGTCTTTCTGGTTTGCGACAGGCCGTGCATTTCGTGACACAAGCACCGATTCGTTGGCGCCTGCGCCGTAACCTCTGCATGTTCCCCTGGGAATTGTGGCTGGCTCGCCAATCGGAGCGGCTGGCCTTAAGACGCTCGCTGATCACCGGGCAGGACCTTCCAAAACTGCCGGCGAGCGCCTGCTGAACGTGAAGTGTGCGAGGTAATTTGTGGCAGATGTTCTACTAGCGCATTCCTATCACCTGGCATCTGACCCCAAACAGGTCCGCAAGATGCAGCCGTATCCTCCGTTGGGTACGCTCTACGCTGCTCAAACCCTGCAGGAGCGCGGCCTTTCCGTAGCGGTCTTCGACCCCATGCTAGTCGATCCGGGAGCCGGCTTTACGCATGCGCTCCAGCTGCATCGGCCCAGGATCCTGGCCATCTACGAAGATGACTTCAACTTCCTTTCTAAAATGTGCCTGACGCGGATGCGTGAGCTTGCCTGGCAGTTGGCGCGAGCGGCTCAAGACACGGGAGCGATTGTAATCGCGCACGGCTCCGACGCAACGGACCAGGCGGCTGCTTATCTGGCGCATGGCGTTGACTTTGTTCTCACGGGCGAAGCCGAACAGAGCCTGGTAGATGCATGTTCCGCGCTGCTGGCGGGCGGTGAGCTGCCCGCGCACATTCCGGGAGTGGTGCGCCTGGACAGCTCGGGCGCCCCGGTACAAAGCCAGATAACGACAGCGCGTAACGCCAACTGGAAAAAGCTGCCGGCACCGGCGCGCTCACTGATCGATCTCACACCTTACCGCGATGCATGGGTCAAAGCGCATGGTTATTTCTCGACCAATGTGGTGGCAAGCCGCGGATGCCCCTTCCAGTGCAATTGGTGTGCCAAGCCGATCTCGGGCAGCAAGTTCCAGCTGCGAGCGCCGGAAATGGTGGCCGCCGAAATACATGAACTCAAGAACCTGCATGGTGTGGAGCATATCTGGTTCGGCGATGACATTTTCGCTCTCGATCAACATTGGGTGGTTTCGTTTGCGGACGCGATAGAGAACCTGGGGTGCCGCTTGCCTTTCAAGGTGCAGTCACGTGCCGATCTGATGACGCCGTTGACCGTGGATGGCTTGCGTCGCGCGGGATGCAGCGAGGTGTGGATGGGCGTCGAGTCGGGTTCGCAGAGGGTGCTCGATGCGATGGACAAGGATTTGCAGATCGGCGAGATTGAGATGGCACGGCAACAACTTGGGGCGGCAGGCATTCACGCGTGCTACTTCCTGCAGTTTGGTTATCCCGGGGAGCAGTGGGACGATATTTGGCAAACCATTGAACTGGTGCGCAGAACACGACCCTACGATGTTGGCATCTCGCTGTCTTATCCGCTTCCTGGAACGAAGTTCCATGAGCGGGTTCGCGATCAAATCGGCAGCAAAAAGAACTGGACGGATAGCGATGACCTTTGCGTGATGTTCACCGCTTCGTACCAGACAGATTTCTATCTTGCTATCCGTGATGCGCTCCACGCGGAGGTCGAGTCCTGGCGTGACGATGCTCGCTATAGCGCATTGCACTGTGATGCCTTGTGGAGGAAAGTACTTGCGATGCGAGATATCAGCAGGAACGATGACCCGACGATCTTTGGACCTGACAGCAGTGCCAGGAGTGCCGGAGCAGAACAACTTGTGCGTTTGCTGGGCACCCAGGCGCTCTGAAGAAAGTAGAGAGATCTATGACTGAGCTCTTACTCACACACGGTTACTTTATGTTTGAAGATCCGAAAGAACTCCAGATACTTAAGCCCTATGCTCCGTTGGGGATCCTGTATCTCTGTTCTCATTTGCGCAAGCAGGGTTTCGCGGTCGATGTATTTGACACGACATTTTCCAGCCGTGAAGCGTTGTTCTCGCACTTGCGCACCGAGACGCCATCCGTGCTCGGAATTTATGCCAACCTGATGACTCGCAGGAACGTGATCGAAACTCTCAAAGTAGCGCGGGAGGCGGGCTGGAAAACGATCGTGGGTGGCCCGGAACCGGGCGCGTACGCGTTGGAGTATTTGCAGGCAGGAGCAGACTTCGTGGTGTTTGGCGAAGGCGAACTTACGTTAGGGGAGCTGCTGGCATCTTTCCGCGGCGGGGCAAGCGGGGTCGCCCACATCGCCGGGTTGGCTTACCTCGATGCAGAGGGAAAGATGCATGAAACCGGACAGCGTGCGCAGATTGCAGATCTCGACGCGCAACCCTGGCCGGCGCGGCAGGCCATCGACATCAAGCGTTATGTAAACACCTGGCGGGATGCTCACGGCAAGGGCTCGATCAACTTCATCACCGCGCGGGGCTGCCCGTATAAATGCAAATGGTGCAGCCACCAGGTATTCGGGCAGACGCATCGCCGGCGCAATCCGCTGCTGGTGGTGGATGAAGTGGAATGGCTGGTGAGTACTTATGCACCCGACATGGTTTGGGTTTCTGATGATGTGTTCACGATTAACCATCAGTGGCTGCGCACGTATGCCGCAGAGATGCGGGCGCGGGGCCTGCGCATTCCCTTTGAGTGCATCTCGCGCGCCGATCGCCTCAACCCGGAGATGCTGGACCTGTTAGCCGAGCTTGGCTGCTTTCGCATCTGGATCGGCTCAGAAAGCGGATCGCAACGCATTCTCGATTCCATGGATCGCGGCGTCAAGATCGAGCAGGTGCACCAGGCTGTTGCCATGAGCCGAGAGCGCGGAATTGAGAGTGGTATGTTCCTGATGTGGGGTTATGAAGGAGAAGAAATCCAGGACGTTGAGGCAACGATTCGCCACGTGAGTACGGCGAGACCGGATATCTTCTTTACCACGGTTTCATACCCGATCAAGGGAACACCGTATTACAACAAAGTGGCCGATCGCCTGGTGCAGTTGCAGCCGTGGGCCAAAAGCTCTGACCGTGAGATAAAGATCAGGGGCCGGCACTCGCAGCAGTTCTACCGCTACGCCGACAAGCTGCTAAAAGAAGAGGTGCAACTGGCGCGCCTGGGGGGAACAGCCGCTGCCGATTCAGAGAGCACAGCCGCACTGCGGCATAGCATCCAAGCCACCCGGGCGGGCCTGCTTTCGTCAGTCTCTGAGGTGGAGGCGTGATGGCAGGAGCTACCCCGATACAGGCGCAGGCCGTGATGGCGTTCGACAGCATCGCCCCGCGCTACGACGAAGTGTTTACCCGATCCCTCATTGGGCGTGCGCAACGTGGAGCAGTTTGGAAAGTGTTGATCGATGCCTACGAGGCTGGCTCGCACATTCTCGAACTGAACTGCGGTACCGGCGAAGACGCGCTTTTTCTTGACCGGCATGACATTGCTGTCCTGGCCTGCGATGCCTCCCCGGAGATGATCTGCACAGCGCGCCATCGTTTGCTGACAGAAGCTCCGCAGGCTGATATCGAGTTCAGGCATCTTGCAATTGAGCAACTAGACGAACTCGCTCCGCAGTATTTGTTTGAAGGGGCACTCTCAAACTTCTCCGGGTTGAATTGTGTCGCTGATCTGGGCCGCGCCGCGCGTGACCTTGCCAAGCTCCTGGCGCCGGGTGCGCCGTTAGTCATCTGCCTTTCCACACGGTTCTGCGTGGTGGAGACGGTGTGGTTCCTTTTGCAAGGCCAGCTCCGTAAAGCCTTTCGCAGAACGCCGGGTAGTAGCATCGCCCGGGTCGACGGCTTTGTGGTTAAGGTCTATTACCCTCGGCTGGGTGAGGTCAAGCAGTTGTTCGCACCATGGTTCCGGCTGCTATCGTGCACTGGTGTCGGGGTAGCTGTGCCACCCTCATATCTTGAGCCGGTGATGCGCAGGTATCCGCGGCTGTTGCACTTATGTGAGGCGATCGATCAGCGCATCGCAGGTTTGCCGTTGCTGCGCACAGTGGGTGACCACATGCTGCTTCATTTCGAACGAAGGGAGGGCGCATGCTGTTAAGCCACCAGGAACCAGTCACCTCGAACGGGTCTCTTACAGGCGATATACAACTGCGTTGCCTGCGGTGCGCCCGGCCGATGGGCGCACTGGGGCACACAATGGAGGCACGCAGTTGCTCTGGATGCACCGCAACGATGGCGAACCAACGTGGCGTATGGAAGGCGCTCTCTGGAGAAAGAGAAATGTATTTCTCGCGTTTTGTTGAAGACTACCAGGTGATTCGAGCGGCCGAAGGCCGTGGCAGTAGCAGCGCTGCCTATTACCTCGGACTACCGTACCGCGACCACTCTGGCAGGAATCGCGCGCAATGGGCTATCCGTGCGCGTTCGTATCGCTACATGGAGCGCCACATCCTGCCCCGCATCGCGACCGTTGCGCGGCCCAGGCTGCGCATTCTTGACCTGGGTGCGGGGAACGGATGGCTGAGTTACCGGCTCGCGCGGCAGGGTCACTCCCCAGTGGCGGTGGACCTGATTACGAACAATCAGGATGGTCTGGGAGCTGCTGAACATTATCGGCAGGCACTCCCGGAACTGTTCCCCAGATTTCAAGCGGAGGCTGACAATCTGCCCTTTGCGGACGCGCAGTTTGACTTTACGGTCTTCAACGCGTCGCTCCACTACTCAGAAGACTACGAGAAGACCATGGCGGAAGCGCTTCGATGCACCCGCCCGGGGGGTACAGTGCTGGTTGCCGATACCCCGTGGTACAGCGATGAGCAGAGCGGTGTACTCATGCTGGAAGAGCGGCGCGCGCTTTTTATCAAGCGCTACGGCTTTCCTTCGGACCACCTCAGCAGTCTGGAATACCTGACGGACGAGCGACTGGCACGCATGGAGGCAATCTTAGGCATTCGCTGGCGGGTACACCGGCCTTACTACGGTCTGCGCTGGCAGTTGCGGCCATTCCTGGCGAAGATAAGGCACAAACGACCTCCGTCGCAGTTTCGAATCTATGTTGCCGAGGCTCAGCCATGATCATCCTCTTCCATCCTCGTGCCACCAAGCCTCGTAACTGCAGGCTGCCGTTGGCTGTACTGGCGCTGGCAGCGGTGCTGGAAGGGCGCGAAGAATACAGAATCATCGATGGCAATCTGGAAGAAGATCCTACGGCGGCGATTATCCAGACCATCAACCATCACCAGGTGGAGTTGCTCGGAGTATCGTGCATGCCGGGACCGCAGATGGTGGCGGCCATGGAGACCTGCAGGGAGATTCGGCGTTTGCGGCCCAACGTGCGGATTGTATGGGGCGGCTACTTCCCTTCCCTGTACCCCGACACAGCACTGAATGCAAAGTATGTCGATTACGTGGTGCGGGGACAAGGGGAAGATACCCTGCTCGAATTGATAGATGCGTTGCGGGGCAAGCGCACGTTTGATTCGATCGCCGGCCTCTGCTATAAGGACAGCTTCGGCTTCCATCGCACCAACCCGGAGCGGCCGATGAAGGGTCCGGACGAGTTTCCCTGGTCGCCATTTCACCGCTTACCAGTGGGCCAATATTTGCGTCCGTCGTTTTTCGGCAAGCGCACGGCGGTGCACCATGCCAGCATTGGATGCCCCTTCAATTGCAGCTTCTGCGGGGTGCATGCTGCCTACGGGCGTGCCGAACGGATGGAGTCTCCTGCACGCACGGTCAGCATCCTGAACTACCTGGCCGCCGAGTGGGGCGCCGACTCGGTGCAATTCTACGACATGAACTTTTTTCTTCGTGAAGATCACGCTCGTGAGTTAGCAGACCGTATGGCCGTGCTCAACATGCGCTGGTGGTGCGAAGCACGGGTCGACATCATGGCTCGATACTCGGATGCGACGATGCGGGCGATCAAGAAAGCCGGTTGCAGCATGATCTTCTTCGGCGCCGAATCCGGCTCCGACTGGGTGTTGCAGGAAATGCAGAAAGGGATCACCACGGAAGAAACAGTAGCCATGGCCCATCGTACGCGCGAGTTCGGCATTATCCCCGAGTTTTCGTTTGTGATCGGCAACCCGAAGGATCCGGAGCGTGACACGCGGGAAACGATGAGCTTTATTCGCAAGCTCAAGCGCATCAACCCTGCCTCTGAGATCATCGTGCAGCACTATACCCCTACGCCGCAACCGGGAAAGATGTACGGCGATATCGAGGGCCAGATCGCATTCCCCGACAGCCCGGCCGATTGGGCCAGCAAAGAGTGGCTCGACTTTACCCTTCGGATCGATACGCATGCGCCATGGCTGAAGAGCAAAACGAAAAAGCTGATCGATAACTTCGAGATGGTCGTGGCCTCGCGCTGGCCCACGGTGCAAGACATTCGCGCGCCCTGGTGGAGCCGCGTGCTGTTGAAATGCCTCAGCTGGTGGCGCTATACGCTCAAGGTCTACAGCTTTCCCTTCGAGCTGCAGCTGGCAAATGAGTACATCAACCTGCGCAAGCCTAAGCGGGAAAGCCTATGAACCGAGGCGTTTGTTCACCGGTCGAGGCGTTTGCCGCCTGGGCGGAAGTGTATGACAGGGAGCCAAACCCTTTGCTCATGCTTGAACAAAGGGTCCTGGGGACCATGCTGCCTGATGTCCGCGGCCTCGATGTGCTCGACGTGGGATGCGGCACAGGCAGATGGTTGCAGCGGCTGGCCGATAACGGGGCGCGCAGCCTGGTGGGTGTCGATCGCTCGGATGAAATGCTCGGGGTGGCAGCAGCGAAATTGGCAGAGCGGTGCACCCTGCAGGTGGGCGACTGCAGAGCGCTCCCGGTAAGCACGGCGTCTGCCGATCTGTTGCTGTCTTCTTTTGTGCTCAGCCATGTCGATGATCTCGAGGCATGTGCAAGCGAGATGTATCGGGCGACGCGGCCAGGTGGAACTGTCTTTGTGGCTGATATGCATCCCGAGACGGAGGCGGCCTGCGGTTGGAAACGTACGTTCCAGGCGGAGTCTGCCCGCATTCTTTTGCAGACACGACGGTGGAGCCTTCAGGCGGTCATGCAAGCCTTCGCAGCAAGCGGTTTCAATATAGTTTCACTCAGCGAACCAAGCTTCGGACCCGAAGAGCGAGCGCTCTTCGAGGAGTGCGGCAGGCTGGGCGCCTACTATGACGCAGAAGGTCTGCCGGCCATCTATGTGCTGCGATTGAAGAAGCCCGCGACCGCTCCACGGCCGCGCCGTATCGTATCGCCAGCCGAAGGAACAACACTGAGCGGCGCTCGTTGCGCACTGGGCCCAGAGTCGGCGGTTTCTGCTGCACTGTCGATTGTGGACTCATGTATTGAGTCCATCCAGCCGGAAACCCGTTCCGCGTTCCTCCCAAATACCATCGATCTCTCGGGGTACATGGTGCTACCCGGGCTGATCAATGCGCACGATCACCTGGAGTTTGCTCTTTACCCCAACCTGGGGAGAGGTCCATACGGGAACGCTACCGAGTGGGCGCGCGACATACATGCTCACTGGGCGCCGCTCATTGCACAGCACCGCGAAGTGCCGCAAGCGACCCGCCTATGGTGGGGAGCCATTCGCAATCTACTGTGCGGGGTCACGACAGTTTGCCACCACAATTCCCTTCACCCTGAACTGATGGACCCGAAGTTTCCCGTCGAGGTGGTCCGCGAGTTCAGTTGGGCGCACTCCGTCGTGTTCGAACGCGAAATAACACGCAGGTACGCTGCAACCGGGCTGCCTTTCGTCGTACACGCCGCAGAAGGTGTGGACGATGTAAGTACCCGGGAAATTGGAGAACTGGACCGTCTACAGGCGCTGAGTGCTCGCACGATCCTGATTCATTGCCTGGCGTGCTCGCCAGCCGAGGTGTCGCTCATCAACGAAAGGAATGCATCTGTAGTGGTGTGCCCCACCTCGAACGCGTTTCTCTTTGGCCGCTCCCCGTCGGCTGCTTTTCTCCGCTCGCTCAACAACGTAATGCTGGGCAGCGATTCGCCACTGACGGCTGCAGGCGATCTGCTGGATGAAGTCAATTTCGTGCACGCGCAGATCGGGCTCGACGTGACCTCTCTTTACAGGATGGTGACCACCCGTCCGGCAGAAGTCTTTCGGCTTCGCCGGGGCGAGGGGGCGCTCACCGCTGGGGGAGCAGCTAACCTCTTCGCCGTTCGTGATACGGGGCTCAGCCCCGCGGCTACGCTTGCGGCACTCACCAGCCAGGACATCGAACTGGTGATCGTTAACGGCCAGGTACAACTGGCTGGCGCGTCGCTCATGCAACGTTTGTCTCCCTCGTTCCGTCCGGGGCTGGAGAAGTTTGCAGTGAATGGTCAGCTGCGTTGGGTACGTGCACCGATAGCGAAACTGTTGGCCGAAGCTGAAGCTTGTTTGGGCACGGGGTTTCGCCTCGGCGGAAAGCGAGTGAGCCGTGCCCCTGCTGCGTGATCAGTCAATATTGCCCATTGTGCAGGCCAATGCGCACTCACGCCTGAGATCGATGCCCATCCTCATCTTGAATGTACACAGTCACTGCAACTGCCGGTGCGTGATGTGTGACATCTGGAAGCGGCCAACGCGTGAGCAGACCCATGTCGCCGACCTTGATCGGCATCGGGCGTCGTTACGCAACCTCGGCGTTCGACAGGTTGTTCTTTCTGGCGGAGAACCTTTGCTCCATAGCGACCTGGGGGCGCTCTGCCGATTCTTTCACGAGGAGAATATACGTCTCACCCTGTTGACCACAGGGCTGCTGCTCTCGACGCGCGCCCAGGAGGTTGCTGCCTGGTTTGACGACCTGATTGTTTCGGTGGATGGCCCGCGCGAGGTACACGATGAGGTGCGCCGCGTGCGTGGAGCGTTCGAAGCAATCACAAAAGGCGTGGCCGCAGTACGCGCGCACAAGCCCGATATGCCGATAGCGAGCCGCACCACGGTGCAGAAAGCAAACCATCGCCACCTGCGGGGCACAGTTGCTGCAGCGAGGCATGCCGGTTTTGACTCCATCTCCTTTCTGGCTGCGGATTTGACCTCGCAGGCCTTCAATCGGCAGCTGGTATGGCTGGACGAACGTCAGAGCGAGATTGCACTCACCAAACAAGAAGTCATCGCCCTGGAAGAAGAGGTCGAACAGCTGATCGTCGATAACGCAGAAGACATTCGCTGTAAGTTCATCGCGGAGCCGCCACAGAAGCTGAGGCGCATTGTTCGGCGGTTTCGTGAGCACCTGGGTGAGCTGGCGCCGGTATCGCCCCTCTGCAATGCACCCTGGGTTTCTGCTGTGGTTGAGGTGGATGGGGCGGTCCGGCCGTGCTTCTTTCATCCGCCGATCGGCAACCTTCACTCTTCCACTTTGGAGGATGTGGTGAACGGAGAGGCTGCCCAGAGGTTTCGAGCGTCACTGCAGGTGGAAGAGCACCCCACCTGCCGCCGTTGCGTCTGCTCGCTGCACTACCGCTCTTCCTGATCACCTGCTGCAACACGACAGCCGGGATTACCTGGTCAGCCTGAAATGCGGAAAATACATCAATTGCGCATAGCCGGTGAAGTTGTTGACTCTGCCTGCGGCTAGCAGTGGCGCCTTCCAGGTTTCGTCCTGGGCAAATGCGATCAGTTCCAGATCGCTTTTCAGCCGCAATGTTGCGCGGACTGAAAAGTCATTCTGCGTGGTGCCGCCGGGCATAAATCCTGCTGCTACTTTTGCGTTTCGATAACCCCATTGCACACTCTCGCGAGGGTTCAACCACCAGGTCATCCACACCTGGCCACCTTTCCCCTCACGCCCAATCCAGCTGCCAATCAGGTTTCCCTTGTTGGTATAGCCATTTCGATATTGGCCTTCCCAGTAGATGAAGTGACCGCCGTTCTGCGTACCTGCCGGGGTATCAGTGTTTACGCCCTCTAAACGCAAGTCAAGATGCGGCGCTGCGGGAAGGCGTGCAATGTAGAGGCCAGGGTTTACTGCAGAGCGGCGAGGAGCATCGACCGGAGACGTGTCATCATGCACGATCGAATCGGAGTACAGCGTTACCCACCTGGTCAAGCCGGGAAGCCGCCATGTGAAGTCGAAGCTGGAGTGACGCTCCCCAGGATCCTTCCTTGAGAACTTCTCGGTGGCCGATACATTGCTGAAACTCGTGAAGCTGTGCCAGAAGGAACCGAAGGTAAGGGGTACGTGCCCCTGCCCGGCAAAGATGACCACTCGTGAAAACCCAAACTCCAGATCTCTTGTGGGTTTGAAGCTCACTTTTTGCGCATGCACCCAGGGTTCCCTGGGATGGTTCCACCCTTTCAGGTCACCGAAAATTGCTTCGTACCTAAAGCTCCCGGTCACACGTGAGAGAAGCGGAATGTAAAGCGGCTCTACACGATCGATGCGCAACGCGTAAATGGGTTCGGCGTTGCTACTCCAGGCCATGCTTCCCCCCTTGCCGGGTCCCCACCAATCTTCCCGCTTGCCAAGGGATATCTCGTGGTCGAGCAGGTGAAACGAAGCCCCGGCATTCAAAAGACGGAAGTTGTCGGTGGCCGACCTTGCGGGTGGCTGCGCAGGAATTTGATCCGCCACAGCGATCGCATCGAGCGCCGCAGGCGGAAGGGCAGCACGCAGGGGGGCATGCTGGTACTCCCCCCGCAGTTGCAGCGCGAATCGGCCTTTCCCGGCATGGGCAATCACGCCGTCTACCGTGTTCAAGCCGCGACCGTATGGGCGGCCGTAGTCGTTAATGATTGTCTGACCGAAGTGCGCAGAATCGGTGAGTGGCTCGCCCGCCGTGCCGAGCCACCGGCCATAGAGTGCATCCACGGTTGCATGTGTTGTGGTGTCATCTTCGGCGAGTTCAACGTTGAGTGCGGCGAAGATCTTTCTTGCCTCTTCAGCATCGGAAGTTCTCTCCAGGCCGGCGCTTGTTTGTTGCAGAACGTGCCGGCAAGTGCTTCGCGTCCACGGGCGCAGCCCCAGGTATGCGGTATCTGCGTAGCCGAGCGCATGCAGCCGATCAAAGGCGTCATAGACCCAACTGTCTAACGGGACGTACGTGGAAGCCTGGGCATGGGGCAGGCCGGGCGGCGCGGTCACGCCCTGCGCCGACACCGGCGATTGCAAAATGGAAAAGCCTGCTGCCATGACTAGCCAGAAGACCAACAAGCGCCTCCCTGGTTTCTTTTGTGGGTGGGTGCACTGCATCAGAGACTTTTTACCAGCTGCCGTTGCTGCAGCCACCAGCACGCGCCGTGCCACAAGGTAACGGCTGTTGTTTGCAGATGGAATGCTGCGCGAAATAGCACGTGCAGCAGGTACCTTGCGTGGCGTTGCGAGGGCCAGAAAGTTCGTTTGCGGCGGGTTTTAGAAGCGTCCTGGCCGGGCGCGCCCATCGGCGGCAGCCGGACCGGTAACAGTGTTCCGCGCAGAGCCATAAACTTGTCCCGAGGAGATGGGAGAAGTGCGAGGTGTAACCAAACGCCATGTTTATTTGGCCGGAACATCCCGGTCAACGGCGATTGGGAGAAACGTAACAGCCACTGCTTGACCGGATGTGGCAATCTTGCAACTTCACTAACCACCGCCTCTGCGCAGCAACAGCCGAACCAATCACGAGCCAGCCAAAAGGAAATGGCCTGCAAGGAACGCAGCGAATCGCTGTGGGTGGTGGCCCAGCTCTGCCAGAATTTCTCGTCTTCTGCGCGCGTGTGCAAAAGCCAGGCAAGTTCGTATACGTGGTGCAACACCCAGTCGCCTTGCTGGACATCGCGGAGAATATGCAGCGCACTGAACGCCAGATTGTCGATTGAGCAGAGAGCGGGAAAGCTGAAGTGCCCATGGTGGCGCTGCACGCGCCGGATCCAAAACTGCTCCACTTCCGGCAAGGGCATGTAGGTCCTCAATTGGTTCCACAAGCAAAAGTGGAGATCGACTGCCGGTGGCATTGCCGGGTCGTACATGTTTCCGTCCCACGTCCATCCCCGCCTTCTGGTCATTTCCGGCACGTGATCCGCCGGATAGCCGGCCAGTGTTCGATTGCCTTCATAGCCGAGGTCATTGAGTGCCTGCAGGGCCGCAGGAATGAATTGCTCAGGCAAATAGAGGTCGATATCCGATTGCATGCGGTCTTCCAGCGCGCCGGCGAAATCCGGATGGCAGGAGAATCCCTTCAACACAACGTGATCGATTCCAGCGTGTGCGAACGCGGCGCTCATCTCCAGGTAAGTCTTCTGGATCTGCTGCACTCGCAAGGTGTTGTCTGCTCTGTTTTGCTCAGTGCGTGCACGAACCCACTCAGGCGCAGCAGCCCCGCACAAGCGCATCAAGGGCAGCGTCAGGTGCGCAAGGTCACCGAAGAGTAGAAGTTCATGCCAATCAGCAGAGGGCAGGGTCTGCAGGGATTGCACTTCCGGACGGTCAAATTGGAGCGCCTGTAATATCGCCGTGAAGAACGCGGGCACGCCGGCTTCGCTTCGCGCCTGCATCGTCTGTACCGTCCTATTCCGCGTGAGCATGGATCATCCTAATGAGACAGTTCACCGCTGCCTCTAAGCGGCTATATCTCAGCTCGAGCAGCTGTGCCTGAAGCAGAGTGCCGAGGCATGCTGTTTGCTGCTCGCTTTCATCGCCGGTGGCCATTGGAGATTGGCTTGCCCACTGCATGGCGATCTCCCGGGGGAACGGCTTGAGCTCTGAGGTGAACGAAGGATCCCGATTGAGAAACATGATGTAGTCGACCGTGGCCTGAGAGCTGGTGACGACATTCTTCAGGAGGCTGGTGGGAATTTCTATCGATGGTTTGCCCGGGGTCTCAGAGATTTGGCCGAATGCTTTCAGGTCAGGGAAGAGGCTGATGGCAGACGGGCGAAGTCGCACCTGGCTGCCGTTGCCAACCACCGATCGGCCAATGGGTTCACGCAGCAGGTACACCGCGTCGTCAGAAAGAAACCTCCACCCGGCACGCGCACAGGCGAGCGCCAGGGAAGATTTGCCTGCCCCGGAATTGCCACAAAGAAGGACACCTTTGCCTGCAAGCTCGACGCATGCTGCGTGCAGAGGCGTCACATAGGACGCCGACAACAAGGTAAGCGCAACGCCTTCAAGGAAGTGATAGCGCAAATAGCGGCGATGCTTCAACGCGGCTCGGTCGACCCATGCGAAGGCAAGTCCCTCGCTGCGGTCACAGGTCGCGAAGTTGGACGAGTTCGCTACGATTGATAACAGATGCCGGTGGGCGCGATAGACCGGCGCTGGCGGACACAAACCGGCTCCCCCTTCCCCGAGCGCAACCCGCAAGGAAAGCGGACGATGCGCAAAGACCTGAGGCAGCCCACCCCAACTTTCCCCTGCGGCCTCCAATACTTCTTCTGCATTGGTAGTCACCTCCACTGCAAAACCTAGTGGATAGAAGACGCGCCGTAATGGCAGATCGATCTCCCGGAGCAGGGGATCGCGGGATATCGCTGGCTCGACCACATCTTCGATCGTGATGTCTTTCATGTAAACCATCGCTCTGTTTCTGCTGCGTCAATCTCAGCCCTGGCGCAAATGCATGAAAAAACGTCGGGCTTTAGAGGGTGTGTGAGAACTCCAAACCCGGCTCTCTCCTTGACCACCAGCCCGGGTGCCCCATATCTCACGACGTCTTCCAGTCGGGAGATGTGGGGATAAGCAGCTCCCCACCAGCAACTCCGAACATCCAGAACCGTTTTAGGAATACAGACCCGTTAGCCTCTGAGGCTGCTGCAAGTTCAGGGTTGCGGGTGAAGCACGGCGTATCCCACATCTCCCGACTGGAAAACATCGTGAGATATGGGGCACCCGAGCTTGTGGTTGGGGTGGAGCCAATCCTGAAGTTCTCACGCACCCTCTTTAGCCCCTGAAAATTTTTAGCCCGGCCAAAGCCCTGTTTTTGCTCAGCCTGTTGGCGCCTGAACTACCTCTATCTTGCCCATGCCGTTTCACAGACGGTTAGCGCGAGCCAGCCCGCGTGGCGGCCGCGTCCTCCTGCTCATATTCGTCACCGCTATAGGCTTTTGGATCTCCAAGACTGCCGGCACGCGGCAGGTCGCGGAGGAAGACAACCACTTGCCACATCTCCGTATCCGTTAACGTGCCCTTCGAAGCAGGCATGCCAGAGGGAAAGATCCCGTTTTCGATAATCCACTTCAACTGACCATCCGCGTAAGCCTGCACCTCTGGGCTTGCTATCGAAGGCACTGGCGGAGAAAGTCGGGCCGCAAAAGGAACTCCTGTATTCTGACCGTCTCGCCCATGGCAGGCGACGCAGTAGTAGCCAAACACGTGCTTTCCCGCTTCAACGTTTGCCGGCGTGATCGGCAAAGGGTTGCGGGCCGCCTTGCCACCTATCGTGAGGTGACGTTTCACCCAGAACACGGCTTTTGTTTCTGCGGGTCCGGGCACTTTTGCGCTGCAAGCGACGAGGCAGCAGCTACAAAGTGCGGCCCACACCATGAGGACCACTCGACGCATCAAACTATTTCTCTTTCACCGTCACGGAAACCACCATCGAGCCGTGACCCACACCACAAAAGTGGCTGCAGCGCCCCTCGAAGGTTCCTGCCTGTTCAGGAGTGACTTCCACCCGGCTCACCTTTCCTTTGCCGCTTTCTGTATCAACGCCCAACTCGGGGATCTTAAGACCGTGGGTTGTGTCCTCGGCGGTGAACTCCAGGGTCACTGGTTCTCCTTTTGTCAGCTCGATTTCTGCCGGTGTAAAGGAGAATCGCCTGGCATGAATCTGGATAACGCGTCGTCCATCTTGTGCCTGTATGGGTGACTTGTAGATGAGGGCGACACAAACTACATAGAGGATGGCGTATCGGATGATGCTTTTCATTAAGACAATCCTTCGATAGATTTGGAACGGCCAACGCGCGGCCTGGCTGACTGGTGAACGCTTCACGGCGCCATAAACTTCAGAAGCGCCTGCTCGTCTTGTTGAGAAAGGCGGGCGCGGGTGCGCATGTGCATGAGAATGGTCCCGGTGGTTCGTGGGGACAGGCTAGTGGGGGGCATGTGGCAGCGAGAACAGTTGATGGCAAACAGACGCTCGCCCTCGCTTTGAGGATGAGTGCTCGCACCAGCTTCCTTCCCATTCTTAGTGCCGGCAACCAGCAACACTGGGTAGAGAAGGAGAGGAACAGCGGCGATGCACAGTGCCGTTAACGTTGACCTGGCCATTACTTCCTCCCCGGCCAAAGCGGCCAGATAAAGCGATAGGTGAAACCGACGTTCCAAATGTTTGCATCGAGCTGCCGGGTGAACTGTCGTCCATAGCTCGAAACAAATCGCATGTTGTCGCGCAGGTAGTAGTTGATGCCGAAGTCAAAGCGCTGCGTGCTTCTGGTGGGCAGGCTGTTGCCACCGCCGTGGAGAGGATAGAACTGTTGCATGCGGGGCACGAACTGCAGGCGCCGCAAAAAGGCCGGCGTTGCCGAGGGTTGCGCGAAGCGGATCGCTGGCTCGATCCAGTACCCCTGGCCGTTGAAATTGCGGTCGTACTCTGCTTTCAAATCAATTGGTAACTTTTGCGGTTGCCAGGAGACGTAGGAAGCCACGCTGCTGGTCTCACGTTGCTGCAGCAGGTGCTGGAAAGATTGACCAATCTCCAACCGCGCCGGTCTCCAGTAGATGCTGCCGTCGCCTCCGGCAAGCCTCGAAGCTTCCAGTTGATTTACATTGCTTCGAGCTGAAAAGTAGGCTGAGTACTGAATGCTGTAGAGAGCAGTCGCTTTTGCATTGCCGCGCAGCATGCCTCCGAGGCCGACACCGTTGGGCCGCGTGCCGACGGCATCGGTGATTGGCGTGTCCTGCAGATTGCGAATCCATAGGGGCGCCAGGCGCTCGTTATACAAGCCGAATGGAAGCAGATAAGAACCGGCTGTAGCCGTGACATGAGCAGTGGCAAACCAGTCTACCTGCGCATAATCAACAGACTTGAATACTTTGCCGGTGAATGGACCGGTTGTTTGATTCTCGCGAGTGAAGAACCCGAAGAACTCCGCACGGGACTCCAGAAGCACGTGCGAACTGAACGGTACGAGCAGCACCGTTTCAATCTGGGGTTCAAGCGCTGGCGCTCCGCCGTTCACGTTGTGAATGTATCCAAACGTGCCCGACAGAACGGGAGTGTACGCACTCTCGACGGAAGAGCCTACAGTCGTTTGCGCCTGGACTGCGGCGGTTGTGAGCAGTGCCCACACCGCGACGTTACCGAACTTCTTCAATACTTGTCTCTTCATAGTCTTCGCAACTTGACGGCCTGCTCAAGAGCCCTGCTTTGTATCAGGGCACGACTTCCGTCGTGCCATAAATAGTTGAAACAGATTCGGCTTTAGGCCCTCGGCGCCCTCAACCCTGACCGAAGTCGATAGTTTCAGCAGTCTTCTAGAGCTCTTCAGGTTTGTAAGCATGCGATGCAGTCGTCCCATCGCCGTCTTATGTCTCGAAGTATAAGGAGGGGAGATCGCAGTCTTGTATGTGAGATGTCATCGCTTTGTCATTTTGCCCCGTGTTGCGCAATTCGGAGTAGTGACTGATCTAAGGTAAGTAAGTCACAAGCGGCCGATTGTCATCACGGGATAGTTATCGTGCATTCACGGTTAGCCGCTTTTGCAGTAAACACGACTGCTGACATTACGGGTTAGACGATGAAATTGCGATATCCAAAGTGCGGTGCCGCTCTCGTGCAAGTGTTTGCGATGGCGGCAATGTTGTCGTCAGCCGGTCACGCGCAACTGGGGAGTTCGGGGGGCGATCTGGATGGAACTATGCAGAGGCAGGCACCCTGCGATGATCGACTATTTTTGTGTGCGGGCGACCAGGGATCGCCATTCAATGATGGCGCCGGGAGAATGGCCGGCAACGGTCCCAGCTCTGCAAATGCGGCGCCCTCGAGAAGCAGCCTGGGAGAAGCAGACATGCGCTACGACTTTGGAACCGGTCAGCCGCTCGATGCAAGCCCGCGCGATTACCGCAGGCCGGCGGCCGGCCAGGGCTACCCCACCCAGATTCGTTTTCGCCCGGAACCACTCACCGAATTCCAAAAATTCGTTGCTGGCGATACGGGGAAAGTGCTCCCACTGTTTGGCAGTCAGCTTTTCCGCGATGTTCCGCTCACGTTTGCTCCACTGGATAAGGTGCCGGTGCCGGCAAACTATGTTATCGGACCGGGCGATGTTCTTCTGTTACGTGCCTGGGGCAGCATCACCTTCTACCTGCGGCTCAGCGTGGATCGCGACGGCAGCATGTACATTCCTCACGTCGGTCAAATCCAGGTAGCGGGCACTAAGTTTTCAGAGATGAGAGATTTTCTCCAAAGCCAGATCTCGCGATCCTTCAAGAAGTTCGATCTGAATGTTGCGATGGGGCAGCTTCGTGCGATCCAGGTGTTTGTGGTTGGCAGAACGCGCCGCCCCGGCTCCTACACCATCGGCGCAATGAGCAGTTTGGTGGACGCGCTGTTTGCCTCCGGAGGTCCTTCGAGCACGGGCACCATGCGCCGCATTGAGGTCAAGCGTGGCACCGAGGTGATTACTCAGCTCGACCTCTATAGTTTCCTTCTGAACGGCGACAAAACGAAAGATATTTCTTTGCTGCCCGGCGATGTGATTTACGACCCACCTGCCGGCCCGCGGATTGCGCTTACCGGGAGTGTAAGCCAGCCGGCGATCTACGAGATTCGCAACGGAGAAACCGTGGGAGATCTGCTTGCCATGGCCGGCGGAATGACTTCTCTTGCGACGCTGGGTACAGGTGAACTGGAGCGCATTGACAGTAGTGGCACACGGCATGTGATCGAGGTGCGCTTCGATGCAGCTGGGCTCAAGGTGCCACTTGCTGATGGAGACATTCTCCGTGTGCTCTCCATCGTTCCACGGTTTGACAACGCGGTCACGCTGCGTGGCAACGTGGCGAACCCGGGCCGCTATGCGTGGCACACCGGTATGCGCATCACTGATCTGATTCCCAACAAAGAGTCGTTGCTGACACGGAGCTACTGGAATCGCAAAAACAGCCTGGTCTTCGTCGGGTTGGATGGCGAGCTCGCGGACGCAAAGAGTGGGGCAGAGGATGCGGCTTTAGCGAAGCCCAACGAAGGTTACGGCGCTGCGAGCACCTACCCGGAAGATGAGGGCAACTCTGGGACCTTGCCCGCTTCTCTGCAAGCGGCCGACAAGGGGCTTTCGTCACCTCAGAATGATCCGGCGGTCAACGCTGATCCGAATAATGCAGCGAGCGCCGGCAGCCTGGCTTCGCAAACCGGCGCACCTTCCGGACAGTTTCCTGTAGCGAACCGTGTCGATAGGCGTGTGCCCGATATTGATTGGGACTATGCCGTGGTCGAGAGATTAGATACGAACAATCTCGTGACCTCGCTCAAACCCTTCAACCTGGGGCGCGCTTTGCTGGAGAGAGATGAGCATGAGAATCTGCAACTCGAGCCAGGCGACATCATCACCGTCTTTTCTCAGGCCGATATTCATGTGCCCCAAACACATCAGACGGCCTTCATACGATTGGAAGGCGAGTTTCAGGCTGCGGGTGCCTACAGCGTACAGCCCGGCGAAACCTTGCGCGGTCTCGTTCGGCGCGCGGGAGGCCTCAGCCCACAGGCTTACCTTTTCGGCTCATCGTTCAATCGCGAATCTACACGGCGGCAACAACAGGCGCAGTTGGATGAGTATTCGGCTGACCTGGAGCGCGATATTGAACGGGCAGCAGCCACACGCTCAAGCTCCGCGGTGAACGTTCAAGAAGCAGCCACGGTTTCGGCAAGCTTAAGCAGCCAACGAGCACTGGTCGGCAAACTTCGCTTGCTGAAAGCAACCGGACGCATTGTTCTTGATATGCCAGCCGGGTCTACGGATTTGTCTGATATACCCGACCTGCCGCTGGAAGATGGCGACAGCTTTATCGTTCCTCCCAGGCCCTCAAACGTGAAAGTGGTCGGAGCGGTGTACGAGCAGAATGCATTCCTCTACAAAACATCGCAGCGTGCCGAGGATTACCTGCAACTCGCCGGGGGCATCGCGCGCAGCGGGGATGGCCGGCACGCGTTCATCATTCGCGCGGATGGCTCCGTGGTCAGCCGCAAATCGAAGTCCGCGCATGAACACGGTGGCCTGGAACACCTGAGCATGAATCCAGGGGACACGTTCGTTGTGCCAGAAATCGTGGATAAGACCACGCTGCTCCGCGGGCTCACCGACTGGTCTGCAATCATTGGGCAATTTGCTCTGGGAGCGGCGGCCATCAATGTACTCCACTAGCACGTATCCGCCGGGTAACCAGGAAGGGGCACACAACCCCACGCCCGGGGCTGAAGCAAGCCTATTGAAGCTGGTGGTCATCGTCGCGCGCTCGCGCTGGAAACTGGCGCGCGTCGTCCCCGTCACAATGCTGGTCACTGCTGGCCTGGTCATGCTGATTCCTGTGGCTTACACGGGGACGGCGGTCATCCTGGCCCCGCAGCCATCCTCCTCAGCCTCTGCGCTGCTGAACCAGATCGGCTCGCTCGCATCTCTAGCGCCTGAGCTGATGCAAGGCAGTGGTGGAAAGACTTCGGAAGAAACATACCTGGGTATCCTGAGCAGCCGGACCATCAGCGACGAAATGATCCGCCGGTTTGATCTGCAGCGGCTCTATCGCACGCGGCACATGGTGGATACACGCAAAGCTTTGGCTATGCATACCCGAGTGGAAGCGACCAAGGGTTATCTGATCCGCATCAGCGTGGAAGATCACTCCGCCACGCGAGCCGCTGACATGGCCAACGGCTACGTTGACATCCTGTACGCCATCAATCAACGGCTTGCCTTGACGCAATCGTCGCAGCGACGGCTATTTCTGGAGCAGCAGGTCACCGCGGAGCGCGACGTGCTTAGCAAAGCCGAGCTGGCGTTTAAGCAGGTGCAGGAGTCTACCGGCGTGATCCAGTTGACTGCACAAGCAGAGCTCACGTTGCGGACGATGGCTCAACTACGCACCGAGCTCGTGAGCCGCGAGCTGCAACTGCAACAGCTCAGGTCCGTCGCGACAGAACAAAATGAAAAAGTATCAGAGATGGAAAGCGGCCTCGCCGCATTACGCGCCCAGCTCAGCAAAGCAGAAAGAGGCGCCAACGATACACAAACGAGCGACTACTTTCTTGCCGCTGGCAAGGTACCCGCGGCGGGCCTCGAATATATTCGCACCACCCGTGACCTGCGATACCACGAGGCGCTGTTCGAGGCGCTTTCAAAACAGTACGAGATGGCGCGCCTGGAAGAGGCAAAGGCGCCGGCACTGTTACAAGTAATCGACCGCGCCGTGCCGCTGGATAAAAAAACGTGGCCCCCGCGAACCCTTTTGGTGCTGATCTCTGGCCTGGTCTCAGCGGTGATCGTGATCGGCTGGGCCCTGGCGCAGGATGCATGGCGCCGGGCTCGCCTGCTGCCGGCGAATGCTGAACAGCTCGCGATTTTGCATAGCGTGCTGGGGCGGAGCGCAAACCCATGAGTGAAGCATTGAGCACGGGGCTGTACACGGTTGCCGTGATCGCCATCCCGGTCAGCGTGGCGGCAAAGTTTCTGCTGGGCGCCGAGACCGGAACATGGATTGACCCCACGCTCCTGCTCTCCGTGGCAGCGCTCCTCGCGCTCCTGCCTCGCTGGGCAGACTTTCTGATGGATGACTTGCGGCTCGCGGTCGCAGGCGCTGCCGTGCTGGTGCTCATCAGCCTGCTCTGTGCCGTGGCCGGCATGCTGATGCGGCCGCCGCAGGCTCTCTACGATGGCCTGCGCGAACCGCTACGGCTCTGGCTCAACCTGTGCTTTTTTGTGGTGAGTGCCTGGTTTCTTCTACACAAGCCCCACGTGGTGGTGCGGGCTGCGATCGCCGCAGTGATCCTGGGTTTAGCCGCCGGGATCTATCTTCACCTTGTTGCCTTCGGCATGGCGCCGGCATCGAACGCGATTGTCGCCTACACCCGCAGCTACCTGCTTCGACAAACCCTCTGGTGGAACGGGTTCCCCCTGCCGCGCATGGGGGGATTGTTCTTCGAATCGCCTCCCTTCGGTCTTTTCATGTATTCGATGTTGATTGTTCTTCTGTGCACGCGCTCGCTGGGGCGCCACGGGAAGTGGACTCTCGCCGCAATGTCGCTCGCAGTTGCCGGCATGTTGTTTTCGCTTGCCGACCAGGTGTTGCTTGCCGGCTCGGTCGGACTGTTCTCTGCTCTCCCGCGTTTAGGAAGAAGGCGGCCCGCCCTGGTTTGGCCTTTGATCGTGGTGGTCAGCCTGGCCATCGTTGCGTTCGAGTTTCAGGCAATCAGTGACAAAAGCACGCAATCGAATACTGGCATCGTGAGCCGCATCAACGGCAGCAGCGTTGGCGAGCGAAGCTTCCACCTGCACTACGGGCTTGCTCTACTGCAGGCAAATCCTAAGGCGACCCTGTTCGGCATTGGTCCGGGCCGCTATGGCGAGTATGCGAGCGAAACGGGGATGTTCGCCGACACGGTCAATATACAGACTTCCGAAGTCGAGATCCTGGTTGAGTGGGGCATCGCGGGATTGGCGGTGATGCTGGTTCTGCTTGCGGGCGTTGCGACGCGCACCTGGGAACTGCGAGGAGTGCCTGGCATCGGCTTGCTGGCCAGCCTTATCCTCGCTGATAGCTTCCAGGCCAACTGGAAATATGAGGCCGTGTTTCTGGCCATTGCTGCTCTGTGTACCAACTGCTCCGGAAGCCTGTACGGCCGCGTTCACAGTGGTGCACTGTGATCGAACCAGGCGACAGCCGCGTCGTGATCTCGCTGGTGGTGGCGACCGTTGGCCGTGCCCAGGAACTGGAGCGCATGCTTGCCACGGTTGCCCAACAGTCGTTCCAACAGGTTGAGGTGATTGTGGTCGATCAGAACGGCGACGATCGCTTAACCGCTTTGCTGCACCGATGGCAACCTTTCATACGGTGCATTCATGCTCGTTCCCTCAAAGGATTGTCGTTGGCGCGAAACGTTGGCATTGCTTTGGCATCAGGATCCATCATTGGCTTTCCTGATGACGATTGTTGGTACCCGGTAGATTTGCTGTTGCAGGTAAACGACTGGTTTGCGTCGCACCCGGCTTACGACTTCTTCTGCTGCGCCGCGCAGGACGAAAGCGGGCGCGAAGTGGCTTCCAGGTGGCCTCGGCACCCGGTTGCAGTGGACCGCAATTCTGTTCTGCGAGCCTGTGCCAGCGCTTCTTTGTTCATGCGTAAAGCGGCTCTCGATGCGATTGGTGGCTTTGACGAGACGCTGGGCCTGGGCGCCGCAACGCCCTTTCAGTCGGCAGAGGATAGTGACCTCGCGTTGCGGTTCATCGCCTACGGCTGTAAAGGCTGGTTCGAAAAGAAGATGCATGTACACCACGAGTACAAGGGTGCCGGCGGCGCATCGGCCACACGCGCCTTTGCCTACGGCATGGGTTTTGGCTGTCTTTTGCGCAGGCACGGCTACTCGGCGCCAACTTTGCTGTACCACGTATGCCGTCCCCTGGGTGGTTTAGCCAAATCACTCTTACTGGCCGAACCGGCGAAAGCGATCTTTTATTGGAACAGTGCATTGGGCAGATTGAAAGGTTACGTCACCCCGGGCGCGATGCCACCAGGCGCGAACGGCTTATGACGCAGCAGGTGAACTTATGCGGGTATTGATCACAGGCGCTTTGGGCACGATTGGTGCCGGGCTGGTGGCTGTGCTTCGCGCGCGGGGGCATCACGTCGCTTCCTGTGATCTTGCCCATCAACCCGAAGAAGTTGCATTTTCTATGGCATCGGAGAACCGTGCGCCAACCTACGCGCGCTGCGATGTGGGCGAGTTTCGTCAACTCGAGCGAGTTATCGAGTGGTTGGGTCCATTCGACTTCGTCTATCACTGCGCCGCCGAGTTCGGTCGCTGGAATGGAGAAGACTTTTACGAAGAGCTTTGGCGAACGAACGTCATCGGTACCAAGAACCTTCTACGCCTGCAGGAACGGCTGGGCTTTCGCCTGATCCACTTCTCATCTTCGGAGGTGTATGGAGATTGGCCGGGCGTGATGGCCGAGAGCACGACTGATGAGTACCCGATCCGGCAGTTGAATGACTACGCGATGACAAAGTACGTCAATGAAATGCAAATCCGCAACTCAAGCATGCAGTACAGTACGGAATCCGTGGTGGTTCGCCTCTTCAATACTTTTGGGCCGGGCGAATACTACAGTCCATACCGATCGGTGAACTGCCGGTTTCTTTACTGCGCGCTGGCCGGTTTGCCATGGACTGTTTTCCGTGGCCACTCGCGAACATCTACGTTTCTACCCGACACGGTGCGCACAGTGGCCAACATCATCGACAACTTCAAGGCGGGCGAAACGTACAACATTGCTGGCAGCCAACAACATACTATCGAGGAGCTTTCGTCTCTCGTGCTTAAGATCACGGGAGCAAGTCAGGATCTGGTGCAATGGCGAGATCCTGAATTGATGACAACCAGGCACAAGCTCGTGGACGCGAGTAAAGCCATTCGCGACCTGGGGCACGAGGATACGTACGATCTCGAGGGAGGTTTGCGGCTGACTGCAGATTGGATGCGTAGTGTATACAAACTCCCAGCCCGCGCACCGATGCGTCCGAGCCTGGTGGGCTGAGGAGGCATGGTGGAGACAACGCCCTTTCTGCTGTTTGCCGGCGAGTACCCACCCTCGAACCATCATGGTGGGTCGATCCTCTTACGGCGATTGCTCGATAAGCACCCGAGCAATCGATTGATAGTGATCACTTCACAGGAGGGGTTTGCAGCATCGTCAGCCAACAATCTGCTTGGTTGCCAGCATATGATCATGCCAGGTTTCCGGCGGTCCCCGGTGCCGCGCGCGCTTGCCATAGTTCTGGAGCTTGGCCGGGTCGCGATCAGAGTGCTTTGGGGCCGTCGAACGCACCCGGCACAAGCGATCATCACAATCGTGCAGGGCCGTTACTACCTCGCGGCCGCCTTCGCCGCGTGGCTCGGTGCTGTTCCACACGTCACCATCGTTCATGACAACTTTCTCTCCAGGTATATCGGCCCATCTGGTCTGGCCAGAAGCGCGAAGCGGTATCTGACCACAAAGGTGCTGCAAAGAGCAGCCCACGTCTACACAGTGAGTGCGGAAATGCAGAGGGTCGTCTGGAGGGAATGCGGGGTCAGCTCTGAAGTCCAAATGCCGGCTACAACAGCGCCACGACTAATCTCCAATGGGAACTTTTCATCAGCACGAGGTCTGAAAATATTGTTCGCCGGGCAGGTCACATACACAGTCAGAGATAGCCTGGATGTGTTGGTCGCATTAATGAGGAGCGGGCAGATGCAAACGAGCGGGCTGGCAAACGCCACACTACATATTTGTGCAGCGATCACGGAAGTCGATATGCAAGACTTCGGCTGGCTCCACGAGAATGTGATCTGCCGTGGTTGGCTGCCACAATCCGAGCTGAGCGACGAGTTGGCAACAGCCGATATTCTGTTCCTGCCTTATTCGTTTCGTGAAATTGCTCGCGATGCAGTGGAGACAGCCTTTCCCTCGAAAACAGCAGACTATCTCGCGGCCGGCAAACCTCTCCTGGTGTTTGGCCCTGAGTACTCGACCCTGGTTCGCTATGCATCTCAATGGGGCTTCGCTGAGGTCGTCACAGCATGTGACACCTCATCCCTTCTGGCGGGTATAGTGAACATAGCTTCCTCAGAAACGTATCGCCAGCAGTTGGCGGCAAGATCACAGGCCGTGTTCCTGGCAAATCATGAGATCCAACATCAACGTTCTAAGTTTTATGAAATGCTGGATGCCACGATGAGCGCTGCGCTCTGGAAGAAATCTCGCGTGAGTATGGATCGGTCAGCAGATTGACGCGACGGCGTGGATTGCCGATGCCTGGCTTTCGCTAAATCTGCGCTGCGAAAAGTCACGGGCTCGCAATAAGCCTGCATGGATGAGCTTCTGCTGGGTGTGGGTCGAATCGATGACCTGTTGCATCACGTCGACCAGTTGCTCGCATTCGTGAGGCGAGAAGAATAACGCGGCGTCCGCTGCTACCTCAGGAAGTGAGGCCGCTTGCGCACAAACGACTGGCGTGCCGCAGGCCATTGATTCCACCACTGGCAGGCCAAAACCTTCTTCGAACGACGGAATGACCGTCATGACTGCACCTGCATATAGATCGGCCAGAAGCTCATCATCGACCTTACCTACCCAGGCAAGAGCATCCGCCGCCAGCCCCAGCGCCCGTGCGTAGCGCTGCATTGCCGGTTGCCACCGGCAGTCGCTGCCTGCCATAACGAGCAGAGGTGTATCAGCCCTGCGGCCGCGGAGCCGGGAAACAGCCTCAAGCAACAGCGGCACATTCTTATTGGGCGCACAGCTTCCTACGAACAACAGATACGGCCGGGCAATCCCGGTTCCGCTTGCCACACGCATGCGTGCCTCGCCTTTCAGCCCTTGGCGGAAGACGGGAGAAACACAACAGGGAATCACCCGCACGTTGGCGTCGGGAACAGCCAGATGTTCGATGAGCTTCGCTTTCGTGTAGGCGGACGGGGTGATAATCATGTCCGCCCGTCGAACTGCCGCCGTAAGCAACGGCCGAGCGTAAAGACGTGACTTCCACGTTTTCTTGTAGGTGCTATCGAGCAGGTGGTTCAGGTCGTGTATGGTTACCAGCAACCGCCGCCGCCACAAAAGCGGCACGTTGTAATGCGGAGAATAGAGTGCAGCGGCGTCTTTGGCTAACCAGGGCAGGGTGAGTTGCTCCCTGATGCCATAGATTTCAGCATTGCAGGTGAGCACACGATCGCACAGGGCTGATACCCGGCCGACATCATCGGGCTGGACAATGCAGGTGACAGAAATATCGCGGATATGCTCCTTGAGGCCCTGCAGCAATGAAAGCGTGTAGCGTCCGATGCCCGTTCGGAGCCAACGAGCATCGATGACGATGCCTTCGCTCAATGAGCACCCCGCTCCTGCATGTCAATGACAGGCGCCACCGAGCTGTACCCATCGACTGCGATTCTTTGCCGGGACTTCATCGCTCCATTTGCCAATTCGCGGAAGCCCTGTGAGAAGCGCTCGGCATTGAAACGCGTGGCCCAGGTGCGGATAAATTCCGAAGCGAATTCATCTTCTTTCTGCTCAAACTCGAGGATGGCATCGCATAAGGCGCGCTCACTCTGTTCCAGAAAGAAGACGCCGGTGGCAGACCCCTTTACGCCGGCCTCATTCACTGGTAGCACGGATTCGAGCGCGCCGCCTTTGCCGAAAGCGACCACAGGCCGGCCGCACGCCTGCGCCTCGAGAGGAGCTATGCCAAAATCCTCTTCTGCGGCGAACAGGAATGCACGGCAACGCCTGTACTCTTGCCAAAGTGTCGTATCCGGCACTTGTCCAAGGAACTTAATGGTCGGGCCCGCCATCGCCCGCAAACCGCGCTCCTCGGGGCCAGAACCAATAATGCGAAGCGGCCTGCGCAGCCGATTACAGGCAGCAATGACAAGGTCCATTCGTTTGTAACTCACTAAGCGACCCACTGCCAGATAACTACTACCCGGATCTTCGGCTATCGTGCCTTGTGCCGTCTCGACCGGGGGATAAAGAACGACACTGGACCGGGCGTAATACTGTCGAATCCGCCGCGATACATTCGCCGAGTTGGCCACGAACAAAGTGACTCGCTGCGCTGCGGCAAAGTCCCAGCTTCGCACGTAATGCGCAGAAAGTGAGAATGCGGCTCTCAAGGGCCAACCCAATTCTTCCCGATATTCGTGAAACTGATTCCACAAGTAGCGCATGGGGGCATGGCAGTAGCAGATATGCACGGCGCCAGGGGCCAGGATCACACCTTTCATCGGCCCGGCGTCTGAGCTGATCACCAGGTCATAGCCCCGGAGGTCGAGTTGTTCGACTGCAAGGGGATAGAGTGGCAGCAGATGCCTGTGTAGCCGCCGTGATCCGGGTATCCACGCGAGGAATGACTGTGTGATTTGCCGGTGCTGCAAACTGGCCGGGATGCGGCCCGGCACGGCGAGCAGAGTAAAGATATCGGCAGCCGGGTAAAGTGAGGCAAGTGCTTCCAGCACACGTTCCCCGCCCCCTTGCGTGACCAGCCAATGATGAACAATTGCCACCCGCAAAAGCGTTCTCCTGACCTGAAAACGAGCTTATGCCGATTCGTCAGCACCCTTGTCTGATCATTGTCTCGGTTATGTCATCCCTGGCTTACCAGCAGGTCCACCAGGCAGTCCGAAATTTTGGTGTGGGCCTTTCACCGGCTCGGGTGCCCCATATCTCACGGCGCTCTTCAGCCGGGACCGGATTCCCTGTTACGCTGCACCGGACACATCTACGTGTGCGGTTTTCATTGAGGAAAACCGCATGCAGATCGCCAGGGCCACCACCTTCAACAGGAAATCCGGGGAGATGTGGGAATTCACTGCTCTCCATTGGTCACTCTTAACCAAATCCCAGACAGCAACATTCTCAGCAGCCCGTCAGCTGCGTGTGATCGGTTTCATGCAAGGGCAGCTCCGTACCGGCCCTATTGTCAGAGAGTTGTCATTCATTTGTCACTAGCGCCAGGAAATCTTTCCGCGAAGCAATAATTAGTGGACAATTGGGGATTGAGGCAGCATGAGTACGATCCTTGTCGTGGAAGATGATTCGCGCATCCAGAAAGCGCTTCACCGCCTGTTCACGGCTGAGGGGTATGAGGTAAAGTGTGCCGGCGACGGTTCGTCCGGCATGGAAATGTTTCAAGCCGGGTCGCTGGCCGCCGTAGTGCTCGATTTAATGCTGCCCGGCCTGTCAGGGCGAGAACTGTGTAAGACCATGAAGCGCGCTGCACCCGATACTCCGGTGATCATTCTGAGCGCAGTGTCTGAGGTGGCAGACAAGGTCTTGCTGCTCGAATTGGGAGCAGACGATTATGTGACCAAACCTTTCAGCCCGCGCGAACTGCTGGCCCGGGTACAAGCAGCCATGCGGAGGGCAAAACGGTCACGGCCCACACATACTCTGTCCTTCGGCGATATTTCAGTCGACTTCACCAGGATGCAGGTAAGCCGCGCCGGCAAGCTGATTCCCATGACCGCACATGAGTTTAAACTGCTGCGCTTCTTCCTCGACAACGCGGAGCGGGTACTTACCCGGGAAGAACTGTTGAATGATGTGTGGGGGTACAACTTCTATCCAACGACCCGCACGGTAGATAACCAGATACTCAAGCTTCGCCAAAAACTCGAAACCGATCCGGCGAACCCCACGCACTTTCGAACGGTTCACGGCATGGGCTACAAGTTCGTGCATTCCCCCGTCGAGTAGCGTCGCGCAAAGTAAGACGGAGGCGGGAGTGGCTGTGGCGATGCGCATGCGGATGACGTTGTCGTTGTCTCTGCTGGCGGTTTCCTTTGGGTTAACGGCTTTAAGCCTGGCGATCATCCACACCAGCTTGCGCGCGCAAATACGCCAGGCGCTAGTCGCAGACCTTCAGCGATCCATCGCAACTTTTCAGAACCTGCAAAGGCACCGCCGTGAGACCCTGCGCCGGGAGGCGGCACTGCTCGCCGACCTTCCCACCCTGAAGGCTTTAATGACGGTGATGATGAGGCCGGGGCCAGAGGTAGAACGCACCGTTCGCGATGGCGGCATCGAGTTCTGGCGCGTGAGTGGCGCTCCCTTCTTTGCCCTGGCTGACAGCAACGGCAAACTGATCGCCCGTTATGAACAGGGCAAGCCTGTTGCCATGTCCGACGCTCCGCGCAAGTTGCCCGTTGACCTGGCCGGCTCCTCAAAACCACAATACGTGCTCAGCGGGGACCGGCTGTATGAGGCTATTTCCGCCCCGCTTTACTTCGGTTCCTTCACCGAGGGCAGTCTCCTCGGCTATGTAATTATCGGGTACGCCATCGATGACGAGGTCGCTCAGGAAGTAGGTCAGGCGGCCGCAGCCCAGGTGCTTTTTCCCGCGGACGATGCGATCGTTGGCTCCACACTGAATTCCGAGAAAACAAGGGAATTTCTCAGCCGCCACCCCAGTTCCACAAACGTAACCGCGGATGGTGCAGAAATCCGGCTGAGCGGCGAGCGTTTCTTCGAGGCATCGCGCCAGCTCTCCGCGTCGGCATCACCGAAGGTTCGCATCGTCGTGCTTAAGTCATACGACCAGGCGAGCCGGTATCTCATCCGGCTCGATCGGCTCCTGCTTTCTCTGGGTCTCTTCGTTTTCCTGATCGCAGGGGCACTGGCGTTCTATATCTCCGGTACGATCACGCAACCTCTGGAGGCCCTCGTCGCCGGGGCACGGGCGCTTGGGTCTGGTGATTTCCAATACGTACTTCACAGCAAAGGGGCAACCGAGCTGCGCGAATTGAGCGCCGCGTTCGAACAGATGCGGCTGCGCCTGCGGCGGTCGCAGCAGGAACTGCTGGAGGCAGAGCGTCTCGCGACCATCGGGAGGATGGCCAGTTCTATTTCTCACGATTTGCGGCACTACCTCTCCGCGGTGTACGCCAATGCAGAATTTCTCGGATCGTGGGCCATCAGCCCAGAAGAACGAATCGAAAGTTTGGCCGAAGTGAAAATGGGCGTGACCGGCATGACAGAGCTCATCGAATCTCTCCTCATCTTCAGTCGCACCGGGCAACATCTGCAACCGGGCTTTGAATCGCTTTCCCTGGTCGTCGAACGAGCGGTCGCTATGGTCAAGGCACATCCTGACGCGCAACGAGTGGCCATCGTCTGCAATCCTTTACCCCAGCTCGAAGCCTGGATCGATGGCAAGAAGGTGGAACGTGCCCTCTATAACCTGCTGCTCAATGCTTGCCAGGCTGCACAGAAAGGCACTGAGCCGCCACGCGTGACTCTCTCACTCAGTGAAACAATGGAGTGGATCCAATTTCATGTGTTCGATAGCGGCCCTGGCGTTTCAGAACAGATCCGGGTTTCTATATTTGAGCCATTTGTCAGCGAAGGCAAGTCGGGCGGCGTAGGTTTGGGCCTTACCCTCGCCGATCGCATCGCACGCGAACACGGCGGGGCAGTAAAGCTGGAAAGCTCTGAACCAGGACACACCGTCTTCTGCCTCTCTCTATCCAGGACCACGTTGCATAGCTTCGAGGCTGCGGCCATCGGCGAACGCTCGACCATCCCGCTCGGCTCTGATCTCTGATCTCACAGTAGGGGCCTATTCTGGTGTTCCATGAGGTAAAGCAATGAAAGCTAACCGGTTTGCCACCCTGGCTGTTGTCTCCCTGTGCGGGGTCTTACTCGCGCAAACGCCTCCTGCGACTGCACAGCCCGTCCATGAGCCCAATGGAAACGCCGCAACCCATGTGGATGAACGGCTCGATCAGGTCCTCGCCGCATTGAGCAGCATGCAGCACCAACTGGATGATTCAAAACAGCAGGTCGAACAATTGCGGACTGAGTTGCAGGAAGTGCGCGGCCAGATGAAGCTAACCAATGCAGACACGCCGGCTGCCGATGCTGCAGCGTCTGCGTTGCAAAGCAGCGTACAGCAATTGCAAAGCAACGACGAGCTATTGCAAGCGCAGGTAAAGCAGCATGAACAGACCAAAGTGGAGAGCACATCGAAATATCCTGTCAAGGTTACGGGCCTGTTGCTCTTCTCTTCTTTCTCGAACGATGGTGCTGTCGACAATATCGATCTGCCTATTATCGCGCTGCGGAGAGACAACACGGTCGCTCACGGCAGCCTTGCCGCCACCCTTCGTCAAACCGTTCTCGGGTTGGAATCCTCTGGTCCAACGATATGGGGTGCACGCTCCTTAGCCGACGTGCACGTTGACTTCTTTGGCGGGGTTCCCTACGCCGACTACACGACCAGCTCGGGCGTGCTGCGGCTGCGGACGGCTCATGCCCGTCTCGATTGGCCTGACCATTCGCTGATTGCGGCGCTGGACTCGCCCTTGATCACGCCCCTGCAGCCCACGTCCTATGTAGGCATCGGAGAGCCGCCGCTTGCCTGGTCAGGAAACCTTTGGATCTGGGCGCCGCAACTGCAGTGGACCAACCGGCTCAGGCTAAAGAGCGGAAAGCTCGGGCTGGATTTTTCGCTGATCGATGCCCCCTCGCCAGGCAGCACCGGGGTGCATGGGCAGGGGCAACCAAACGCCGCAGAGCGCAGCCGCCAGCCAGGATACGAAGCGCGCGTCAGCTACAGTATTCCCTTCATGGATCGCTCGTTCACCGTAGGTGCGGGTGGGTATTACAGCAGGCACACTTATCCGTATTCACAGCACATTGACGCGTGGGCCGGCACGGCAGACTGGCATTTTCCTTTGACGCGCTGGCTCGACCTATCCGGATCCCTTTATCGCGGGCGCGCTCTCGGCGGCCTTGGTGCTGGTGTGTACAAGGACTACCTGACCGATCCGATTTCGGGCAAGATCTATGGTTTGGATGACGAAGGAGGGTGGTCGCAGTTGAAGGCGAGACTATCGAGCACCCTTGAGGCAAACTTCGCCATTGGCGAAGATGCCGGCTTTTCTTCCGAGCTTCGAGACTATATGAATCCGGCGCTGACAGATGTCTACTCGGATCTCGCCCGCAACCGCACCGTCCTCGCCAACATCATCTTCCGCCCAGAAACTTACCTGTTGTTCTCAGCAGAGTACCGCAACATTCACAGTTACCCAATCTCAGGGCAGGTGAACACATCGCAAAGCCTTGGCCTGGCAACGGGGTACTCGTTTTAGTGCGCCGCCCCCTCCAGATAGGGACGGCGCTGTTGCTGTCACTTGCCTGCGCCTTCTTTGCCGGAGCAAGTTTTGCCGAGACAATTGACGTGTCGCTACAGATCCGTGCCATTCATCCGGATAAAGGGAAAAGCCAACCGGGTGGAGCTGGTAACGTGCTCGTGTGGCTGACTCCGCTTACAGCGGGTGCGGAAGCGCAAGCCGTCACGGCAAAGCCAGGGCACTATCGGCTGGCGCAGAAGGGAAAACAGTTTACGCCTCATCTCCTCGTCATCCCCACGGGCAGCAGCGTGGATTTCCCGAACCTCGATCCCTTTTTCCATAACGTGTTTTCGTTGTTCAACGGGAAGCGATTCGATCTCGGCTTGTATGAAACTGGAACTTCGCGCATCGTTCATTTTGATCACGACGGCGTCTCCTATATCTTCTGCAACATCCACCCGGAAATGAGCGCCATCGTAGTCACCCTCCCCACCCCTTACTTCGGATTGTCGCAGCCCGATGGGGCGCTCACCCTGCAAGCGATACCACCCGCGACCTACGAAATGCATGTTTGGGCGGAAGGCAGCAGCGCCCAGGATTTGAATGCCTTAAGTCGTCGCGTAGTGATCAATGCCGGGCAAAGGAATCTGGGAACCGTCGACGTCATCATCGATTCCCATTTCCGTGCACACAAGAACAAATTCGGCGAAGACTACCAGGATCCGAAAGATTCGCTCTATTAACCATCCCCGCGGCAGATTGCTTTCTACCAAGCAACGATCCAGCAGCTTATCGACGAGACGATGTGGAACTGTTTCGACTCATGAGCGAGAGGGTAGCAGCGGGTGGATTTGCTTCCATACCGTGAGGATCCGGTGCTTCCTGCTATAAGTTGTACGCTTGCCTCGCGCAACTCTTCTCCCTTGGCTGCGATGGTGAAGGAAACCTACTCGTTGATCTGAATCATGATTTTCAAAAAACGAGCCGGGTCGTTGCTCAGTGTCCGATATCGACCTCGAACGTAGATCTCTCACGGTAAGAAGGCAGAAGACGGGAAAGGGAGAGCGACACATTCCGCTGAGCCAGACCGCCGTCTCGGCCTTCAAGAGCCTTCAGGGGCGCGGGCCTGTCTAGTGTCCCATTTCTCAACTCAAAAGCGACCACTATGAATACTCACCGCGATTGGTTCGATCCGGCGGTTGCCCAAGCGAACGTTTCGGACTACACCTGGCACAAGAATCGGCATACTTTTGCCTCCCGGCTGGCGATGGCCGGGGTCGACATACGGACGATCGCGCAGCTCATGGGCCACGCTACAATACAGATGTCGATGAGGTACGCCCACCTGGGTTCGGGCCACAATCAAGCGGCGGTAGTTGTTTTTGAAAACAAACGGACACCAAAGCGGACACCAGAAAAAAACGGAATTAAGTTCTTTAGAATCAATGCGAAAGTGGCGAAATTGGCAGACGCACCAGACTTAGGATCTGGCGGGGCAACCCGTGGGGGTTCGAGTCCCCCCTTTCGCACCAACGAACCCTACAGATGAAGTCCCTGCCTTTGTAGATTCTGTCGATGTTCCGCGGCACTCTTCAAAAATAATTGCGTAATCGGTCGCAGGTTGAGAAAGGTTCCTGCGCACCTCTTGAATTGAAATGAATAATCAGCAACGTAGAGTTGTGGTCACTGGGGTGGGTTTGGTGAGCCCCGTAGGCATAGGCACAGAAGTCACGTGGAAGGCTTTGCTCGGGGGCCAGTCCGGGATCACCGGCATAACCCTCTTCGACCCCACTGGGTTTAGCTGCCGCATCGCCGGTGAAGTGCAGGATTTTGTGCCTGAAAACTTCATTGAGCGCAAGGAAATCAAGAAGATGGGCCGCTTTATTCAGTTTGCCCTGGCAGCCTCTGACTTCGCGATGGAGCAGTCCGGGCTGAACATGAAGGTGGAGGACGCGGAGCGGGTCGGAGTCTACGTGGGCAGCGGGATCGGGGCCTTCGAGGTAATCGAGCGGGAGCATAGCAAGCTGCTGGCTTCCGGCCCGAGCCGGGTCTCGCCATTCTTTATTACCGCCACCATCGCCAACCTGGCTGCCGGACAGATCTCGATCCGCTACGGTGCGACCGGCCCGAATCTGACATCGGCGACGGCCTGCACGACTGGCGCACACGGGGTGGGCGAGTCTTACCGCATCATCCAGCGCGGCGAGGCCGACGTGATGATCTGCGGCGGGACTGAGGCAGCGGTGACTCCCCTGTCGGTGGCTGGGTTTGCCTCAATGCGCGCGCTGTCCACGCGCAATGACGATCCGGCGACCGCGTCGCGTCCCTGGGATCAGGGCCGCGATGGGTTCGTCGTAGGGGAAGGTGCGGGAATCCTGGTGCTGGAAGAGTATGACCATGCAGTGAAGCGAGGGGCGAACATCCTCGCGGAGTTGGTCGGCTACGCGGCGAATGGCGATGCCTACCACACCAATGCGCCACCGGAAGACGGGCGCGGCGTGAAACGGGTGATGGAGTTAGCCCTGCGCAGTGCAGGCGTTGAGCCGGCTGCCATTGGATATCTGAACGCGCATGCTACCTCGACACCGCTGGGCGACCGCGCTGAGGCGAGAGCGATCTGCGAGGTTTTCGGCGAGGCTGCCGCAAGGCTGCTGGTGAGCTCAACCAAATCCATGACCGGCCATCTGCTGGGTGGAGCTGGAAGTCTCGAAGCAGGTATAACGGTGCTGGCTCTGCGGGACCAGGTGGCGCCGCCCATGACCAATCTCCAGACCGTCGATGAAGCCTGCGGATTTACCCTGGTGAAGGACAAGGGCCAACCAGCCACGATGGAGTACGCCATGACCAATTCCTTTGGTTTCGGCGGCACCAATGCCTCGCTTATTTTCCGCCGCTATACTCCTGCGCAGTAGCCGAGGGTAGGGAAGATTGCTGGTAGCAGGATCTCTCCTTCTAACCAGGGACAAGCTAGCTTCACGTAAACGCCGAAGCCGGGATAGTCTAGAAACATCATGAGTCAAGAGCCTATTCAGCCGAACGTCGTACTCGAGCGATCCTCCGACTACCGGGAGGGTTACGCCAATAGCGTTCAGGTGCAAAAGAGCGTTTGGGATTTCCGCCTCACCTTCGGCACGGCGTTCCAGGACACGGTCGAGCAAATCACCATCAACACCTTTCAAACGGTTTACCTCAGCCCGCAACAGGCGAAGGCTTTGTGCAACGTGCTGGAGCAGAACGTGCTGCAGTATGAGCACGCTTTCGGCACGATTGCCCTGGAGCCACGGCCGCCCATGCCCCAGGGACCAGTGCACTAGCAACCACGCGACTCCGCTGCAGGATGCCGGGAGGGAGGGAGACTGTTGGCCGTACTCCGTAAACCGCAGACGCCTCTTGACCGCCCGCTTCCTCTTCGTTTGATTTTTCCGCTGCTGTTTGTCGCAGTGTATTTATCGCATCTGACGCTACTGCGGTTGCCGTATTACTGGGACGAAGCCGGCTATTACATTCCTGCGGCGTACGATTTCTTTCGTACCGGGGATGTGATTCCCTCGACCACCCTGGCAAACGCGCACCCGCCCCTTCCCTCTTTGTATCTGGCAGTGTGGTGGAAGTCTGGATTTACGCCGGCGGTCACGCGCACGGCCATGTGCGTGATCACAGCGGTTGCGCTGCTGGCGGTCTACCGGCTGGGCATTTTGCTCAACGGCCGCCAGCGGGTGGCCGCGATTGCTACTCTGTTGACCGCGCTCTATCCCGTTTGGTTTGCCCAGAGCACACTGGCCCACGCGGACATGTTTGCAGCGGCTGCGACGTTATGGGGGCTGGCTTTTGTGTTCAGCAGCCAGCGGTGGCCGAAGCAGATCTGGGCGGCGGCCGCCTGCTTTGCCGTGGCTGCCTGGTGTAAAGAAACAGCCATCGTTACACCAATCGCGATCGCCCTGTGGCAGGTTTATCTCGGGGTGCGCGCACCGGCCTTCGCACGGGGTCCGCATGCCAGAACGGCCCTGGCCATGGTGGCCGGGCCCATCAGCCTGCTTGGGTGGTACGCCTACTTCTACCATCGCACCGGCTTCGTTTTTGGCAACCCGGAATTCCTGCGCTACAACGCGACTTCTACCCTGACTCCGCTGCGCATCGTGTTGGCCCTGGCGCACCGGGTGTTGCAGCTGTTCGCGCATATGAACATGTTCGTTCCGGTGCTCTGCATGCTCGCGGCGATGCTGCTGTTACCGCTGAAGGAACCGGACGGGCGCCTGCGGCCGCGTATTCAGCCTTCCGACCAGGCAATGATTTACGCGGTTCTCGCCGGCAATTTGCTGTTCTTTTCGGTGCTGGGCGGCGCTCTGCTCACGCGCTATCTGCTGCCACTGTATCCCCTGGTTCTGCTGCTTTGCGTGTCTACGTTCTACCGCCGCGTGCCCTACTGGTTTGGACTTGTGGGGCTGAGCCTGGGGGCGTTTGCCATCGGGCTGTTCGTCAATCCGCCCTACAAGTTTGCCCCGGAAGACAATCTGAACTACGCCGACGTGATCCGGCTGCATCAACAGGCCATCCGGCAGATCGTGACCCACTTTCCCGGCAGCACCATACTGACTGCGTGGCCGGCGACCGATGAGCTCAGTAAGCCGGAGCTGGGCTATGTACGTAAGCCGCTGGCGGTGGTTCCGGTGGCTAACTTTTCCCTTGAGGAAATGCAGAAGGCTGCGGGAGGGAGCCAGGACTTCAGTGTGGGGTTTGCGTTCTCGACCAAGTACGACCCACCGCGACTGCTGAACTTTGGCATGCGCAACGAAGCGCTTGATACCCGCTTCTTTGACTTTCATCGCGACCTCGCGCCGGCGGCAATTGCCCACATCCTGGACGGCCGCATTGTTTGGCGCGACGAACGGGAGGGTGAATGGGCGGCGGTGCTGCACTTCAACCGTCCACAGGTGGCGAGGCTGGAACCTTTCAAGGAACCGTAGGCCCACAGAACTATACTGTAGTGGTGCAACCCCGACATCTCACCTTCGTTTTGGTGTTGTTTACAGCGCTTTTGGCCGCCCCGTGGTCGCGTGGGCAAAGCGCGCCCAATCAGGGCCCCGCTACAGAAACGAGACACGGGCTGGTTTTGGTGCTTCCTTTTGAGAACCGGACCGACCAGCCGAACCTGGACTGGATAAGCCAGGCGATCCCGGAGGTGCTGAACCCCCGGCTTGCGTCTGCCGGGTTTTTGCCAATCAGCCGCGACGATCGCTTGTACGCCCTGGACCATCTGGGCCTGCCTTCCACGTTTCAGCCCTCGCGGGCAAGCGCGATCCGCCTGGCGCAAACCCTGGACGCCGACTGGGTGATCGTCGGATCGTTCTCCTCAACCGGCCAGCGCTTTCAAGTGAAAGCCCAGGTGCTGCGCATGGACGCACTGCACATGTCTGCTCCGATTCAGGAGGAAGCGGATGTGAGTCACTTGCTTGACCTGTTGAACAGTCTTGCGTGGGGCCTGGCGAAACAGATCGATCCTCATTTTGCGGTGGCGCGCACGACCTTCATCGCAGCCGGCGCGGATTTGCACGCAGGCGCCGTGGAGAACTACACCCGCGGCTTGGTGGAGACGGATCCCTCGGAACAGATCCGGCATTTGAAAGAAGCAGTGCGGCTCGACCCGAAATTTTCGCCGGCGCTGCTCGCTCTGGGGAAAGCGTACTTCGCTGACCAACAGTTTGAACTGGCGGCCAGCACACTCGGGCGTCTGCCGCTTAACGACCCAAGCGCACGCGAAGCGGACTTTGACCGCGGCCTGGCTTATTTTTACCTTGGCAGTTACGTGAAAGCGGAAGACGCGTTCGCATTCGTCAGCAAGCAACTGCCGTTACCCGAGGTGGTCAATAATCAGGGTGTGGCGGCGAGCCGGCGAGGCAAGGACGCGACCTCCTACTTTCTGCAAGCAGTGGCCGCGGACCCGAACGATGCGGATTACCAATTCAATCTTGCGGTTGCGTTGAACCACAAAAAAGACACGGCGGCGGCGATCCGTGCGCTGAACCAGACGCTCAAGCTGCGTCCTCAGGACACGGAGGCGCAGTCGTTCCTGGAAGCCTTGCGCGCGCCCCATGCCGCGACGCCTGCCTCACCGGGCAATCGGGTGAACACGGCATTTGATCCAGCGGCGGCGGCGGACAGCGCGCCCCTCGAGAGGATCAAACGTAACTTCAACGAAGCGTCTTTCCGGCAGGCGGCATTCGAGATGGAACAGATGCAGGAGGCGCATTTAGCCACCCTGCCGCCGCACAAGCAGGCAGACGCCCTAACCCAGGCGGGAATGCGCTATTTCAATCAGGGGCTGATTCTCGAGGCGGAGCGCCAGTTCCAGGCGGCGCTCCAGGCAGAAGGGGCGAACGCAGAAGCGCATGCCGGGTTAGCACTGGTGAGGGAGCGGGAAAGCGATCTCGCCAACGCGCGCATCGAGGCTGAGGCATCGCTCAAGACGCAACCGAACGTTACGGCTTACCTGGTCCTGACCCGGCTTGATCTGCAGGCCAATCAAAAATCCGAGGCAACGGCCGATGTGGACAACGCCCTTAGATTAGAGCCGCAGAATACTGCGGCGCACGCCTTACGTCAGCAGATCGACAGCAAGGGGCAGGCGGCGCCATGAGGCGATTGTCGTTTGCGCCGTTCCCGTGGCTCTTGGTTTTGTTCTGGGCATGCAGTCTGTGTGCTCAGGCAGAGCAGCCGCGCGTGATCATGGTTCACCTGAACGATACGATCCAGCCCATCAGCGCGGACTATCTTGGGCGTGCCCTGGAAGTGGCCACAGCACAACGGGCGGATGCTGTCGTCATCGAGATCAACACACCGGGCGGATTGATCGACTCCATGCGAACGATGGTGGGCCGGATCATTGCTTCCCCGGTACCGGTCATCGTCTACGTGGCGCCTTCGGGAAGCCGGGCCGGATCAGCGGGATTTTTTCTGCTCGAAGCAGCCGATGTGGCTGCCATGGCGCCCGGCAGCAACGCGGGTGCAGCGCATCCGGTGGTGATGGGCGCCAAACTCGACGACACCATGAAGCAGAAGCTGGAGAACGATACGGCTGCGTTTCTGCGCTCGTATGTCGCTCGCCGCGGCCGCAATGTAAGCGCTGCGGAAGATGCGGTGCGCGCTTCCAAGTCTTACAGCGATACTGAAGCGTTGCAGTTGAAGCTGATCGATTTGATCGCGCCTGATGATGTGACGCTTCTGAACACGTTGGACGGCCGCACCATCACGCGCTTCGACGGTTCCAAACGAGTGCTGCACACCCGCGATGCGTCGCTTATCAGAGTGGATCCCACGCTGCGGGAAAACATCCTCGACCGGCTCACTGATCCCAATCTGGCCATGCTGGTGCTGGTGGTGGGCGCCCTGCTGATCTATCTGGAGTTCAACGTGCCGGGCACCATCATTCCCGGCACCCTTGGCACCATCATGGTGCTGCTGGCGGTGTTCTCGCTCAACCTGCTGCCCGTTCGGTATACGTCGGTCATGCTGCTGGTGGCAGCGTTTGTCTTGTTGATCCTGGAAGCGAAGTTCGCGACCCACGGCGTGCTGGCCGCGGCCGGGATCATTTCGTTAGTGGTTGGGGCGCTTACGCTGGTCGATGGTCCGATCCCCGAGCTACGCGTACACATGGCCACGGCGCTCAGCGCTGGGCTGGCTTTTGGGCTGATCACTGTATTTTTGCTTCGCCTGGCGTTGCGGGCGCGGCGCAGCAAGTTCCGCATGGGCGGTGACGCGATGATCGGCCTGATTGCGGTGGTTGCTCGACCGCTGGCTCCGGTTGGGCAGGTGCTTGTCAACGGGGAGATCTGGGCGGCGGAGTCTTCCGTTCCGGCAGCGGAAGGTGAGAGAGTGCGCGTGCGTGGCTTGCGCGACCTTACGCTGCTGGTGGAGCGGCTCCCGTAGTCGGCGTTTTACCGTGACGAATGACGGTTCCGTTTGACAGTCAACGCGTGTCTCACCGTCTCTCCCCGCTGCGGCCACAATGCCCTACTCCCTGGACGGGTGCCCCATGCTCGCCGATTCCGGCGTGCGTGGGTTGAAAAAGACAGGGCGAAGCCCTTCCAACGTTCCTTTCTGATATGCCTCGCGCGTTCAGAGAAGGAGACAAGCCGATCGGAGCGTGAATAGGTTAGAGACCGTGGGAGAAGGAGAGAACCCTTTTGATGGGCTTCGCCCTACCTTGTTCAACCCACGCACGCCGGAATCGGCGAGCATGGGGCACCCGTCCAGGGAGTAGGGCATTGTGGTCGCAGTGAGGAGAGACGGTGAGACACGCATCCAGCGCATGATCGCTTCGACCTACAGTTTACTTGGGGATTGTCGTCTCGAGCTCGTCTGAGCGAACCACCCTCAAAAACCACTCCTGTACAATCAGGGACTAGCAAGGGCTCCCAACCCGCTGGAAGAGGCCTACTCATGGGCATTGGCATTCCCGGCCTGATCCTTATCTTCGTCATCGGCCTTTACCTGATCAATTCCGTCAAAATCCTCCGCGAATACGAGCGGGGTGTTGTTTTCCGTTTAGGACGCGCTCTGCCAACCCCTAAGGGACCGGGAGTCATCCTCATCTTCCGTCCGTTTGACCAGATGGTGCGCGTGTCGCTGCGGCAGGAAGTGCTGGAAGTGCCTCCGCAGGACATCATCACTCGCGACAACGTCACCCTTAAAGTGAATGCGGTCATCACGCTGAAAGTTATTGACCCCTCACGCGCCGTGATCGAGGTGATGAATTACGTCTACCAGACCTCCCAGTTCGCACAGACGACCCTGCGGTCCGTACTGGGCGAGGTAGAACTCGACGAACTGCTATCCCGTCGCGAGTCGCTCAACCAGCGAATTCAAACCATCATCGACCAGCACACGGCTCCCTGGGGCGTGAAGGTGGTCAATGTTGAGGTCAAGCAGGTCGATCTGCCAGAATCGATGCTGCGGGCGATGGCGAAACAGGCGGAGGCAGAACGCGAAAAGCGCGCCAAGGTCATCCATGCCGACGGTGAGTTTGCGGCTGCACAGCGTCTGGTGGACGCCGCAGCCCTGCTGGCGACACAGCCCATGACGCTGCAGCTACGCTACTTACAGACACTTACCGACATCGGCGTGGAGAAGAACACCACCATCGTCTTTCCCCTGCCATTGGAGATGATGAGCCTGTTCAATAAAATCGGAGATATGCGGATGCCCCCTGCCACGACGGGCAGCGCGGAGATCAAGACGGAGAAATAGTCATGCGATCCCTGCTCGATACAGAAGAAGTGCAAGACGAAGCGCCGGAGATAACGCTCAGCACAGGATCCGTGCTGGCTATCTTCTTTGGGCTGGTCCTGGTCTGTGGAGTGTGTTTCGGCTTCGGCTACTCGATGGGCCGCGGCACGGAAATGGGAACGCAGGTGATCAAGATCGGGGGCGCTCCGGCTCCCGCGGTTTCTCAGAATGCCGAGCCGGCTGTTGGGGAAAACACGCCACCGGCGGTTGCCCCGAAGCGGGCTGAGCCGCGTGCAGCGGCGCCTTCTGAATCTCCAGCAGCCCAACCGCAGCCGGCCCAGGAGACCGCCAACGGCGATGCTGCGGGGACCCCGCCCGCAAAACATGAGTTGCTTAAAAAACCTTCCCCGGTTCTGCAGGCTCCGACCGTGGAGCAGCCGGCAACCGTTGCCGCCTCCATGAGTGCGCCGTCAGGTACAGGACAGCCGATGGTGCAGATTGCTGCTGTGGCTCGCCGCGAAGATGCGGATGTTCTGGTGTCTGCTTTACGGCAACGCGGTTACGGGGTTACGGTGCGCAGCGAACCGCAGGATAGGTTGTTGCACGTTCAGGTAGGACCGTTTGCTGATCGCAACCAGGCGATCGCAATGCGGCAGAAGCTACTCGCCGATGGCTACAACGCAATCATCAAAGAGTAAATCGGGAATAGCCGGCGCGCTAGACAGTAGCCTCTGAGTTGGGGGCTTGTCCCGGATCCTGGCCGAGCTCCCCATTGCGCATGGCCGCGGGCAAACCGGCGGCAATTGATGCGCGTACGGCGGCGGTGAGCTGTTCACGGTTGGCAAAATCTGCCGGGTAGATGGGCGGATGGAACGTCAGGTGAGCAGTGCCCGGACGGATGCGCAAGCTGCCCTTCGACATCATCTTCTCCGAGCCATGGATAGATACGGGCACTACCGGGGCGCCTGATTCCATCGCCAGATAGAATGGCCCTTTCTTAAAGGGCAGGAGTTTCCCGTCTCGCGAGCGAGTTCCCTCGGGAAAGATGGAAATGTTCACTCCCGAAGCCAATACTTCGCTGGCGAACTTGACGCTTTGCCTGGCCGACTCCAGGCGGCCATCGCGATCGACCGGGATAAAATTTGCCAACCGCATGCCGGTGCCCAGGATCGGGATCTTGATCAGAGATCGTTTCAGGAAAAACGAAGTGCGGAACGGCAACTCGGGCAGCAGCAGCGGCGGGTCCAGGTTCGAAACATGGTTCGCCATGAAGATGCACGGCTGCGATGGGATGTTTTCCCGCCCCGTGACCTCGAGTCGAACCCGGGCCAGCTTCGATCCCGTTCGCATGATGCCCATACTCCATCGATAGAGCAAGCCGATGTCACCCGTAGCCCACGCCCAGGGGATGCCAACGGCCGCCGCCGGCAACGCCAGGACGATGTAGGTAAAGAGAAGAGTAAGGGAGCTGAACATTTACGGCGTAACCGGGACGCGAGATTTCAGATGCGGCCCCGCTGCTCAAGAGCCTTGGGTAGCTTCTCATAGATGCGATCGAAGCCGCCGTTGGAAAGGATCGCGACCACGTCGCCGCTGGCCAGCCGCGGCGTCAGTCCCTCGACGATCGCGTCGGCTGTAGGGTAGAAGGTTGCGTTATGTCCGGCGCTTACCAGGGCGTCGACCACCTTCTCGGGATGCATGCGCTCCAGCTCGGGAATGCTTTCCTGCTTGAAGACGCCGGCGACGACAATGCCGTCCGCCAGCGCGAGGCTCTCCACCAGTTCCTTCTCGAAAACATTGCGGCGCAGGGTGTTGGATCGCGGCTCCAGTACGGCCCAGAGTTTCTGGCCAGTATATGCGGCGCGAAGCGCTTTCAACGTTTCCCGGATGGCCGTGGGGTGGTGCGCGAAGTCGTCCACGATGGTCACGCCCGCGGCAACGGCACGCACTTCGAGTCTGCGTTTCACACTGCGGAAGGTCGCGAGCGCTTCGGCAATCGCGGTTGGATCAATGCCCTGCCCGGCTGCGAGTGCCGCGGCGGCCGTGGCGTTCAAAGCATTGTGCTCGCCGGGCATGGGCAAGCTTACTTTCAACCAGGTTTGGCCGGCGCGCGCGATCGTCCAGCTCGAGGTGCTGCCTTCATGGGTCAGGTCTTGCAGCTGCCAGGTAGAGCCCGGTTTGAATCCGTAGCGCTCGACGGCGCAAAAGGCGCGCGCGACACAATCGTCCACGTTGCTGCTGGCATCGAAGGCGATCACGCGGCCGCGCCGCGGCACCAGGTTGACCAACCGCCGGAAAGCAGTCTTGACGGCTTTCAGGTCGTCGTAGATATCGGCGTGGTCAAACTCGACGTGCGTGAGGATCAGGGCATCGGGAAAGTAGTGCATGAACTTGGGACCCTTGTCGAAGAAAGCAGTGTCGTACTCATCGCCTTCCAGGATGAATGGCTTGCCATCCCGCACGCGGAAGCTGGTGCCAAAGTTTTCGGCGATGCCGCCGATCAGGAAGGACGGCGCTGAGTGCGGATCTTTGCGCGCGGCTACTTCGTAGATCCACGCCAGCATGCTGGTTGTGGTCGTTTTGCCGTGCGTTCCGGCGACCACGAGCGAATCTTTGCCGGGAAGAAATTCGTGTTGGATCATTTCTGCCAGGGAGCGAAACGGCAGGCGCTGATCAAGCACGTACTCCAACTCCACGTTGCCGCGCGAAATGGCGTTGCCCACGATCACCAGGTCAGGGCGCGGAGAGAGGTTGGCCTCGGCGTAAGGCTCCTTGATGGGAATACCCAGTTCCTGCAACAGCGTCGACATGGGTGGATAGGCAGCGGCATCCGAGCCCGTGACGCGATATCCCCTGGTTTGCAGCATGCCGGCCAGCGAAGCCATGGCAGAGCCGCAAATACCTATCAGATGAACGTGCTTCTGTTCTGTCATCATTTTTCCGTTGCCCGCTGCAGGAAGCTGAGGACCGGCGCGCGCACCAGGTCAAGCTCCGCCTCGATGCCAAAGGCCAGTGTGATGCTGCGGCGAGACACGTGGCCAGAGCGCAGACCCATGGCGATGGGCCCCTGGAACCAGTCGAGCACCCGAAGAATCACTTCATTCAGCAAATCGGGTTTTTGCCCGGCGGATACGCAGTCGAGCATTTCCCCGAAAATGATCCCCGTCACGCCTTCGAACTTGCCGGCCAACACCATCTGTCGCAGTAACCGATCCAATTGATAGGGCTTGACGTCCCGGTCTTCCAGGAACAGCAGCTTGCCTTCGGTGCGGGGTGCGTAGGGGGTGCCGAGCGAGGCAGTCAGCAGGGTAAGGCAGCCACCGTAGAGAGTGCCCGCGGCTTTGCCGGGCATCAGGGTACGCAGGCCTGCCGCTTCGCCCACAAACCAGCGCTCGCCGCCGAGGGCGGCCAGCAGGCTGGTCTCGTCCACGCC
The DNA here is from genome assembly GCA_964657465.1 of uncultured Acetobacteraceae bacterium. Taxonomy (GTDB): domain Bacteria; phylum Acidobacteriota; class Terriglobia; order Terriglobales; family Acidobacteriaceae; genus PALSA-350. Next base: position 2,225 of record CAZZVD010000004.1, on the reverse strand, counting down.
ATCGGGCACAGAGAAATCGCCGGCAATCATGGGCCCGTGAAACGAAGGCAGACCGATCTGATCGAGCATCCAGGTCTGGATGCAGGTCATGTCCGAGTGGGCAATGAACGGCTTCGCATGCTCCCGCACCAGGCCCAGATCGAGACCAGGCAGCAGGTAGTTGCATCCGTAACCGCCGCGGCTACAGAAGATGGCCTCCACAGCCGGATCGAGAAAGGCCGCGTGCAGATCGTCGAGACGGGCCTGCGTGGTGCCGGCGAAGTAGTGGTGCGCTTTGGCAAGCGCCTGCTTCCCTACACTCGGCAGAAAGCCGAGACGGTTCAGCGCTTCTACCCCTTTCGCCAGCTTCTCCGGTTGCGGGTAGCTCGCCGGAGAAAGCACCGTGACTCTCGACCCGCGGCGTACCGCCGGAACACTCAATGTGCGCTGCCCCATTGCAGGTACTTTCACCATGCTTCTCCAAAGCAGACCAGCGCCGCGGGGCCGGTCAGGAGCATGTCAGCGCCGTGCCACTCGACTGTTTGCGGACCGCCCGGCGAGAGCACGCGCAGCCGCGGCAAGGCACCGCGCAGTGCGATCGCTGCGCCGCCTGTGGCGCAGGTACCGGTGCCGGAGGAAAACGTGGGCCCCACTCCCCGTTCATATATGCGAATCTCGATTGCATCACGGCTGGCCATGCGGACAAATTCCACATTCGTTTGATGAGGGAAGTTCGGATGCGTGCAAATCTGCGCGCCCAGCGCCTCCCACGAGAGGCCGTGCACGCTGAAGTCGGGCTCATCAACAAAGATCACAAAGTGCGGATTGCCGGTCGAGACCACGGCTCCTTCGACTGCGAGGCCGTTGGGCAAATGGACGGTGGTTGCTTGTACCTCCGGGATGCCCATGGAGGAGGTCACAAGGAATTCCGGCCCGGTGCAGGCGTCGATCCGGCAGACGCGCGGGCCGGCGTCGGTTGCGAGAACAATTTCATCGCCCGGGCCGGCGTTGGTTTCGTAGGCGATCCAGGCCGCGACGCAGCGGGTGCCATTGCCGGAGATTTCTGCGATGGAGCCATCGGCATTGTGCAGACGGATAGCCCCGCGACGATCATCGGTGAGGGTGAGGAACTCCACTCCATCGGCGCCCACACCCGTGTTGCGCTGGCACAGGCGGCGTGCAAGCTCGTCCCTCGCTTCGGTTCCGGCGAGTCTTTCCTGGACGACGAGGAAATCGTTGCCACAGGCGTGCGCTTTCACGTAAGGGATCACTCGTCCTCCGCATCATGATAGGTGATCAACTTGCCGATCACGGGCGAGGCACGCAACACTGCGGTGAGGCTTTTGTGCTGGCTTGCCGTCCCCAGCACAGAGAAGCAGATGCGTTGCAGTTGGGCAATGACATCGCGCTCCGGCTCGACCAGGCGTTTGCTCTGAGAGTCGAGAGCGCCCAGTACCGCCAGTTCAATCGCATTGCGGTCATCTCCCCGGACTTCATATACCAGCGAGAACATCTTGATGTTGAATCGCGTCTCCAGCATGCCAATGGCGGTGAGTGCGACCAGTACGATGGCGGTCGCCAGAGCAGCGGGGGCGTAAAGACCCGCTCCGCAGGCCATGCCGATGCTGGCCACGACAAACACGGTCGCGGCATTCGTAAGACCGCTCACGCGATAACGGTTACGCATGATGAGGCCAGCGCCGAGAAAACCGATGCCCTGCACGATGTTCGAAGCGACTCGGCCCTTGTCTGGATTGTTGTCGCCAGCGAGCACCGCGGAGAGAAAAGTGAACATGGCGCAACCACAGCAGATGAGCAGGTTGGTGCGGAGGCCGAGGGACTTTTTATGGTACTCGCGCTCCATACCGATGGCGCCCCCCAGAAAGCAGGCCGCCAGCAGACGTTTGCCCACTCCGCCGGAAAGCAGCAACTGCTGTACATCGCTGAAGCTGAAGCTGCGCGCGGGTTCGAAGAGGTGGAGGAGGGTGAGGATCATTGCTTCAGCGTGATGCTACCATCGCCGGGCTGCGGCTGGTGTAACCACTCTTGTTCTTGGCTTAGCCCAAGTTCGTATGCTGACCGCAAAGCCCTGGCTACTGGCGTTGGCCGACAGGCGCATGTGGCGTTTAAGCGACAGCCGCATATGGCGCTTGAGCGACAAGCGTATGCCGGCTTCCCGCCGGTGTTTGCTTCACGCCGCAGGCACTGCCGGCCAATGTCACTAGCCTCCAACTTGTCATCCCGAG
>CAZZVD010000003.1:0-62246 GCA_964657465.1 uncultured Acetobacteraceae bacterium | reverse complement strand
CTGTGCGCCCTTTTCCCTCCACCGACTTTTTACAGAGCTCTCCTACTCGTATCGAAGCGCGCTTTGCGGCTCGATCTGCGAGGCGCGCCGTGCCGGAATCCAGCAGGCTGCCAGCGTGATAGAAAGCAACAGGAGCGGCACGGACAGGAAAGTGATCAGGTCATGCGGGCGAACCCCATACAGAAAGCTGCTGGAAAACTTAGCTCCCAGCAATGCCGCGGGCAGGCCGACGCCTACCGCGATCGCCGCAAGCAGCATGCCCTGGCGCACAACCAGTCGGAGCACAGCACCGCGCTGCGCACCCAGTGCGAGACGAATGCCCATCTCCCGAGTACGGCGCGTCACCGTGTAGCTCATAATGCCGTAGAGTCCGATGGCGGCCAGCAGCAACCCGGTAACGCCGAAAGTACCGAACAATGCGCCGCCAAGGCGTGGCAGAAAAAGCGCGCTGCGCAGATGCTCTTCCATCGTCTCGGCGTTATAAACCGCCATCGTGGGGTCCAGCGTATGGATCTGGCTACGGACCTCATTGGCCACCGCCGCGGAATCACCCTGATAGCGGACGATGAGCTCATAGCCTAAGAAAGAGGGATCGCTGCCGGTGCTCTGCGCGAGCGAGCGGAAGAGGACCGGTCGCGTTTCCTCGCCGATGGTACGCGACTTTATGTCTTTGACCACGCCGATAATCTGGTAGTCGATGCCTGCGCCGTTGACGTGCTGACCAATGGGATTTGCTCCCTGAAATAGCTTGGCGACGAACGCTTGATTGACGATGCCAAACTTCTGCCCGGTGGATGGCTCCTGCGAGAAATCACGGCCACTCACGCGGGGAATACCCAGCGTTTCAAAGTAGCCAGGTGTGGCCATGAACAGATCGACAGTCGGGCCATTCCGCTGGCTGGGCTGGCCAACCACGGTAAACCCGTCGCTGCGGTGTCCACCGCTGAGTGGAACGGAGTCGGTAGCCGCAACCGACACCACTCCAGGCATACCCGCCACGCGTTCCCTTAATTGCGTCAGAAACTGTGTCGTTTTCTCCGGGGTATATCCGTGCACACGCGGGTCGACCGACATCATGAGCAGCCCGCGAGAGCGAAAGCCGATATCGATGCTGAAAGCGTTCTGCAGACTGCGCAGCAGCAATCCCGTGCCGCAGAGCAGGACAAGCGACATGGCGATCTGGGCAACAACCAGGATGCTACGCAGGTTGATGCGGCGACCCGGCCGAGCCATCGCGTCCTCGCCCTTAAGAGCGTTCGTGAGGACCGGTCGCGATGCAATCCAGGCCGGCACAATGCCGAGAAACAATCCGGTCATCACACTAAGCACCAAAGTGTGGAGAAGAACCCGCCAGTCCACGGCAACCCTCATATCGAGGGGCACCGGTGCGGGAACACGAAACGTGGAGAGCGCGCCGGTCGCCCAGAAAGCCAACACGATGCCGACCAGGCCGCCTCCCAAAGCCAGCAAAATGCTTTCCAGGAGCATCTGGCGCAGCAACTTTGTCCGCGCGGCGCCCAGCGCGAGACGGATGGCCATCTCCCGATGACGTGCCACGCCTTTGGCGAGCAGAAGATTGGCGACATTCGCGCACGCAATGCAAAGCACCAGGAGGACAGCAATGGAGAGGATGCGAAGGAACATCACAATGGTGGCGTGATCGCGGCCAGGGGGGAGCGAACCGGCCTGCGACAGAAGGAAGCCACCACCCTTGTCAGTCGCGGGATAGGCCCTGGCGTAGTGTTTTGCCAGCGTCGAGAGTTCCGCAGACGCCTGTGGCGCGGTGATGCCCGGTTTTAACCGCCCGACGACCGCGAGCCAGTGCTGGTCGCGCTGATCGCCCTTCGGAACACTCGGGGCAAGCTGTTCAACATCGCCGAGGGGTACCCAGAATACGGGATCAAGAACAATATCGAGCCCGCGGAAGCCGCGTGGGGCAACGCCCACCACAACGTATGGGCGGCCAGAGAGGGTAATGGACTTGCCGACGACGTTTGGATCGGAAGCGAAGCGGCGCTGCCAGAGGCGATAGCCGAGGACGATCATCGGCTGATGTTCTTCTGACGGGAGGAACCCACGCCCGAGCGTCATGCCCAGGCGCGCGACTTCGAAGTAGTTGGCTGTCACCGCTTGTCCCCACGCACGCTCGGGTTCGCCTTTGCCGCCGATGGACGCGGGCAGCAATTCGTAACAAGCAGCCACACCCGCGAACGCCTTTGCCTGATCACGCACATCGATGTAGGTCGGCATGGAGAAGCCATTGCAGCATTCCTCTCCATCGTGGAGGGTGTGCAGCGCCATAAGCGTGCCGGTATCGCCGACTGGTGGAGTTTGGAGCACGAAGCGGCTGACGATGGAGAAGATGGTTGCGTTGGTCGCGATACCGATTCCAACGGAAAGTACCACCGCCAATACCAATCCGGGCGACCTGGAAAGCCGCCGAAGCGTGTAGATAAGTTCCTGCCGCAAAGCTCCCAAATTGTCACCCGCCGATGTATGACGTACGGATGCGGCTTCGAAAAGGTTCCCAGGGCTGAGAGGAATCCTGGCAAGCCATCTCCCACCAGGAGAATCTCTCGCGACCACACTCTCGGGTGGCCCATATCTAACCGACGGCATCCGCCCTTGTCCTCCCACAATGTCCTACCCTTTGTCATCCCGAGCGAAGCCGAGGGATCTGCAGTGCGCCCCTCCCCTCCACGCTTCTTAACATAGCTCCAGGATCGGATCAGCGATGTTCGGATTGACCACCAACCTTAGACCCCGCCACTGCGCCGGGTGCCCCATATCTCACGACGTTTTCCAGTCGGGAGATGTGGGCGGGCTTTTACCCTCTTGTTCCTCAACCAAAGCTCAGTGACAGACGACGTAACCCATGCAAAAACTTGAACAGCCGTCAATTCGGTTTTTGGTCTTGTTCGGCTGGTTTGGGTTTGCGATTTCGCAACGAACGGTTTTTGGACGGTTACTAGTCGCCTGTCACTAGGTTGCCTTGTCATTAAGGTTGCCTCGCCACGTCGGAATTGAGGCCTCAAGCAACAGACATAGAGATATGGTGGGGGCTGTGAATTCCCACATTTCCCGACTGTAAAACGTCGTGAGATATGGGGGCACCCGAGTTCGTTGCGGAGCCGGGTTTTGATATTTGGATGGACCACCAAAGTTAGACCACACCACTGCACCGGCTGGGGTCTAACCTCTTGTTCTCAACCTGAATTAGTAGGAGCCACCTACCGGTGGGCGGCTGTCGTGAGATATGGGCGGGTTCTTACCCTCTTGTTCCCCAACCAGAACTAGCAAGAAGAAACATCAACTTACCGCAACCTGTTTCACGGGGCGCTTTGGAAGCGCGGCGTGGTTCCGATGAATTGTAAGCTGGATAAGATACTTCTACTGGTCCCTATACGAATTCGTTCGCCATTCGCTTGGCGCCAATCCCGCCATCCGTACAAAGCTACGCGTGAATGCGCTTGGATCGGAATACCCTGCAAGTGCGCCGATTTTGCTGATGCTCAACTGCGTGTTGGCAAGCAGTTGCTGGACAAATTCGAGGCGCGTCTCATCTAAAAGTTGCTGAAATCGAACCCCTGCGGAACTCAACCTGCGGTTCATCGTTCGGCGGCTCATACTGAACTGAGAGGCGATGCCGATCGCCGAGACACCACCTTTGAGGAGCCCTACCCTCAGCCGGCGCTGCAACTGGATCACGGTGTTCAAGTCGCCGGTGTGCGTGAGCTCCCTGACGCGTTTCTCAAGGGTTAGTCGGAGTCTCGAGTCTGCCCCCATGACACGCTGGTCTAGTATCTCCGATGGTATTACCACGGCGGTCTGCGCGGCATTAAACAGAAGTCTCGCACCAAACGCCTGTCGGTAAGGCGTCACGTCCCTTGGCTCGGATCGGGAGAGCAAAATCTTGAGAGAGGATTCACTCCCTTTGCCTGCAAGTTCACAAACAAGGAAGAAGGCCGCAGTCGCGGCACCATCGTAGATCTGGTGAGCCCCGATCACGTTGGCCTGATATATCGAATATCCGAAAAATGCCTTGCGTTTTTCTTCGAAAAGATAGGCGACGCCTCCATGGGCATTGAGCCGTTGAAAGAAGGCGAAATCACTCAAAGCAACACGAACCGTGGGTGAGTTTCGCATCAACTGACCGAGTAGCCCGAGGGAGGATGTTTGAATGGTCTTGCCCATCTCCATTCCGAAATGGTGACAGCCGGTTCTATCGGCGGCAGCCTGCAAGAGCAGACCCATCACGTTATACGGAATGCTGCTTTCGGGATCTTCGAGTGCATGTTCGTTCAGGCCGGCGGCGGCAAGTACCTCTGCGGGTCTCGCGCCGAATGTCTTCAGGAGCTCGGGTAGGCGTGTCAGTACTCCTACGCGCTGAAAATACTCGTTAGAAGCCAAATCGCTTGTTTGTCTGCCCATCTCGTCCCTGACTCGACCACCTTACGAATCGAGCCCTTAGCCACGCCCGTCAATGGCCAGTGCAAGCGAAACTAACCTGACATACGCGAAAACAAAACATTTGGATTGGTCGAAAAAACTTATTTTTCTTTTTCCTAAACAGCGGGAATAATGGGCCCCTGGCGGCACGTTACAAAAAGGATGACTGCCGATATTCACGCAAATTGGCCACAATAGTCAACTTCAGTACCTTGATTTCCAGATAAGGTGGTAACCGAAACTCAGCCTCACGTTTACATCTACCGAACGCAGCGAAGCTTATCCGTTCCGCTCGCTTGCCGCAGTCGAACTTTGTTCGTTCGCTTGAAAGGACTTAAATCAGCGCCACTAAGAAGTCTGTCGCGCTCCTGTGTTCGTAATCTGTAACTTCCCGCTCGCATGGAAGGGGCAGTTGGCAGAATACACCACGGCGCGCCACAACCTCTATCTGCTTTGCAGAGGCGCCAGCATGCAGGCCGCCGGCGCGAGCGCTCGTTTGTAGGCGCCGCGCTCGTGTTGAGAGGTTCGCTCATATCTCCCCGATGAGCGAGCGGCCTGAATAGCGCCACTGAATCATCCGCAACCTGAAATTAACGTTTCTACTTCCCGGAGACCTCAAGATGCAAGATCGTTTCAAAGCTATATCGTGCCTCCTATCACTGGTAGGAGTCTTCGCCGTCAGCGCAGCAAGAGCCCAGGTTGCCGATCCGTCCGCCGCACAGCCTTCGCGTCTGACCCAGCCTATCAACGAAGCACAGCGCGTGACCCTCAAAGGGCACGTTCTCCGCGGTCTTACGCCTGACATGGATCTGGGTCTGGTGGAAGATTCTATGCCCGTGCATCTTTTTCTGAACTTGCGGCGCACACCCGCGCAGCAGGCTGACCTGGACGCTTTGCTGGCAGCGCAACAGAACCCGAAATCGCCGGCGTATCACAAGTGGCTGACACCCGAGCAGTTCGGTGCGCGCTTTGGCGCGTCCGATTCTGATATCCAGAAGACCCAGGAGTGGCTGGAGGCGCAGGGATTTGAAGTCGTAGGCGTCGCCAAAAACAAGTCCGTCATTAATCTCAAGACAACGGCCGCTGGTGTGCGCGAGGCCTTTCAGGCGCAGCTCCACTACGCCAACATTCATGGCGGCAAGCATTTCGTGACCGCAAACGAGCCGACCATCCCGGCAGCTTTTTCCAGCCTGATTTCGGGCATCTCGGGGCTCAATGAGATCACTCCGCGCGAGCACCACACGCCCATCCACACAGAGCGGTATGACGCTGATACGCACAAGTGGCTTCCGGTAAGTTCCAACGGGACCGATGCAGCGGGTGCGCAGCCTCATTATCTTGACCCCGGCACTGGCCACTACAACGTAACGCCGCAGGACTACTACACCATCTACAACATCAACCCAACGCTGAAAGCCGGCAATGTGGGCGGCGCGGCAACCATCGGTATCCTTGGGTCCGGGCCTTTTGATTACGGCACGGTGACCAACGGTAAGGCAGCCGGTGGCGACGTGACTACCTTCCGCAATCTATTTGGCATTACGACGCCTTTGAATCTGAAGATCGAGAGCGGCGATGCCAACTTCCCTTGTATCGTTGCGAGCGGCAGTGATAGCGGTGAGTCCGCTCTGGATGTAGAGTGGGCAGGCGCGACTGCTCCTGGCGCGACCCTCATCTTCGAAAGCTGCGCAGGCAGCAGCGACGGCAGCGGCTTTGATTTCCTGACGGAAACGCAGGCTCTGGTCGATGCAAACGTCGCGGACATCATCACCAGCAGCATTGGATTTACCGAGGGGGCCCTTGCAGGCACGCAGGCTTTTGAAACAGCCTTTGCGCAGGGTGCTGCTCAAGGCCAAACGTTTTTATCAGCCCAGGGCGATTCTGGATGGGACGATGCAGATTTTGGCGCACCGCAGGGCATCTCTGGTCTGAACATCGATTACCCCGGCTCAAGCACGCTGGTCCTTTCGGTGGGTGGTACTGATTTCCAGGACCTGTATGACGTCGATGCGGGCAGCTCGATTCCACAAAGCACCTACTGGAGCGCGACCAACTCTCAGTTTTACGGAAACGCCCTGGGCTACGTGCCTGAGACGACCTGGAATGATAGCTGTGCCAGTCCGCTTGTGGCGACAACCACGGAAAATGGCGGGGCTCCCGGCGAGACGACGGCGACCTACTGCAATAGCCCTGTATTTGCCAGCCAGCGTGCCGGCGGCGGCGGGGGCGGGGGCATCAGCACCCTTTTTGCGCAACCGTCGTGGCAGACGGGGATTCCCGGCTTGAGCGCCTCGATCACGAAACGCGTCACTCCCGATATTTCGATGTTTTCCTCACCTGGGCAATATTGGGGTCACTCGCTGGCGGTGTGTGATACAGGCGGAGGCCAGCCCTGCTCAGCCGGCAGCTTCGGTTTCTCAGGCGGTACTTCGTTTGCAGCTCCCTCCCTGGCCGGCATTCTTGGCCTGCTCAAAACCTCAACCGGTTCGCGGCAGGGACTGGTACAGCCTGCGTTGTATGCCCTGGCAAAAGCACAATACTCGGCCGGCACGGCCTGCTATGCCAACGGCCAGACTGCTAACACTGGCATCACCACTGGTTTGCCAGCTTCCAGCTGCGTCTTCAACGACGTCACCACTAACGGCAATGACAACGAGTGCCAAGCCGGAAGCACCGACTGCTTTAGCAACCCGGGCGCCAGCTACGGCGTCCTGACTGCGAGCCCGAATACCTCCGTCTTTATCGATGCTTACGCGGCGGGTGCGCAATATGACATCGCCACTGGTCTCGGCTCGCTGAACGTCACAAACCTTCTCGCCAAATGGAACACAGCGTTTACCAGCAGCACGACGCTGAAGGCGAATCCCACATCCATCACCGCGGCACAGACCACCAGCCTGACCGCAACGGTCACGGGTGGACAGCCCCCAAATGCCGGCAGCCCTGCTCCGGCACTTACTGGCTCGATCACCTTCAAAGCCGGAGGCGTCACGGTCGGCACCTGCATGCTGGTCAGTGGTTCGTGCTCGGCGAACGTGCAAGGATCGGCTCTGCAGCCAGGCGCCAACTCCATAACGGCGACCTTTGCCGGCAGCCAGTCCTATCCTTCCTCCACCTCGAGCGTCGTGACGGTAACAGTCACTTCCACAACGACGAATCAAACGATCACTTTCGCTGCGTTGCCGAATGTGACCTACGGCGTTAACCCGATCGCGCTGACGGCAACCGCTTCTTCCGGCCTCCCGGTGACTTACAAAGTGACTGGGCCTGCGACTCTCTCTGGCTCGACGCTCAGCATCATTGGTGCTGGCAGTGTGATGGTAACGGCTTCTCAGGCGGGCAACAGCAGCTTTACGGCCGCGACGCCGGTCACGCGAACGTTCACTGTAGCGCCAGCAACCCTCACCGCAACTGCTGCCAACTTGTCCAGGGCGGTCGGCGCGGCTAACCCAACCCTCACGTATGCAGTTACTGGCTTTGTCCATGGTGATTCCAGCGCCGTAGTCACCGGCACTGCCACCCTTACCACGACAGCGACCACGTCCTCACCAGCTGGTCCGTATCCAATTACGTTCGCGACCAGGAATCTTGCCGCGACCAACTACACCATCAACTATGTTTCAGGTACGCTCACCGTCACAGGTGCGGCGACCGGTAACTTCACCATCACGCCGTTGCCGGCTACGGAAACCATCAAGCGGGGTTATGTGGCGGCGTTCGTTCTCCAGTTGAAGTCAGTCAATGGTTTCAATGGGAACGTAACCCTGAGCTGCATGGGCACGCCTGCCGGATCGAAATGCGTTGACTTTCCTCAAACGGTGAAAGTCAACGGTGTAGCCTACGCGATATCGGGCATCCTGTTCCCCAAGACCACGCCTGCGGGTACTTACGTAGTCACCTTCATGGGGGTATCGGGTACTTTGACCCACAAGGCAACCGCAACCTTCATCGTTAAGTAACGCTGAAGCGTATGGGGTCGCTGCAATACATCGCGGCGCCCCCATACCAACCATTGTGCCTACCCTTTGTTCCTCAACCAAAGTTAGCGGGAAAAAGTTGCTGGTGAGGGGCTGTGAATTCCCACATCTCCCGACTGGAAAACGTCGTGAGATATGGGGCACCCGAGTTGGCTACCGAGCCGGGTTTTCAGTTCGTGTCACCACCAAAGTTAGACAGCACCGTCGCCCCAAACGGGTGCGTTTTTGATGTTCGGATCAACCACCAAACTTATACCCCGCCACTACTCCGGGCGGGTGTGTTTCGATGGTCGGATCGACCACCAACCTTATACCTCGCCACTACGCCAAACGGGTGTGTTTTGATGTTCGGATCAACCACCAAACTTATACCCCGCCACTACTCCGGGTGCCCCATATCTCACGACGCTTTTCAGTCGGGAGATGTGGGCGGGTTCTTACCCTCTTGTTCCTGAACCCGACTTACCGGGAAGAGCTAGCGGTGAGCAGCTGCGGCGAGATGGCGTGCGAGGAAGCGGTAAGCGTTCTCCCGCATCGGTTTGGTGAAGAGATGGTCCCCTGGCCATAGGGCGAGTTCGAGCTTGCCTTCAGGAAACGCCGAGAGTGCGTACTGATACATACGCTCAGCTCCGCGAGACCATCGATCCTCTTCCGTCGCCTGCAATAGCAGGGCGCGTGGCGCCACCATGCGTGCGATATCTTCGACATCGCCGTGCTGCAACACTCCGGGCAGGCAGAACTCCATCTGCACGCCGGTGTCGTGCGTGAACGAGTCCTTGTAGTTCACGCAACCGCAGTTCGAGACGGAAGCACGTATCCGTTCGTCATGAGCAGGTGCCCAGATGGCCATTCTGCCACCGTAGGAGTGGCCAATGAATCCAATCCGCTCAGGGTCCACTTCGGGCAGAGATGCCAGGTAGTCGATCCCGACGCTGACATCGTGCAGGCACTTGGCGAGTAGAGTTTTGCCTTGCACCAGCCGGGTTGCCAACTCGAAGTATGCGGCTTGTCCGCTGGGCAAGCTCCAGTTTCGTTCCTCAAAAGCTAACGCGTCGGGAGCGAGAACGACGTAGCCGCGCTCGGCCAGTTCCACAGCGTAGGCTTGATCGGGGGCACCCGCCAGGCCAACGACTTCACTCTTACCCCACTGAAACTCGAAGTTGTGCTGATGGTGCGCGAAGATCGCAGGCTTCTTCTGGTGGCTAGGCTGGGGCAGCAGCAGGAATGCACGTATGCGCTCGTGGGGCTCGACAGCGTATTCCACGAGCAGTCGCCGGTAGGTGCCGCAATCGACCGTCTCCAGCACAGCGACATGCAAAGGACAACGGACGGGCATGGGACCGAGGAGTTGTTCCAGAACGCGACGATACATATCTGACATTATCAGGGCTATCGCGTCCCTGCCCGGCTCCGTGGCTTATGAACCTGGCTCAATTATTTGTCTGGTGCGCGGGCCGCACTCGGGTGCTTCACTCCGCGGAACATCGTAAGCGATGCGTGGACACTCGTGCACGAACGGTTCAAGATGCTAAAACAAGTTGGCCAATCTTCAAATCACTGGATCGTAGTGGCGGACAAATACAAAGTGGGTAGACGCGGCTTTCTGAAGCAAGGCATCGATCAGGGGGTCGAGGCGATTGGAAAAAACGTCATCTTCAACCCACGTAAGCCGGAGTCGGCGAACATGGGGCACCCGTCCAGGGAGTAGGGCATTGTGGTTGTCTCCGGACAGTCGTGGTGAGAAATCCGGGCTAGGTAGCCATGGATAATTGGATTGCGCCTGAACGCTAATCCAAGAAGGACGCGCCTATCCAGAAGAGCGGGACACTGCGACAACAACGGTGAACACCGGCTCCTACGAATTCTGCTAAAGCTTGAACATCACGGTTTTGACTTCGGTATATTCCTGCATGCCGTATTCGCCTAGTTCGCGGCCTGTGCCCGACTGCTTCACTCCGCCGAACGGCGCTCGGGTATCCAACACGTGGTAGCAGTTCACCCAAACGGTCCCGGCGCGCACTCCCTCGGCTACCGCATGTGCTTTTTTAAGGTCCCGCGTCCATACGCCCGCGGCCAGGCCGTATTGGGTTCGGTTGGCCCGCGTAATTACTTCGTCCAGCGTCTTGAATGGAATCACGCTCATCACGGGCCCGAAGATCTCTTCTCTCGCGATCTTCATCTCGTCGCGTACGTCGGCGAACACTGTGGGCTGAATGAAGTAGCCTCTCTCGCCCACGCGCGCTCCGCCGCATGCCAGCGTGGCGCCTTCACTGTGCCCGCTCGCGATATAGCCCATTACCTTGTCGAACTGTGATTGCGACACTTGCGGGCCCTGGTCTGTCTGCGGGTCAAACGGGTCGCCCACTCTGCGCTTCCCCGCTCGTGCCACACTCTTCTCCACGAATTGTTCGTAGATCGTTTGTTCGACGAACACGCGTGAACCGGCGCAACACGATTGACCCTGGTTTACGAACACGCCCATGTGCGCGCCTTCGACTGCTTCGTCCAGGTCTGTATCGGCGAAGATGATGTTAGGGCTTTTACCACCAAGTTCGAGCGTGGTCCTTTTCAGATTTGAGGTAGCGGCTGCTTGCAGGATCAGACGGCCTACTTCAGTGGAACCCGTGAAAGCGACTTTATCGATTTCCATATGGTGTGCAATGGCCGCGCCCGCGGTAGGGCCAAAACCCGGGAGCAGGTTCACCACGCCCGCAGGGTAGCCGGCTTCGACGATCAATTGTCCGATACGCAAGGCGGAGAGCGGTGTTTGCTCCGCCGGCTTCATCACCACGGTATTGCCGGTCGCCAGGGCCGGCGCCAGCTTCCACGCCTGCATCAGCAGAGGGTAATTCCAGGGGATGATCTGCCCGATGACCCCGATGGGTTCGTGCTTTGTGTAACAGAAGAAGTTTCCATCGACGGGCAGTGTCTTGCCCTGCACCTTGTCGGCCCATCCGGCGAAGTAGCGGTAGCAGGCGATCGTCTTGGCCACGTCCACGGCTTTGGCTATGGATAACGGTTTGCCATTGTCCAGGCTTTCCAATCGTGCCAGTTCGTCGCCATGTGCTTCGATCAGATCGGCCAGGCGGTAGAGAAGCCTTCCTCGTTGGGAGGCGTACATCTTGCGCCACGGCCCACGGTCGAAGGCTGCGCGCGCGGCGGCGACGGCATCGTCCACATCCGCGGCTTCGGCTTCGGCCACCCGGCAGATCTCTTCGCCGGTAGAAGGGTTCACGGTGCTGAAGGTTTTGCCGCTTTGGCTCCCTACCCAGCGATTGTTGATCAACAACTGTGTCGCTGGTGGGGACACGCGCATTTCTGTAGGCGAAGGCAGGGTAGAAATCATGCGAACACTCCTGTAGCAGAGGGGCTGTTCAGGATACCGGCTCCAGGTCTGCGATGAGACTGATTCCTGTCGAACGCCGGCTGGCTTCCTTCTGCCGGCAAAGATACTTCAGCCAGTTGCGATAGAGAGTCGTAGCGCTTGCATCCCAGGTATTGTGGACGCTGCGGTTCTCCAGGAGCGCGGCCACCTCCGTCAGCAATCGTGGATCGCGCGTCGTTGCTTTTGTTTGGAGCGCGTCGAACTCGCTGTCCGCGGCGGCCCCGAAGTAGTTGCAGGGAGTCGATGGATACTGATCGGTTTCGCCGCGGAAATAACGGCCTACGTCACGCCGGTATTCGCGCAACAGCGTGTCTGTTCCGTACTCTGGATGGCCCTGGAAGAACACGAACAACTTCTCGCCTTGTTTGATAAACGTGTCGACACCGGCTTCTGCGCTCCGGGTCAGCACCTGGTACCCGCAGTTAAGCAGCAGGTCTTCCGATATGCCGTTCCAGCGAGAATGCGGCAGTTGCAAAGTGGACGGCGCGTCAGCGGTGAGCGCATGCGGCGTGACGCGGGCTGAGCTGAAGATGCCGAAGAGTTTATGATTGCGCCTGATCCGTTCAATGCCGTCCAGGTGGAGAATGGCCGCGTGCGCCGCCAGGCAGGACCATATCGTTGCATGTGCATTCTGCTGCGCCCAGCCCAGCAAGCGCGTGAAACTGTCCCAGTAGGGCTCATCTTCCAATCGTGCTGCGAGCGGCTCGCGCCCGGTAACAATGAGCCCGTCGAGCTGGCTCTCCCACAAGTTGTCGATGGGACTATACAGGCTGCGCACATGCCTGCCTACCCCGGCGCTGCGTGCAATGCCGGGCAGCGTGTACAGCGATAGCCGAATCAACATGCCGTCAGACGCCGCATTCAGCAGCGAGATAAATTGCCGCTCAGTTGGCTTGAGCGCTTCGTCGCCCATGTTGTTGACCAGGCCGATCGTAATGCAGCGATCGGTGGGGTCTGCCGTTTCGGCGTGAGGATCAGAATCAAAGAAGACGGGCATCGAGCTCTCCTTCCTGCCTGGACAACCTGGTGGCGTCAAGCGCCTGGCTCAGATCAGCCAGGATGTCGTCGATGTGCTCAATACCAATACTGAGCCGGATCATCTCTGGCATCACGCCTGCGCTCCGCTGCTCATCAGCGGACATCTGCCGATGCGTGGTAGAGGCCGGATGACATGCGAGGGACTTGGCATCCCCCAGGTTGACCAGCCGGGTCACCAACTGCAGTGCGTCATGGAACCTGACGGCTGCGGCATAACCACCCTGCAGGCCGACAGACATTAACGAGCAGGCGCGGCCGCCAAGGTACTTCTCTGCCAGTGAGCGGTAAGGGCTATCGGCAAAGCCGGCGTACTTCACCCAGGCGACCCGCGGATCGTTGCGCAGGAACTCCGCTACGCGCTTGCCGTTATCGACGTGGCGCTCTACGCGCAGCGCGACGGTCTCAATGCCCTGCAGGAGGAGAAAGGCACTTAGCGGGGAGAGCACCGCGCCCGTGGTTCGCTGATAAACGCTGCGGCAGCGTCCCAGGAAAGCGCCTCGGCCGAAATGATCGGTGTAGACCAGGCCGTGATAGGAAGGGTCCGGCTGGCTGAAAGCCGGGAACCGCGCCGCGTTCTCCTTCCATGGGAAATTGCCGCTATCGACAATGGCGCCGCCCAGCGTTGTGCCGTGCCCCCCCATAAACTTGGTGAGTGAATGCACCACGATATCGGCGCCGTGTTCGATGGGCCGCAACAATATGGGGGTGGCGACTGTGTTGTCGACAATCAGCGGAACACCGTGCCGATGCGCTACGGCAGCGAGTGCTGCCAGGTCGCAAATGTTTCCGGCCGGATTGCCGACGCTCTCGCAGAACACGGCTCGTGTCTTATCGTCGATCAGCTTCTCGATCGCCTCTGGCCGGTCATTCTCCGCAAAGCGGACGGTCACTCCCTGGCTGGGCAGAAGATAAGCGAAGAGCGTGTGGGTGGTGCCGTAGAGTTGCGGCACCGAAACGATGTTGCTCCCCAGTTCTGAGACATTCTGCACCGCGTAACTCACCGCCGCCTGGCCGCTGGCAACGCACAATGCCTCAAGGCCACCTTCGAGTGCGGCGACCCTGCGTTCGAGCACCGCGGTGGTGGGGTTCTGAATGCGCGTGTAGCGAAAGCCCTCTGCTTCCAGATTGAACAGCGCGGCGGCGTGCTCTGTGCTGTCGAACGCGTAGGCGACTGTTTGATAGATCGGCACAGCGACGGCTTTAGTCGTTGGATCGACTTCGTAGCCGCTGTGGATTGCCATGGTTTCCCGTTTCATAGATTCATCCGTGGTGGAACCGCTAGGCTGCGACCTGGGCGGCGATCCGATTCATCTCATTGACCACCCAGCGAATGTCCGACTCGGTGGTTTTGTAACTGGTAATGCACGCGCGGATCACGGGCGTATCCCGCAGCCGCGCTTCTGACATCCAGGCGATCTGGCGTTGGTGGAGCGCTGCCAGGAACTTTGCCGGCACCACGCCTTCGCGCGTAAAGCACACCAGGGGGAACGGCGTCGCATTGGCGATATGCCAGCCGGAAGCGCGGAGGGCGGAACGCAACACCTCACCCATCTGCGTCTGGTGATCGAGCATCTCGCCATAGCCTGCCTCCCCAAGTTCGGCCAGTGACATGAACAGTTTGAGGCCGATCAAACGTCGCGACCACTGTGCTGAATTGGTGTAGGGGTCGAAGACGGGCCCGGCTTCTTTGCCCGACATGTACGATACGTCGGCGCGAAAAGCCTCTGCGGCAACGGCGCGATGGCGACAGAAGAACATGCCGCACCCCATCGAGACAGAAAGCCACTTGTGTGCATCGCAGGTGATGGAGTCTGCTGTCTCGATGCCGGCAAGATGGTGCCGCAGCGATGGGGAGAGAACCGCACTGCCGCCCCAGGCGGCATCCACATGAAACCACAAGCCCGCCTCGCGGCAGTAGGCGCCCAACTCCGATAGCGGATCGATCACACCGGCTGCTGTTGTACCCGCCGTGCCCACCACCATGAACGGGCTGAAGCCCAGCGTGCGATCTTCGGCAACCATGCTTTTCAGCTTTGCCAGATCCAACTTCAGGTCGCAGTCGGTGGGGACCATGCGCAGGCAGCGGCGCCCCAGCCCGGTCATATGCGCGATCTTGCTGAAGGAGTGATGCGTTTCTTCCGTAAGGTAGATCGCCGGCGTACTGTCGAGGTGGCGAAGACCGTGTTCTCCGTAGGCTGGGTAGGCGCGGGTGAGGGCCACCACGACTGCTGAAAGGTTGGCCTCGGTGCCGCCGCTGGTAAACGTCGCAATGGTAGAGCTCGGCAGACCAAATTTGGCCGCCAGCCAACCCAGAGTGTGGCGCTCGATCTCATTGCCGGCGGGGGATGTGCGCCAGTTTGCCAACTGGGGGTTGTACATCGCAACCAGGGCTTCGGCAACGACCGACGCCAGCGTGACGCTGGGATTGAAGAGGCCGAAATAGCGCGGGTGCGTTACCTGCACTTGCCAGGTGCGCAGCATCGTCTCGACATCGGCGATCACACTCGCCAGCGAGCGCGGTTGCTGGAAGTCGTAACCAGCCGCCAGGTAGCTGCGTATCTCCTCCGCGGTGACGGTGGGGAGAATGGGGCCATTGGCAATGGCAGATTGCGCCGTGCTGAAGTCGCGCTCGAGTTCATCCAATTGCATTGTGCGGCGCTCCCCCATATCGGCTCTTCACAGACGCACGCCGCCGGCTTGAATGCGGTCGTACAGGTTTTCATCCAGCGGGGTGAAGGTGTCGGACTCCTGATTATCGAAATACAGAACATCCTCGGTAGCGGCTGGGTTGTAGCCCTGGCCAACCAACTCGGTTTTTGAATACTTGAAGGTCCCCGTGAGGTCGACTCGATTGCGGATGCGGAGAAACAGGGGCCGCGCGTAAGCCGGCAGGCGGCTCTTCAGGTGTTTGCGGAATTCCGCAAGATCGAGTGGAGCTTCAGCTACGAGCGTGGCCATGCCAGCCCGGCCATCCGTGGACGGCACACTCACCCCGTACACATTGGCGTGCATGATGCCGGGAAATGTACAGATAGCCTCTGACACTTCTGAGGTGGCCACGTTCTCACCCTTCCAGCGGAACGTATCGCCCACCCGATCGACGAAGTAGTAGTAGCCCTGCGCATCTTTGCGCATGAGATCGCCGGTGCGCACCCAAATGTCGCCGGGCTCGAACACATCGCGCAGCAGCTTTCTCTCTGAAGCCTCTTTGTTTGTGTACCCTTCAAAGCGGCTTCCAGCGTGGGCGGCGTCATCCATTACTTTTCCCAGCGCTTCACCGGTTTCCTGGGCACCGCACCGGATACAGAATCCCTGGGCGTCGCGTACCGGCTCACCACTCTCCACATCGAAGCGAACTAGAGCGGGCGCAAAGCGATGCGCCAGGTACCCAGGTACGTGGCCAATGGATCCACGTTTGCCCTGCACGTTGAATAGAGAAATGCCGCCCTCGGTGGAAGCGTAGAACTCAAAGATTTGCGGGATATGGAACCGTTGCTGAAACCCATCCCACACTTCGGCCGCCAGGCCATTGCCGCACGCCATCCTGATCCTGTGCCCTTGCTCTGACGCTGCCGGCGGAGAAAGAAGCAGGTAGCGGCATAGTTCACCGATGTATTGAAAGACCGTACAATCCCAGCGCTTGATATCGCTCCAGAAGTGGCTGCTCGAGAACTTATCCCTGATCACTACGGCGCCCCGGGCAACCAGCATGGCGCCGGGCGCCACCACTCCGCCTACGCTGTGGTACATGGGCAGGCAGTTGTACAGCCGGTCTGTGGGCTGGGCGTCCATCATCCCGGCAAACCAATAGCACCACTGCATCACACGGGCATGGCTGATGTTGGCGGCTTTGGGCAGGCCGGTGGTGCCGGACGTGTAGATGTAAAGGGCACGGTCAGCCACCGTCACTGTGCGCTGCTCACCCTGGGTGAGTGCGTGCCCGGCGATCTGCGGGATGACCAGGTCAATGCGTGCATGGTGTGCGGTGCTTTCCCCGTGAATCCAGATGACTGGATTGGTGGCGAGTTGCGGCAGCCCAGCTGCAAATTCAGCAGCAGCGATGAGGTGCTTCGGCGAGACAACATCGACGCAGTGCGCCAGTGATGCGCCGGTCAGGTTGGTGTTGAGCAGCGCAACGATGCCACCCACGCTGGTGATGCCGAGCCAGATCGCCATGTACTCGGGCCTGTTTTTCATCAGCAGGCACACCACATCGCCCTTGCTGACGCCGGCATCAAGCGCCCATCGCGCATACTGGTTCGCCCGCTCTGATAGGCCGCGATAGCTCAATGATTCCGCGTCAGACAGGAGGGCGGGCTGATCGCCCATTTCCGCTGCCAGTTCCGCAATTACCGATGGCAACAGGCGTGAGGGATTGGCTGTTATCGGCGCTGTCATCTCAAGCGCGCGCAGCCAGGCCTTCGCGGCAGAACCATTCGTGCTGGCAGTGTTCGTGCTCAAATCATTCCCTTCGACAAACAGCCGGCCTTGACAACGAAATCTGGACGCAAGGCGAAAGCCGGTTTAGTCCGAAAAGTGCCATGGGTCTAAGCTGTACTTCCCGCATCCACGGTGACAACCGTGCCAGTGATGTTCTTCGCCTGATCACTCATTAGAAATGCAACTGCATTCGCCACGTCGCCGACCTCCACAAGTCGCCTCAGCGAGCTTCGGCGGACGATGCGATCCCTGTCTTCATCCTTCATGGCCGCCGTCATTTCGGTCGCGACGAACCCGGGCGCCACCGCGTTGACGGTCACTCCCATGCGGCCGACTTCTCGCGCCAACGATCTCGTAAACCCCACCAAGGACGCTTTCGTCGCACTGTATACGGATAGCCCGCTGTATCCGCTGAATGCGGTAATCGAAGAGATATTGACGATGCGGCCATCTCCGCTGGCCATCATGGATCGCACCGCATGTTTCGTCAGCACCATGGGCGAGAGCGTATTCAGTCGCACCACCTGCTCGATGTGTGAGGTGGGCATCATAGCCAGGGCGCCGTCCGCGCTCATACCTGCGTTATTTACCAGCCCGTGGATCGGTCCGAACTGCTTGATCAAGTCCTTCACCATACCCGGAATGTCTTCGATCTTTGCCAGATCAAAGGGAACAAACCCGAGCGCGCCTGTTTGTGCCTGCTGCACTTTGTCGAGCAAAGAGGAGA
Source organism: uncultured Acetobacteraceae bacterium (assembly GCA_964657465.1). Classification (GTDB taxonomy): domain Bacteria; phylum Acidobacteriota; class Terriglobia; order Terriglobales; family Acidobacteriaceae; genus PALSA-350. The sequence goes on along the minus strand of CAZZVD010000003.1, from coordinate 44,230 downwards.
ATTCGCTACTTTGGCTGCGCGCGATTGCGATGGCCCGGAAGCCCGCCGCGGCTAGCTGTTGAGCGATCCCCAACCCGATACCGCGGGAGCCCCCGGTCACGATGACGTTGCGCATCATGGGAAGCGTACCGCCGTTGGGCTGGGGGCCGGCTTGCCGGTGAGTTGATTGCAGCTCCTTAGTTTGTTCATTCATTTGCCCAGGGTCTAAGATTTGCAGGAGTGCGACGCCACACCCAACTGGAATGCCTTTCGTTTCCCAGGACGCTAACCAAACTAAGAAGCGAAGCGAAAACCGCGATGCACTCAGCCTGCGTTTCTGCCCTGCGCGCTGCAGGTTCATTCTGCAAGCAAGGTAGAAGCATTAGTAGCTGGGAGCGCTGCGTTTCGATAAAGCCAGGTTGTGCGGCAGTACAGTTGGGGCGTGAAGAAACGCCTGATCTGCAAAAGTGGTCAGTATTACAAAGCTCACCGTTAACGATGACACAAGCCATGAAATTGCCAGCGCACTTTGTGGTAATTGTTTACCAGAGTTTTTCTCACGTTACTTTCGTACCTTCACCATGCATGGGGCGGCCGGCCGATACTGACCTGACGGCACGGGTCGGTGAAAAAGAGGCCAGACGCCAGGCAGCGGCTAGTCCGTGTTTCCTTAGAAGGCGGACCGGGCGGATCAATGGGAGCCAGCGGCGATGGATGTTGTGGCTCTCAGCCCAGAGGTGATCCTGACGCGATGGTCTGAACAAGCGCAGTCTCTGGGCCCAACGTGCCCGAACGCTGGATTCGAGTTGGAGAAACATCCCTGCGCCCTGGTGGATGGTGGTCGGGTCGGCAGGTCCGTTCAGGAGCTGGGCGAGGATTGCGCGGGCGTGTCCAGCGACCGCCGGTCTGCCGGCGATGGCATCCGCGATGGGAGTGGGCAGCGGGACATGGAGCGTGAGCTGCGCCAGTGCGCACGCGGTGAGCAGTGCACCTTCAATACCCAACGCAGAGGCCATCGCAAGCATTTCCTTCACTTCCTCCCCGTTTAACTTCGCCAGGGCAACGCTGCAGTCGAGCACCCAGAGCATGCGCGCGAACCCATGCTTGACGGCGTGAATGACCAGGTACAGCATCAGATCTTTGGGCGCAAAAAACCTCGCGGGTTCCCCGCGGAATTCCACTACCCTGGCGCGTGACCAGGCGGCTTCCACATCCATCGCCGGGCTGGACGGCGGTGCGATTGCGAAGTGCAACTCAACCAGTGTGTCGCGGCGATAGAAACACTGGTGGTAATCGTCCGCTTCTGGGGCTGCAGTAAAACCCAACTCGAGCAACAGAGCCTTGGCCTGAGGTAGTTCCCTGGTGCGCACCAGGAGATCAAGGTCGTCACTGCTTCTCAGACTTGGCCGACCGTACAGGTGGGTTGCGAGAAGCGGTCCTTTGAGCGGTAACACTTCGATGTTGTGCCGTGAGAAGGCTGCCAGCAGGCCTTCCAGTTGACTGGCCAGGAAGGCAGAGGTGGTCCAATGGCTGCGCATCCTGTCAATCCATGACGGTGGCAGTTGGCCTGGAAAGTCGGTGCAAAAGCGCATGAACACGCCGTGGGTCTCAGCATGATCGAGCAAGGCCGGCCAGTCAATTTCAGGCGGCGCCCCAGCGCATGTGTGCCGTAGCGTGGCCAGCAGGCATTCTGCTTCAGGAGTCATCGATTCTCTTCCGCACGCCGACCGGCATCATTCACTTGCGTTGTGACCCATTGAACCACTTGCGATGCTTCGCCACGCACGCTGCGCACGATCCGTGCATGCACGACGGCTTGTTTCAGATTATGCAAAGCGATGGCCGGCGATCCTCTGGCCGAAACCGTGTTATCGAGAAGCTTCAGCAGCCCCAGGCCGGGCGAAAGTTCCTGTGGGCGCCAATGCCCTTCGGGCTTGAAGCGGCTTACGAGAATGAGCTTTACAGGCAGCGGTGTGTGACCCGCGATGGCGCCGAACGCCTCGACCGGATGCGACGTCTGCCGGCGATCACCACCTTCCCGGACCTGCAGGGAACGTGGATAGGAATGCACCATGCCTAGCTTATCGACCAGGGCGAACTCATCGGAATAGTAGGTGGCCCCAGCGCGCAGAAATGCCGCGACCAAGGTCGTTTTGCCACTAAAGCTGCGGCCGGGGATCACAATGGCTGCACCTTGCCAAGCCACCACGCCGGCATGAATGAAAGTGAGGTCGCGACTTCTTTCGGCTATATCGAGCGTGATGGCCGCATGGAGACGTTCAAGAAGCTGCTGCTGATCTGTGCCGGTGAAAAGCTGTTTGCCGCTTCGATGCAGCCGGAATGCAGGATTCGCCTTGCGCGACGGTAGGCTTCTTTCCGAGAGATGGTATCGAAGGACCGGCTCGTGTAGAGCGGATCGCTGACAGCCCAACGGAAGATAGCCTAGCGCTTCCTTAAGCAGAATAGGATTATCAGCGGATAACTCGAAGGTAACACCGTAGCTGGACAAACGCTGCGGGCTGGATAGTTGCTGGCAGTATCGCTGTTCTGGAGTCGCCGAGATTTCCCAACTTTTGGGGACAAGTCCCAAAAGGTTGCACTTATACCCACCCTCTTCGATGGAAGGAAGTGAAGCCTTGAGATTGGGAAAAGGGGAGTTAGCTTTTTGTAACGACATAATCGTCTCCCCCGCGCAAGCGATACTGGCAAGCCACATTCGGAGCTTCAGAACACTTTCTGCTGCTCCGAATGGAATGTTTATGGGGGCCTAGTGCTTTTTGTGGTGCCCGTTGTTGCCGGACGATCCCGTGCCCGACGCGTGAGCCCTGGGCGTTGCTACCATGAGCGCTGTCACCAGGGGAAGTGCCACAGCCGCGCGTACACCAATCTTCTGCATGAGCTCGCGACGGTTTATACCTGCGGGCACAAAGGGCAGGAATGCGGCGGGTTCGAGAAGGCCGTCTGCGGAGAGCCGTTCCAATGCGAACTCGACGACTTCTTCCCCCGCGTTCGCTCCGAGTGATTTTGCCATTTCGGCGGCGATGGCGCTCACTGTTGTGTTTCCATCGCAGTGCTTCCAGACGAAGGCCGCTGTTTGGTTTAGGCAAAAGGCCTGATTCCGTGCCTGATCGTAGATCATCAGTTCGGAGCCCAGTTCTTCGACAACTAATCGATCGACCTTTAGACTTCTTGGCTTGGACTCGTTGGCAGGAATCAAGATTGCCTCCATGGTGTCAGGGGTTACTGCAGACGCGATAAGTCTATCGAACAAAATAGCAATCGTGCCAGGCAATTTCGCGCCTGTGGAAATAAAAGAAGCAGGAACGATGTAAGTGTGTGCGCGCAGGCTTAAACAAAGGTAAATTCACACTTACATCCCGGAATCCGGCCGAACTAATGACCACTATGGAGAAACTTTCGCATTGTTTGTGAAAGCGTATCGAGGTTCTTGTGCAGGTCATAAAGGTGCTGCACGCGCGCGCGGCCGGAGATAGCAAATCTCCGCCGCATCTCTGGATGGGTGATCAGGCTCTCCAAAGCGACCGCGAGCGCGTGTACAGAGGACGGGGGAACGAGCAGACCATCCACGCCGTCGCGAATGAGCTCGGGAATGCCGGCGACGAAGGTGCTGACACACGGTATCTGCAGGGCCATCGCCTCCATCAACGCGACCGGCACACCTTCCGCGAAGCTCGCCAGAACAAAGATGTCGGCCTGCATCAATTTGCTTCTGGTCTCCTCGTGGTCGAGAGCGCCATCCAGAATCACGCAATCCTCAAGCTCTTCCAGCGCGACAGCGGATTGCAGCGCATTGCGTTCGGGGCCGTCACCAATCAGGCGCAGCCGAACCTTATGTCCCTTGTGGTGGAGAATTGCGAAAGCACGCAGCAGTATCAAGTGCCCCTTGGCAGGTACCAGCCTGCCGACGCAGAGGATCTCCAACACATCTTTGCTGCTGCTGCCGATGGCGGGTTTGAAGTGTTCCAGATCCACGCCCAGCCGCACGACATGGAGCTTGGACCAGTGCGCCGGGTCACTGACCTTCATCACTTGGCTGCGGCAGTACTCGCTGATGCAAAGGACAAACTGGGCTCGCTCCACCTTTTTTCGCAGGTAGAATTTCTCGACATCGTAAAACTCTTCAGGACCGTGGATCATGACTGAGTAGGAGAGTTGCCAGGCGATTGCAGCCAGCATACCGACGGTCGCTACCGGGCCTCCGAAATGAATATGCAGATGCCTGTGGCCTCGCCGGCGCAGCCAGTCCCCGAATAGCAGGGCCTCCGCCAGGTAAAGCAGGGCATAGGCCTGGGCGGGCAGGTTCCAGGGGGCGAGCGAAAGCGCTGCGCGAAGCCCGCGAAGAATGACCAGCGGGTGGCGGAAGTAGGTACTGCTGAGTACCAGCAGTATCCGTAGCGGGTTCATCGCCTTGATATAGAACGTGGTCTCTGCCTCACTCGCCTCCAGGGGCGAAGCGCGTCCACAAGCATGTTCAGGCCGATTGATCGATGCCACATCAATGGCGAAGCCGAGCTTTCTCAGGCCGGCAATCTCGTTGAGGAAGAATGTGTGTGAGATGGCTGGATAAATACTTAAGAGATAAGCGAGCCGAAGGTGCGGCGGCGCATGCTGAGCGTCTGCGGCATCGTTGCTCGGCGGCTCTGTCTTCATCGGGAGTTTGCATGTCCAGTGCGCGAGGCCGAGTGAAGGCGAGCGCCTGGCAGCTTACTTTCCCTGGTCGTCCGGCGGGTGATTGTGTCTGGTCTTGACTCATCAGAGACTGCCGGGCTGGGCTCGCTCAGTCCACCAATGACGAGCACGAGGGGAAGTATCATCGATCCGTTCAGAAGGTTGTCGACGGCAGACATAAGAACGGCTGCCGCCAAAGCATTCCGGAGTTCGAGCCCTTGCGTGGCGCCGCGGGCGAAGGGCAGCCACAGAACACGCGCCACCGGTACTAACTGCAGACATTCCAATCCCAGTAAACCAATGATGCCGTACATGCCGAATGCCAGTAGCCACAGGCTCCAGGGGCGCGACCCACTAGCTTTCCACCAGTCCCACTGGCCTGAGCCCAGTAGCGGTTTCTCTAGTGCTGTATCCACATGTTGTTCGTCCTGGGAAAGCCGCCAGCCGAAAGAACCACGATGAATGCGCTTGAGAAACTGGGCGCCTGCATAGGCAGTCCGGTTGTGGGTGACCAGCGATCTGAGGGAGATGACGTTTGTGAGACGGAGACCGATAGCCCCGATGATTCCCAGCAGTACAAAGGCTGCCAGCAGACGCGGCAGATAGCTTTGCCGCACAAACGCAAAGAACAGCAGGCAGAACAGTAAGACGATGCTGCCCCCCGATTGGCAGAGCAGGGTAACGACGAAGAGGGCGCCGCCGAGCCAGCCAATCGGGATACGCAAGATGGTTGTGACAAGGCGATGTTTCCAAAGCCAGACGGCGAGCAGAGCAGCGGTGGCCATCCATATGCCTAGCTGATTACCGTCTTCCAGGAAACCTATGGGACGGAAGCCAATATAACGCTGCGCGCCAATCCATCGGTAAGGCTGATACCCGTAGAGATGGGCATAAAGTTGCGGACCGGTAAAGATCTCTAGCAGGCAGACCGGAATGTAGGCGACACCTGCGACCACGAACGACTTCGCAGCCAGCTCAAGCGCTTCTATGTTGTTGAGGTACAACCGACCGGCGAGATAGGGCACGCCCCAGGCGAGAGCCTGATAGAGTTCGCTACGGAGCCCGGCGATGAACGATGTCTCTGGATTCGCAATTGCCGTGAGTACCGGGACTGTGCACCACACGACTATAGGAAGGTCCCACAAGCTCAACGAAAGCCGCTTGAACGCAGCACGGTCCACGAGGAGAATTCCCAACAGGCAGGTAATCGCAGTGACGCTGGCTTTGGTAAAGAAATAGTTCGCTGGCAAACATGTACCTAAGATCCAGTATGGAAAAAGGGTGCTGGTGGGCGGGTAAGCGGCGGAGGGCAGCAACATCCAGCCCGCGATAAAGTTGATCAGCACGGCCAAGCGAGCGGGATAGCGCCGGAAGACAAGAACGCTGGTGGGGACCCATGCTAGAAACGCTATCCACGGTGCAATCATCTTTGCCTTCTGGAGGAACCGACCGCTTGGTTGTGCAGGGGAGATCCCGGTGTTCATGATAGCAAGTACAGAATGGCTTAACCCCACGCGAGCAGTTGGGCTGGTGGCCTATGGAACAGCGTTCACCTGCTGTTGCATAAGCTGGGTAAAAACGAAAGCCGCGCGGGTAACCTCGCGCCTTCCAGCGGTCTTGATAGGAATTGAAGGCTTATTGCTGCTCGACATCGCCTTTAACTGGCGTTGGAAACTGCATCAGGCCATGTTGGAGTTCGCCGTGCGTAAGCACGAGTATAGCGAGCGCCGGTTACCGCAATCGATCGTCGTTTCGCTGTTGGTGTTGCTGCTGCTAATGGGTCTGGTGCTCTTTTGGCGTTCCTTTCGTCACCAGAACACCCGGTTACTCGCGGTGTGGGGAGCCTTGCTCTCGGTGATCGTGTGGTGTGTCGAAGTGGTGTCTCTGCATGCGGTCGATCACGTTCTATACTCTTCCTTACGCGGGGTGATGGCCGTGACGCTCCTGTGGATACTCGCTTGCGGGATGACGTCGGTTGGTATCCTGCGCGACCCGCGATGAAAGCATGCCCGCACGTTCTTTGCTCAGACGTGAGAACCAGTGCGAACGGAAGCAAAGGGCCAGAGCGGAAAAGGCTGTGGTGCTGTGAAGCAGGAACTCGACACGCTCGCGCCGGAAGTGCCCTCAGTCGTTATCGATAAGCCTTACCTGATGGTTACCTTCATCCCGTGCTTCCTCGATGATCGCGGTGCGGTCTGGCTCGAGCAGGGCTGGCACCACGACCTGGTGGAGCATCTTGTTTATCTTCGCAACTTCACCCTATGCGCGCCTAAACTTCAAAAAAGTAATCAGGCCAACCTTCGTACATTGATAGTTCCCGAAGGGGTTTGCTTTCGCTACATCGAGCTGCCAGACCGTTCCTCGGCTGGCAGAGCGCTGCTCGGCTTGCCGAGAACGCTGCTTGTCCTTTGGCGAGCGATTGCAAAGACTGCCATCGTGCATTCGAGCGTGATTGGTTGGCCCTATCCTCTTGGCTGGCTGGCGAACCCAATCTCCGTACTTCGCCGCAGGGCCCTCGTCATCGTTGTGGAAAGTTCCTGGCTGAGCGAGAAGAAGACCCTGGTCCAGAAGTTTTTGAATGTCTTGAGGCAGTCGGTCGCGCGCTGGTCGTGCAAACACGCTGCGGTGGCTCTCTTCACCCAGCCGTCTTACCGTGATGCGCTGTACAGCGGAAGTCCGGGACGCGCGTATGTGACACCCGCGATTTGGATTAACGAACGCGACATCTTGACCGAGGCGGAGGCTCAGAGCTCCTGGGATCGAAAACAGGAGATGCCGGTGGGCATGTTGTTTGCGGGGCGTCTGGTTCCGAGCAAGGGAGTGAACTTACTGCTGCAGGCGCTGCAACTGCTGGATACCGCCGGCGTGAAGGTAAAGGTCGACATCATCGGCGAAGGGAGCCTGCGCCAGAGTTGTGTTGAAGCGGCTGCCGCTTTTTCCAACGTACAGCTCTCTGTTCTTGATCCGGTGCCGTATGGGGCACCCTTCTTTGAGCTGGTGCGGAGCTACCAAGCACTCTTGATCCCCAGCCTTTCTGATGAGCAGCCGCGGGTCGTGTTTGACGCAAACGCCCAGGCAGTGCCGGTGATCGCGTCGGATACCCCCGGTTTGCGGCCGCATGTGAATGACGGTCACACAGGATGGCTGCTGGAACCGGGCAAGGTAGAAGTACTCGCAGCCGCCATCGAAACGGCGGTGGCCAACCCTCAAAAGCTTCGATTGATGGGCATGGCCTCCCTCGCCGCTACCCACGGCCACACGCACGTGGCCATGCACCGGACGCGGGCGCAAATACTCAAGAAACAGCTTTGCCCGTACTAATGCTTCTGTGTGGGCTTGAAGATCTCGACATTAGATCGTGCTTTGGCGACCGTGGAGGCAATGGGCATTGCGGGTACGCCCACTGCGGTCGTGCCTTCAGGCACATCGCGCGTGACGACTGCATTTGCGCCGATGGTCGCCTTATCGCCGATGCGCACTCCTCCCAGTACGGCGACGCCGCGGCCCAACCAGACTTCCTGCCCGATATGAATGGGTTCTGCGCTGTACCCGGACTCCCGGATCGGCAGGCCCGGCTCGCGCGTGTGATTGGCATCACGGATGCTGGTGTATTCCCCGGTCATCGTGCCTTTACCGATGGTGACCCCAGCTACAGCGGCGATGTGTGCGCCGCGCGATAACACAACCTCGTCGCCCAGATCGATAAAGCCATCTTCCTGGGTTTCCAGGTGGACGTCCGGATAGAGGAGCACGTTCTGGCCAATGCGAATGCGCCCGGTGCCGTGAATGGATACCTTACCGAGCACGACGACGGAGGCGGGCAGAGGTTCCCCTAAAGTCGCAGCCAGTCGAGCATGCGCATACATGCGACTCGCACCTTCGCACAGGGGAACTGTGATGCGAAGAAGCCGCGAGAGCAGCGTGCTCACTCCTGCTTTTAAATTGCGCTTGATAGTCATCCCCGGGTATTCACCACGGTTGGGGTGGAGACGTGCGGCCCCCCCGCGTTTGGACCCAGGCGGCTTGCATCGCCATGGCGAGATCGTTGTAATTCTGGCCACGCGCGCGGCGCCATGCCTCTGTGCTGCAACGATTGCGCAGTGATGCAAGTTTGTAGATCCCGACTTCTAACCATTTCGCTATCCAGGCCATGCCCCCGTGGTGCTTTCGGTAATAGAGCAGGGTGCTGCGCATGCGCCAGTTCACGACCTGTGCGCCTTGTTCATTGCTCCCTTTGATGTGCCGTGCCGATTCTCCACCGATATGAGTCACTACGATGTCAGGCCAATACCAGATTTCATATCCGGCCTTTTTGATGCGGCGGCATAAGTCAACTTCTTCGGCGTACATAAAGAACCGCGGATCGAAAAAGCCTACTTTGGCGAGCACTTCGGAGCGAATGATCGAGAACGCCCCCGGCACCCAGTCTGCCTGTGCTGGCTCCATTGGGTCCGCCCAGGTTCGATCGAAATATCCAAACAGTTTCGACTTTGGATACTTTGCAGCCAATCCCGTAAGGACGATCGCATCAATCACAACACCGGGGAACATGCGCGCGGACGGCTGCCACGATGCGTCGCGCCCGACAAGGCGCGCTCCCGCCAGTGCCGCTCGTGGATGAGCCTCCATATGATCGTGGGCGATGCGCAGTGAACCGGGTGAGAGGAATGCGTCCGAGTTGAGCAGCACGATGTAGCGCCCTTCAGCGGCACTAAGCGCAAGATTATTGGCGGGACCAAAACCGAGGTTCGTCCTGTTGCGCAGAACACTGACGTTGGGAAATTCCAATTCCACCATCGAGGGGGATCCATCCCTGGAATTGTTGTCGACCACCAGGATCTGTGTGCTGATGCCGTCTGCTTCCCGGAGCACTGACTGGAGACATTCCCGCAGTAACTCCTTTGTGTTGTAGGACACGATGACGAGCGACAATTCGTAGGTATAGCTATCCCTAAGCACTGTACGGATTCCTAATATTCGGGAAAGTTTTCTAGGCTTGGTTGATGACCTTTGCTTAGCAAAACTAAGCATATCTTAACCTGGACCGCTCGGTGCCGTAGCGCTTAGAATCGCTGCAGCTTGACAGCATATCGACGGTTCACCCGTAAGCTACGAGCCCTGTTAGCTAACCTCATGCGCTCTAGACCAAAGGAGTGCGACGAGAGGCAGGCGCTGCTCTTGCCGGAGCGCGAGTACCTCCCCCGGCCAGCATCTCCTGCGCCTGGTACGACCCACACAGGGCTCGGCAAATGTAAGTCAGCTCGGTTGATGAAACTACGCCGGCACGAAGCAAGGTGCAACTTTCGTCGCAGTCTATTGCATAGATCGTTTTACCCGGGCTTGCGGCACGGCTCTATACTGAGGCAGTTCATTGTAGCCACTACTCGATGACGCCTGCTACGTACCTGCCTTTCGCGCAGGCGAGGCAAGCGCGATGCAGGTCACTGTTCTCTGGGCACCTCATCTCCTCGTTCTCTTCAGACGTGAGTCGTATGCATTTGTCTCTGGTGTGTTGTATCGCTGCGAAGCGAGCCGGAGCGATCGATCTGAAGGAGAACTCCGAATGTCCCAGCCCTGGCGGAAGCTTCTGTCCCGTGTTGTCTGCAGGAAATCCTCTCAGCTATCGGTCCCTCGCGAAAACCAGTTCACTGAATCCGAAGCTCGTGTCCCCGAGAGCGCTTGCGAGCATCCCTCGCGGTCGACGAGCCTACCCCGCTGGGGAACCAAATCACGTGGTCCACACGAAGGGTTTAAGGGTAGTATGAATGGCGGGTTAAACCGGACCAAAAGGATCCTTACCAGATCGTTCTTCTTGTTCCTGCTGCCGATGGGCTGTCTTTCCTCACCGGCACAGACTGTCATTTTCAATTGTGCGACGTTCAGCTCCACTGGCGCCTGCGGCATCGGAAGTGGTCAGAACTTCCGGCCGAATGGCGCTGTGCATCTTTCTTCGCCGAACGTTACGTTTATTCCGACTGGTTTGACCCATGTGGACGCTTCTCTGTGGTGGTCTGCGCCGGTGAACATCCAGCAGTTCACGTCCAATTTCAAGTTTGTTCCTAACGGGCAGAATTTCGCGTTTGTGGTGCAAAACAATGTAAGTGCAGACGGGAATGGCACTGCTTTCAACTCCGGCGCGGGATGTGAGGCCGGGTTCTATCAGGCTTTTGAAGCACCGCCCATACCCAACCACCTGCTTGCGCTGGAACTCGATTCGTATAGTCCACTTACGCTGAACGCTTCTTTCAGTTATAGCTCCGCGCAAATCTACCAGGCAAACCAGTCGCCTTGCCTACCCAATGACACCGGTCCCGGATATGTACCGATGGACAAGTTCAGCACTTATCCGGTCAATCTGACCGCCGGTTCGCAAAATACGACCACGGGCGATATATATTCCGTGGCGCTTACTTATGATGGATCGACATTGAAGATGAATATGTATGACGTGACTGCTGGCGGAAGCTGCCCAGGAGCGCAATGTTTTTCGTACTCATGGGCCACAGACATACCCGCCCTGGTGGGGAGCAGTACGGCATATGTGGGATTCACGGGTGCTACCGGTTTGACCTCAAGCTACCCTCTCTACGTAAATTCGTTCAGCTTCACTCAAGGGTTGGGGAGCCGGGCTACTGCACCAACCGCAACTCCCGCAGGTGGAACCTACACGGGTACGCAAAGCGTCGCGCTCTCGACCACGTCCTCTGGAGCGGTTATCTGCTACAGCACAACCGGGACTCCGGCAACGAACGGATCCAGCGACTGTGCTGCTGGAACGCTCTATACCGGGCCCGTTACGGTCTCTTCTACAGAGACCCTTTACGCTGTGGCTGGAGGGGCTGGATACAGCGACAGCGTTGCGTTCAGTGGAAATTACGTAATCCAGGCATCTGTGACAACGCCGACATTCTCGCCAGCTGCCGGCACCTATGCGTCGGCCCAATCCGTCAGCATCTCCGATGCCACGTCGAGCGCGACTATCTACTACACGACCAACGGGGCGGTACCGAATACATCTTCGTCAAAATACACTGGCCCGATTACAGTGAGTTCGACAGAGAAGCTCGAAGCGATCGCAACATCTGCGGGGGACGCCAACAGTGCAGTTGCCTCTGCCATGTACACGATATCTTCTCTGCCGGCCGCGGCGACACCGACCTTCTTGCCCCCTGCTGGCACCTACTACTCAGCACCATCGGTGACCATCTCTGCTGCTACTTCTGGCGCCAGTATTTACTACACCACTGACGGAGGTTCGCCGAGCACTTCGTCGATTGAATATACAGGTCCGGTTTCGGTGAGCTCTACGGAAACCCTGCGCGCCATCTCCGTCGCAAATGGTGATAGCAACAGCGCGGTCGGGGCGGCGGCTTACACCATTAATCTTGCGCTTCCAGCAGTTGCAACGCCGGCCTTCGCGCCGGCTGCGGGTACCTATAGCTCAGCTCAAACAGTGGCTATCTCCGACCCGAACTCCGCGGCCACCATCTACTACACAACGGACGGAAGCATACCCACGACGTCATCAACCGAATACGCAGGACCAATCACGGTCAGTTCAAGCGAGACGCTGAAGGCATCTGCGGTTTCAGCGGGATACAGCAACAGCGCTATAGCTAGCGCTGCCTACACCATCAAAGCGTCCTCACTGGTGGTTGCAACCCCTGTGTTTTCGCCCGCAGCAGGAGCGTATACAGCGGCACAGTCGGTTACGCTCTCCGACGCCACGCCTGGTGCGTCCATTTACTACACCACCAACGGAGCGACGCCAACCACCTCGTCGGTTGTTTATAGCGGTCCTATTCAGGTGAGCGCAACAGAGACATTGCAGGCTATTGCTACGAAGACAGGAGACAGCAACAGCGCAGTGGTGTCCGCCGCATACACAATTACTGCTTCACTGCCATCGGTAGCAACACCAACCATTTTGCCTGCCGCGGGTATATATCCCTCCGCCCAGTCGGTGACGATAGCCGACACCACTCCGGGCGCTGCGATTTACTACACGACCGATGGAACAACCCCGAGCACGTCTTCTACAATCTACGCCAGCCCAATTACAGTGACTTCGAGTGAGACGGTACAGGCTCTTGCGGCAAGCTCTGGAAATTCCGCGATTGCTTCGGCCGCCTACACGATCACCATGCAACCAAACTTCATGCTCGGTACTTCAGCAAGCGCGCTGAAAGTGAATGCGGGTGGCCAGGGCACGGTGATGGTAACGGTTACGCCGGAGAACGGGTTTAGTTCTCCGGTAGTGCTGGCTTGCACCGGCCTTCCAGTCTGGGCTACATGCTCCTTTGGTGAAACCACAGTGACGCCATCAGGGGGAGCGGCCACCACCCAACTCACGATTTCCGCCAGTACTCAGGCCGCCACTTTTCAGCATGCTCCTGGGCGCATTTTTCCCTTCGCCGCGCTCGGCATGACCGTTTGGCTCTTTGGACTGCGCGTGCGTCGCGCGTCGTACAAGTTGCTGGTTCTGGTAGTGCTCTCTGCCGGGCTGATTGGGCTGTTCGGCTGCAGCACGACAAGCGGGGCAGCAGGCGCTTCCTCCCCGGCGCCCTCTTCATCGACCTCAACGGTCACAGTAACCGCGATCTCAGGCACTTTGACGGGCTCCGCACCGATCGCGGTTACGGTGAACTAGCTAGACCTACACCCATGTTCCACGTTGGGTGAGGTACCAGGCCAGCCTCACCTGGACAGTAAAAATCCCCGATGGAGAGCGGTGAATTCCCACATCTCCCGACTGGAAAGCGTCCTGAGATATGGGGCACCCCAGACCGTGGCGCCCCGAACCTGGCTGTTCGACCCCTCGATTGAAATGGGTTGAAAATCACCATACTTAATCAGATTTTCTCTAAGGTTCGCTGCGCGAAGGTCTGGGGTGCCCCATATCTCACGACGCTTTCCAGTCGGGAGATGTGGGAATTCACCGCACCCAACCAATAACTCTCCCCGACCGAAACTCCACTCGCAACCACCCAAACCAAAGTCGTCTGTCTAACCGGGCTAGTCATGCGGCACCGCTGGGCGGTGGGGAAAACGCAATGTGGGTAAATTCGGGAATCTTGCCCACATTGAGCTCCAAACTTAAGTCTTTTGGCGGGGACTATCGAAAGATTGTGAGTGGAGGTTGAGGCATAGAGTCGGTCGGAAAGCGGCCCGTTGCCCTGACCTTGTGCAACGCAGGTAGGCTTTCGTCAATCGTGAAAAAAAAACACAGCCAAATCGGTAATTTGTCTACGGCCCGCCCGCCTAACTCGATAAGTCGCAGCTGTATGCAAAAAGTTCCCAATATTTGGGTAAATATGAGGGATTGCGCTGGTCCGGCAAGAATGCAATTATCGCCTTGGTGAATTGCAACTCAGCGCGGCTTCACATTCGGTCACGGTTTGGGCATGCTGGTTCGAGGGTTTAGTCACTTTGGTCACCTCTTCGCTCTTCTAATCACTTCATGAAAGCGCATGAATCCGACTTTCTTCCATTGACGATCTGAGGCAGTACCAACCCTCTGCTCGCCTGACCTCCGGAGCATCAACCCAGGTCTCCTTAACAACCACTCCTCTGGAGACAACCGAGCACGAGTTTGAGGGAAGAAGGGTCGGCCAGATCGGAACCGGGCAGAACCACGAACCTCAAAGTTGTCTGCAGTGACAAACACCGATCGCCTGTGGGAACATCCAGGGCCAAGCGCTGACTTTTAAAGTGAAGATACTGCTAATCGCAGTGAGATTCCCGATAAAGAAAGGCTAGATCTTAAAATCGCTCGCCGAGAGTTTGTCAGGAAGGGCTGGTCGATACAGCACATAGGCCGGCAAGCAGGCGAGAGCAACATCGCGGATACGTTTTAAAAGGGATGCCGAAGGCGTACTAGCCATGACCAGATAACGGAGTGTCCTTAGCGTAACCAAAGGTAAACCACTGTTCTTCTGAAGTTTTTATGAAGGTGTTGTCTCCTTTGTTTCTCCAGCCGTGTAGAGAACTGGACCAGCCAGGATCCGATCAATTGCGGCCTGCACCAGAATCCATAGGAGATAACGACTACATGATCCAGGATCGGCTTCGGCCTGAGCATTTGGTTTCTTGTGAGCTTCACCGGCTGCTGCGCAGCCATGCACCCATACACACTGAGGCGATCAAGTTATTTGAGAAAATGCAACCGCCTGTAAGGTCAATTTTCTCCATCGGCATCTTAGTGGGCTGCTTGTCTGCCCTGCTTTTGGGATCCTTTTCGCGGGGACTCGCGCAAACAACGGTATTCAGTTGTTCGAGCTTCAGTGCAAGCGGAAGTTGCGGGGTCGGGAGCGGGCAAAACTTTCGTCCAAATGGCACGGCAACTCTGACGTCTCCACGTTTGACCTTGATTCCGAACAACGAAACCCACGTAGATGCCTCTGTCTGGTGGTACACGCCGGTAAATGTGCAGCGGTTTACGTCGACATTCACCTTCGTTCCCAATGGGCAGAACGTCGCGTTCGTCGTGCAGAATAATGTGGGCAGTAACGGAAACGGCCTGGCGTTCAACTCCGGCGCAGGATGTGAAGCAGGCTTTTATCAGGCCTTTGGTGCGGGTCCTCTGCCGAATAACCTGCTTGCCCTGGAACTGGATTCTTACAGCCCCCTGACGCTCACTGGATCCTTCACGTATAGCTCAACCCAGGCATATCAAGCAAACCAATCACCCTGCCTTCCGAATGACAATGGGCCTAACTACACGCCCACAAATAAACTGAGCACTTATCCGGTGAACCTGACGACAGGATCGCAGAACACGAGCACTGGCGACACATATTCCGTCACCGTAACCTATGACGGCAGCAATCTCACCATGAGCATGTACGATGTCACCAGAGGCGGTAGTTGCCCGGGTACAAACTGCTACAGCCATACCTGGAGTGAAAACATCCCGGCGCTTGTTGGCAGTTCAACTGCTTACGTGGGCTTCACGGGGGCGACTGGCCTGGTTTCGCGGTACCCACTTTACATCGACTCGTTCAGCTACACAGAAGGATCCACGACGCAGGCCGCCACCCCCCAACTTTCCCCGTTTGGCGGCACCTACACGAGCCCGCAATCGGTCACCATATCGGATGCCACACCCGGGGCGACCATCCATTACACGACCAATGGCGGCGGGCCCTCAGCATCCTCTCCCACATACACCGGACCACTGACTGTATCCGCCACGGAGACTCTACGGGCCATGGCTGTAGCGCCGGGTGACGCAAACAGCGGGATCGTTACGGGCTACTACACCGTGGGGGCGCCGCCGAGTGGGGGCGCCAGCTCCACCGTGATCAACTATCCATCGGGCTTCGCCGCACAACCCAGCGAGATTTGGCTGCAAAATAGCGCAGTCTACTCGGGGTCGTCGATTAAGCTGACGGGCGCCGCCGGCGGTCAGGCTAATAACGCATGGTACAAAACGCCGGTAAACGTGAAGGGCTTTACGACTACTTTTTCGTGGAACGCGGTCTGTCCTGCAAAGCCGGCGCTGTGTGGCGACGGGATGGGTTTCATGATTATCAGTAGCGCCAATCCGTCGTCTGCTGGTTACAACTACTCTGGGTATTCAGGGCAGGATTTTTCCTGGTCTCGCTGCAGCGGTGGTACCAGTTGTCAGTCAATCAAGTCAGTGCTGGTCAAGTTGGATATGTACAACAATGCAAGCAGCACTGATGGCGCTAACCTGACCGGGCTCTATCTCAATGGGGTATTGCCTCAGTCTCCACAGGCAGTTTTTGATATGAGCCCGTCTGGCATCAGCATGCAAAGCGGTCATCTGATGAAGGCCACTCTCACGTACAACGGCACTGTGCTGATGCAGTCAGTAACGGACACCGTCACCGGAGCGACCTATAGAAACAGCTACTCCGTCGATATTCCATCAATAGTCGGAGGCAACACGGCTCTCGTCGGCTTTGGCGGTAGTAGCGGCGGAGCTTACGTGACGCAGAACATCCAAGACTGGACTTACACGGTTCAGTAGGGTAGAAGCGTGGAAGTGAGCGGGTTCACGCACTCACAGGCAACAGCGACGATCGACCGGCCTCATGGAATTTGGGCCGGTCGATCTCGTTTTTGGTTCCGGTGAGCGGCATCTCAGATCGCAGTTCGCTGGTACCCATTCACCTAAGATCCAGCTATTCGGCTCTCTCAAGCCCCACTCGCGGTGAGAACCTGATAAACGGAAGCTTCAGAACGGGATCGTAGTAGGCCAATGAAAATTCATAATCCTTTTCATCGTTCAGGACCACTTGCCTCGAAAGATTGTTCCCGAGCAGGTACCGGCGTATCTCCGGATCGCTTAGCGGCGGAGAATCCGTCGCCAGGTACCCAAACCCTGTAAGCGTATTGATCCCTCGCGAATAAGCCAAAGAGAGCATCTTGCCATCCCCATAGGCGCGTTGGGCTTCACGGTCCGTTGCGAAGGCAAAGCCGTGCATACTTGGCAAATCGAGCAGAAAAGCACTGATGCCATCGTCGACGTTTATGATGCCATGACAGCCCTTGCGTTGAAGCTCTGCGCGTATGGCCTCAGCCCTGGCCCAGTAGTTATCTTCGGGTGAGAAGCTGGGCGGGTAAACGATAGACGCGTAGAACTGCGATGCAGAAAGGAGCATTATGAGCAGATATCCGGTCACGATGCCGTTCCTGAGGATGGTCTGAGATTCAATGCGAGACCAAAACCCGCGACTTGCGACGGCTCCCAAAAAACTTAACGAGAGGGTCGCCATTGCGTAATACCAGTCGGATTGATGCCAGGGGTGGACAAAGAGGAAGTTATAGAAAGTTTTAATGATGATGTAAATGCACACGGCGAGCAGTATCGAGTACGACGGCGAACGGTGTCTGCTTTTGTAAAGGAATGTTGCTCCGAATGAAGCGGCCGTGAGCGGATATAAAACTTCGACATACCGAAAGCTGTTTGAGAAGATCGCATAGCCGTCTGAGCTGCTTCCTGTGAGCCACTCTTTTATGTTGAGAGCTACAGGGATGTGAATGACCATGGCTAGGTAGGCTTCGGTGCCGCCGGCAAACCCGGACTTGGTGGAACCACTGAGCGGCATGGCGACACCTGCGGTCACGTAGTTGTATAGCAGGTAAAGTGCGATGGTGAAGCAGCTAGGCAGAAGGAGCCACGCTGCTGCTGCAAGTCGTTTTCCCCGGCTGGTCTTTTCGCACACGAGCGCCAGGACAAAGGCTGGCAGAACGAAAAAGTCATCCAGTCGTGACAAGATGATGAATGGAAAGACAAGGCCTGCAGCCCGACTGGCCTCGGTGAGTCTCCTGTCATTTCTGATGTATGGGCTGAGTACGTAAAACAGCAGGCCTCCCCAGAGGATAGAAAAGGCCGACTCCATGCCGTCAAGTGAACTCCATATCCAGAGATTGCGGACGTGAACACCAACGATCAGGTAATAAAGCCCGGGTACCACCAACAGGCCCAGGAAATACCTACCGGTAGCTTTCACGATCGCCGCGCTTGCAAGGGAAACACCTATTACCGTGGAGGCCCAAGCAAGCCAGACAACGGTCAGGGCTTGGCCCTGGTGGCTTTGCATGTGAAACAGCAAAAACAGTGCACGGATCGTGTATTGCCACAGAGGGTGAAAGCCATTCGTAACGTGCACCCCGTCGTATGTGTAAATACCGAATGTGTGGGCCTTCCTGGCAATCGCCAGGTAGTGGTAAGAATCGCCCGTAAACATTCTGATCAACACATGCTTGCCGCCGACCGCAAGGGCGAGCAACACGGGCCAGCCGACGGAGAGGGCGGCGAGAGCAGCGATTAGCCAGGTAAGCGTGACAGGGTTGTTAGCGTGCGATGATCGCTTCCACGGGGATCTATTGGGCGGCCTGAGAACTGGGAGGGGCGAAGCTGTCATCGTTTTCTCGATCTTTCGCTTTTGGTCTCCAGGCAGTGCGCCCAGGGTAACCACGATTCGGTCGTTTATATCGCGCTTGTGCGGGCATCATTCTAGCTAGCGGCGGAGACACGCTTGTGCGGGTGGTTCTTTGAAGTGTAATTGCTGCGTATGTAGGAGGGGAGATGTCTGCGCTGGTGGCACTCAGTGCCGCCTTAATCGATCATGGAAGCGTTATTGGCGGTCAGCAATTTATGAACCCCGTCAGCCACGCGAAGCGCATTGGCTGCCACGGTTAGGGATGGGTTAATGGCGCCGCTTGTGGGCATGAAAGAGGCATCAGCCATGAATAGATTTGGGATTCCATGTGCGCGGCTGTTGCGGTCGACAACTCCCATCGAAGGCTCATCGCTCATTACGCAGGTGCCGCAAGGGTGACCGTAGTTAAGCTCGACATCCCTGTTGAGAAACACTAACCGGCGGCCTTTCAGCTGCGCGGCGAGAAGTTTGCGCAGCAAGCGGGTACGGTCTCGAAGTTCCTTCTTGATGGTGTACCTGATTAAGACACCGTCCTCTTCGCGGTCGTCGAGTACTACCCGATTCTCCCGGTAGGGCATATCTTCGATGATGCATGCGAAAATCGTCCCGGGGCCGGCGATCTTGTTTGACAAAGCGGCTGGTACTCGAAGGAGCGGGCGGAGTGCCCGGACCTTCTTTAGTGGTCCATGATCGAACCGATCATAGAGGTGCATTAGCAAGCCCCCATACCCGAGCTCAAAGCCGGTGGATTGCACCGACCCGCAACGTTGGCCGCCAACTTCGTAGAAATCGCGAAACGAGATTGATTTCCGTGGACCTGTGGTTGGGAGTCTGGTCTCAGGCCAAAGGGCAAAAGCCTGCGCGGCATGGAACATCAGGTTGCAACCCACCATTCCGGACCTGTTGGCGAGACCTTCCGGCCAGTGTTCATTTTTTGATTGCAACAGTATCTTTGGCGAGTGAATTGCGCCGGCCGCCAGGATAAACACTCTTGCATTGATCTCGATTTGCTGTTGGGCGCGGAGTGCGATCGCCCGGGTCACCCGGTCGGACGAAGCCTCCAGCCTGACAACTTCAGTGCGCGCCAGGATAGTGGGCTTTCCGGAGGACTCCGCGACTACTGAGCGTGCATCTGTCCGGCAGCTTTTGTGGCACAAGCGTCCCAGGCATTCATCGCATCCGGGCCTGTACCGAATGCCGACATGCAGGCGGTAAGGGTGGAGGCCGGTATTCTCGAAGTACCGCATGAAATACGTGTCACAGGGTCCGAGGGCAGGGGGTGGCTGGACGTGCCTACCTTTCTCAGCACCTAGAGGGTCTTGTGTGCCGATCACATGGAGAAGCCGTTCCGCTTCTTCGTAGTAGGGGAGCAGTTCGCTGTAACTGATGGGCCAGCTTCCATTTGGATGAGTGTCGATGTCTGCGCGATCGAATCGCTCCAGGGCCGCAGCGTAGAGATTGGTGCTACCGCCCACACCCGTGCCAAACGGGCCGTATGCGCGGCTAAGAACGCCATCCACCTCGAAGGCGCTGATCATGGGCCACTTGTTTTCGGATATCCGGCGATCCATTTCACTTCCAGGCGTTACACCGCCGGATGGCACGAGATCTTCATTACCTTGGTCCATAAGCAAGACATCATGTCCGGCTTTTGCCAATGCCTGGGATGCGAAGCCACCGCCCATGCCAGCGCCGATCACGGCGACGTCCCAAAGACGTTCATGCTGCAGATACGATGACGGCAAATAGCACCTCTCTGGCCCGAAGCATAGCACCCCTCGAAAATGGGAGATGGTGCTCGCGGCACGATATGATAAGTCACTATGACGGCACCGATCGATCCCGAGTGCAGCGTCAAGGCAACCGAATTACACATGAATGCCGGTGGTGATGCTGTGGATAGCGTACCGACGCGGCCTGTCTTGTTTCGAACGCGCTCCTTTCTGCAACTCCTGAACTTTCGAAGGGAGCTTTTCGCCTCTACATTTTCTTACGGCTTGACGGCTGTGATCAAACTGGCCAGCAGCCTGGTGCTGACAAGATTATTGACACCTGACGCCTACGGCGTGTTCGGCATCCTGCTCTCGTTCTTGTTCATGGTCGAAATGATGTCCGATGTGGGCACGCTCGGCCTTCTCATTCGGGATCCTCGTGGCGATGAGCCGCGTTTCGTGCATACGTTGTGGACAATCAGGCTGGTACGGTCTGTGTTGAACTTCGCGCTGTTGATGCTGGGCGCTCCCTTTCTAGCCACAATCTATCATGCACCGGAGTTGACGAATCCCTTACGGCTCCTCAGCGTCTGGTTTCTGCTCAACGGGGCCGAGTCGATGTCATTTGGGCTTGCTATAAGACATCAGAAAGCGCGGTTGAGTAACTACGTCGAACTATCGGCGAATGCTGCTATGGCGATGTTCGTGATCGGTCTGGCCTTTTACCTTCGGAACTACTACGCCCTTGTCTTGGGTTCGCTCTTGCAGCGGGTCGTACTCGTGGTTGCCAGCCACTTCTTTTACCGTGACATCGGAGTCGCGATTGCTTTTGATCGCGACGCAGTGCGCGATCAGTTTAAATTCGCACGCTATGTGATGCCCTCCAGCATCCTCACAATCGTGCTTTCCCAGTATGACAAGGTTGTATTGGCCCGACTGTTTAGTCTCACCCTGTTAGGGGTTTACAGCATCGCCGGTGGAATGATCGGTCCGATCCTGGGTATCATCATGCACAATGCGCGGGTGGTACTTTACGCTCGCTGTGCCAGCTACTTTCGTTTCGATCGCGCCAACGCGATGCGCCGCTACTACGCAGAGAACTTGCGGCTTTTCGCTGTTGGGGCCGTGCCTCCCGCGATCCTCGCCGGCTTTGCCCCGCTGATCGTGGCCATCCTGTACGACTCTCGTTACATGATGGCTGGCCGGATACTCACGGTGTTAGCTTTGGGGGCTGTGATAGCCGCTTTTCAGAATGCGTCTGAGAACTTACTCGTTGCCTCCGGCAGCTCCCACGTTGTGCTCGGGGCCAACATTGTCCGGCTCATTAGCATTATTCCTGCTGTGATATTCGGGTACCACTTCTTCGGTTTCGAGGGCTTCCTCTGGTGCACAATGGCGGCTACCTTGCCGCCTCTTCTCTACTTCTACTGGGAGCAATGGCGCAAGTGCCTGTTAGATCCTGTGCGCGAGCTTGCGGGTCTGGGTGCATGCGCGATTGTTTTCTTCCTTTGCCTTTTCCTCAGCTATTTTCTGCTGCGGTCAATGCCCGCACGCTGGTTGCACCTTGGACTACGACATAGCCATGCTCAACACGGATAACGAACGCCCTCTGCACATTGCGCTATGGTCACCTGCATGGCCTTTAGCCCAATATCAGAATGGAATCATCACTTATGTTCACTGGATGCGCCCAGCCCTTGAAGCTTTAGGGCATCGGGTGAGCATCTTTGCCGGTGAGGTAGCTTCAGACCAGGCAAACAGTGAAGTCTACCCGATCCGCCGCCGCATAGGAGAGCGAGTGAGTCGGTGGCTCTTAGGCAAAAAGAGGTCGGCGGCTGAAGACATTTTTCTTTTTTCACGCCTCATCTCTGCGGATATACTCCGGGTTCATCGTCGTGACCCGATCGACGTGTTGGAGATGGAGGAGTCGTTTGGCTGGCACGCCTACATCGCCCAGCGTACCGGCATTCCCGTACTCGTGCGACTGCATGGGCCCGCTTTTTTGTCTTTAATCGACGAGGAGCTTCGCACTGACTTCGGCAAGGAGCGCATAGAGCGCGAGGGCGCAGCGTTGCGGCTTGCTAAAGCGATCGTTTCGCCCTGCAGGGCCACCCTCCTGCAGACTTTGGAACGACATAACGTCACAAGCCGACATGCGTATCACGTCGTGTATCCGGTTGCCTTGCACCAGGATACTGCCTTGTGGGACCTTGCCAATTGCGACCGTAACACGATCCTATTTGTTGGTCGCTTCGACCTAAGAAAGGGTGCTGATGTCGTACTGCGGGCGTTCAAGTTGGCGCTGCGCGAGCATCGTGAGTTGCGGCTTGTATTCGTAGGACCTGATCTAGGTCTGCCATCGCCTAACGGATTAATCCACTTCGAGCAATATCTGCAAGGACTTTTATCTCCAGAATTCCGAAGCCGCGTTGAGTACCGCGGGCGTATGTCTAACCAGGAAGTGACCAAGCTGCGTACCCGTTGCATGGTCACTGTCATCGGCTCGCGCTGGGAGAACCCCGGCTATACATTGCTTGAAGCACTGCTGCAGGGCTGCCCCGTGGTCTCCACAGACGCCGGTGGATGCCCGGAACACATCGTGCATGAAGTTACCGGCAGGCTCGCTCGCTCTGAAGACCCGACTTCGTTCGCTACAGAGATGCTAGCGATCATCAACGATCCCGTCAGCGCTGCGCGCCTCGGAGAGGCCGGGCGCCGTTCCGTACTTAAATGCAATTCACCGCACCTGATCGCGATCGCGTCGGTGGAGATATATCGGAGTATGCTCTCTCGCATGAAGCTCGATTCTCAACTTTAAAGCCAGGTGATGCGTAAGGTCTTGTGAGATATTGCGCAATTAACGATATCGACCTGTAACCTGACCCACCTTTGCATAAGGACTGGCCACTCGGGCCACCTGGGATTGCTGCTGAGCGCTCGTCTCCCTACACCAAAAAGCCGGCTTGAACAAAATGCATCTGCATATTTACCTGGTTGCACCTGGAGCTCTGCATGGCAGTGTTCCATACTGATTTTCGGGGTTAAGTGAAGACCCTTTGGAAAGAGTGCTCTCTTCTACGTGGCGTTCCTGTCGATTGCATCCAGCCGACCAACAGAAATGAAAATTGTGTCAGCTGCCCGCCCAGGAATACCGTAAGAAGAGTAAACCAGAGAACTGCCATCGCACCTAGCATCGAGAACGCGAACGCCCGATCCTGCAAAGTCTCCAATCGCCAGGAACGCACCAGAAGAACGCGTGTGTTCTCCCAGACCAGGATTACGAATAGGTAATAGGCGAGTCGGCCCCAGGCGAGGTGTACAAGCAGATATTGGTTGTCAATTGAGATCATCCCCTGCACGTTGGGGATGCCGAGCATCCCGTACCCGGTCCATCCTCCTTTCTCCGCGACTGGAGGGTACAGCTTGTTCATCTCTTTCCTGTAGAGCACGCTGGTGCTTTGCTCGGTCATGTGAGCGGGGTCGCTCAAGTAGGACGCGTAGTATGCAGAGATTGTGAGATAACCCGTTAGGAGAAGCACCGCGACCAGGATTGTCATCATCCTGCTGTTCTTGAACCTTGCGATCTGGACGACGAGATACCCGGCACCCAAAGCAATCAAGGGTCCTCGTGACTGCGTCAGAACCGTGTACAGAAGTAATAGGAGCCCGGGTACATGGAATCTCTCGAGTGTTTCAAGCATCTTCCCAAGGTCGACGGAAGCCTTCACTCTCCTGAGAAAAACAAGCCAGCCGTTCAGACAGAAGGTCATAGCAGAAGCGATGCCGGCGAGTTCGCCTCCGCCGAGAGCAATGCCAGTTCTTCCGTGCCCGTTTCGGATTGTCACGCCTTCCGAAAGGGTAGTGAGCCCCAGAAATCGATGTGCAAATATGCCGTACGGACTTTGGCCCATTCGCCACTCCCATATCCCGGTTGGGCCGTCAAGCAGAACCAAAAGAACAATCCTGCGGACGGTTGCTAGCCGAAGCTCAGGACCAATTAGTTTTCTTCCAACCGCATACGACAGGAGGATAGAAATGAAAGCGCTGGCAGAAGCAAAGATACCGTCACTGATCACTGACGCATGAAGAATCTCGCTCAAGCTGATGCTTGCGGTGTAAAGCAAGACGAGGAGATCCATGAAGGCGAAGGAGGCGCTCCGAATCAATCTATACAGCGCCACAATGCCAAGGGGGATCAGAGCGAACTCGGCGGCCGAAGTGGGCGGCAGGTGGGGTAGGCGAAGCCGATATTCGTCCGGCAAACATAGAAGACAGGGCAGGTAGATAGACAGAAGAGCGAACTCCACACGCCCTCGCAGGACCGAGAGAAGCGATACGAGTCCCGGCATCATCAGCAGCAGGCTCATTGGCAATTGTGGTTACCGGATTGACTGTCGGCGAGGGCCACTAGCCCCGTATCCTCTTGTACATTTCGACCATGATTGGGGGGGAAATGGAACGAGCAATAGCTTTTAAGAGATTGGGCTTGTGCTCCACTTCGCCTGAACGGCGCACGAAAAGGGTTGAGTGCGCGTCGCGATTTTCTTCTTCCGGGCGGCCGTTCGAATAGTAGTAGGTGGCCAGCGATTTTCGGGTCCGGTCCGGAGGACAGCGGAGCGGGTCAGGGTGCCCGTGATACGAGGTGGAGGTCGTTGAAAAGATGGCGCAGCGGTTGAAAAGTGGCAACACCTTCTGCTCAGCGGCCGTCATTTCCTTGTTCCATAGCTCGAAGTGGCCGCCGTATTCCTCTTTCCAGTCCTTGTTCAGGTAGATGAGAACGTTGATGCGACGCTCCAGGTTGAGCTTTGTGTGGTGATTAAAGTCCGCATGGACCGCGAGCTTGCCCCCAGGCTTGATCTGGTGCAAGCCTCCACCGATGTAGTAGGGGTCTGGGATGATCCCTGGAATACCAGTCAGAGCTTCTAGAAATTGAAGCATGGGGCGACTGTTCATGAAGTAGAGAACTTCTCGCAGAGGCACCGGGAGTTTCTCAACGACGTCGAACGCTAATTTCTTCTCATTGGGATTGTCGAATTCGTTCCATTTTGCCTGTTTGGGTTCGGGAAATGCGCGCAGTGCTGCTTCCGCAACGTTCGCTGGTAAAAAGTCGTCGAAATAGATATGAGGAAACGGTTTGGCGGCAGCGTATTTCTCCATGTTGTCTTCCGCCATGCGCAAGAGCCTGCTCGCAAACTTATCGCTCAGCAAATCCTGTGATTCTGCAGGCATGGTAGTTTCCTGAATGCTGGTTGAATAAACGGTAGGCATAGATCGCAGTTCCTCTTCTAAAATTGTGCGGTACAAACAGCTACTGTCCTAACCAGCCGACCTACGCTTCACTGTGAAGTGCAAATACGAGTCATGCATAACAGCGAACCAGCTTCCCGGATTCACCCATCGGCAGCGTCGATACAAAGTTGATGGCAGCCGGTACTTTGTGGACATCCAGGGATTCGCGGCACAACTGCAAGATGTCACCGTGCAATGCACCGATCTCGCCTGTCGTCGTCACCGCTGTTGTCTTCAAAACCACATCCGCAACCACCATAGAACCGAGGATCGCACTCTTCTTTTTTCGAACCAGGGACATCCGAACTTCGGGATGACCATTGATCACTGCTTCCACTTCTTCGGGATGCACCTTGAGGCCGCCGACATTGATGATGCCGTCGCCTCGGCCAGCAAAGTAGTAGCGTCCTTGCCGCTCCTCCAGTACGTCGCCCGTGTTGACGAAACCGTCCGCGTCTCGCAGGGCAGGGCCATCGCCCACATAGCAACGGGCGGTGCGGTTCGAACGAACCAGGAGCGATCCGTTCTCGATCTTCATTTCGACATTGGGCGTCGTCGCCAATATCTCCGCGGCAAATCCCGTGAGTCCGTCGTTGACGGCAAACAGTACCCCGGCTTCCGTTGTGGCGAATGCGTGAGCGATCTTCGCGCCGGGATAAAGCGCCTGCAGGTAATTCAGGATTGCCTGATCTGCGATTTCACCGGACAGGCGAACGTAGGCCGGATTGATCAGGGCTGCATTAGAGCTCATCGCCGCTCGGCGCCAATGCGACGGAGTTCCTGAGATGTGGGTGACCCCGTGCGCGGCGGCTCGAGTCAGAAAATGATCTGTGGGTTCGTGCGCACTCGATAACACCAGACTGGTTCCACTGAGCGCCGCACGGAGAAAAATTTGCAGCCCCCCGTAGCGGCGGATGTCGTAGAACGTACTCCACACAACGCCGGAAGCCGAGGGGCCCTCCTCCTGAATCGCCCGCGTAAGACTCGCGAAGGTATGAACCACAAGCTTTGGGCGGCCGGTAGTTCCGGACGTGAGTAAAACCCATTCGGTCAGGCAATCAGCGCCGGCGTGCCGTTCCGCCTTTTGCTTCCTGAAGGATGAGGGAGCAGTCCACATCGTCGAGGGCAAGTCGACCACGGACGTGGTTCGATCGGAGATCACAATATCCACGGCGGCGGTGCTTGCGACAAACGAAAGGTAATCCAGCGACAGGTCCGGCGGATAGAGAACGATGCGGCTCGCCACACCATCGAGTTCCACCAACAGAGCGGCTGCACTCAACTGCGGGGTGGTCGCGATCAGAACGGATCGACCACTGCAATCGAGGTCTTCCGCCAACACACTACCGGTGACCAGATCTTCCCAGAGTAGGGCTGCCTCTTCAGCGCAGAGGGAGCCTGCCCGTGAAACTCGGGTGGCGGTAACCGCGTTTTTCAGGCATTCGGGACTAACTGGGAGCATTTTGATAGAGGTTCACGAAATCCCCGAAGGTTACCGGAAAGCCGGCGTCCTCTGATTCACTGAATGGATCAAACCCCAATACGGTTTCGAGCCGCATCACGATCACCGCGAAGCACAAGGAATTGAGCCCGGAATGCAGCAGTTCCAGATTGTCGTTGAGCGGCGCCAGGCGAAGATCCTGCTCCTGGGCAACCTGCCGAAATTGCAATGCGATCTCTGCGCGAAGGTTCATTGGCTACTGGTTCCGACTTTCCGGGTAAAGTGCTACGAGCGCAAACAGTCCAGCTGGTACTGATTGCAATCTTCGTCGTTGCTTGTTGCAGCAGCAAGCGTGGTGACCGCTGCTTCTTCTCCCTGCCAGGTCTGGATATAGGCATAGAGCCAGCGCTCAATCACCTGGGCCACAGCCGTTCGACCTGCGCGGTTGGCAAAGGAATGGTCCGTTTGTTCAATCATTTCAAGCACTACGTGGCTTTGCGGCCCCGCTAACTGCTGGATGTGGCTGAAGTAGTCGAACTCACCTACTCTGGGCTTCGTTCCGGCGGCCTTGCGTGCCGGAGCCTTGAACAGAAGGATCGGTATCCCTGTGGGCGCCAGCTTCTTCCAGCATTGCAGCAGCTTCTTGTTCGCGTTCCCAGGGACAGCATTCCCGCGTAGCAGCCGACGAAGATCTTTTATGTGATCGAAGATGTTGCTGAGCACCCCCCCGAAGGGGCTTCTCATCGCCCAGGCACTCAGTCCTCTGCGAACCATTGGTCTCACAGCCTGCGGCAGGTGAAAGTAAGGGTCCAGCAGAACCAGTCCCTTGCACTCGTTGGGGCACGCGGCCGCTGCAAAGATCGCGGTCACGGTGCCAGCGCAGTGGCCCGCCAGGACCACTCCCGAAAAGCCAAACCGCGCGACTAGCTCCTTTACCTTGGCAGCTGCTATCGAGGCGTACTCGCCAGCATTGATAAAATGCAGCAACTCCGTCGGCGTTGCTCCGCCGCTGTCGCCCAGACCGGGCAGATCCAATCGCAAACAGGGATAGCCAGCGTTCGCCAGGGTTTCGGCCCAGAACACGGAAGAGTCGCCAGTTGCGGTACGCGGCAGAGACAAGGAGTTTAAAAATACGATGCCGATGCGGTTCTGCGTGGCGCTGCCTGTATCCACATAGGTTCCCGCCGTGCCGGTATGCAGTGTGCCTCGGACACTTACGCCGTGGCCGTCGAGAGAAATCAGTTCGCGTCCATCGATCGAACTACTCAGTCGCTCATTCATGCCGTAATCCCCTGAATCTGGTGAGCGGAGCTTGTGATCCAGTCACAGTTGGGAGCAAATAGCCAGTCGAAGTCCTTCGCCTCGTCGTACCCGACAAACCCGCCTTTCACTAACGGAGCGGCGTGCCGGTCAAGATTCACGATGCGAACCGGCCTGCTATAAGCAAGAGCGGCACTCGCATTGTCTTTCAACGAATCAGGCAGGTTCACTTCGAGCGAGGCTTGCCACAGAGCAATCGACCAGCGGTATCCTTCTACCTCAATGAACGAGGACTCTTCGAAATCCTTCACGTAGTCTGCGGCCGATCTGGGGCCGCCTACAGGTCTGCTCAACTGCTCCAGGTTCGCCCAACGCACCAGGGTCGATCGCAGGGCGCGGCGCGCATTCATGGCAGGCGACCACAACAGAAGCCCATCGCCTCTGCCACGGTGGAAAGCTTGCCCGGCCAGAAGCGCGCCGATTTCCAATCCGTGCAACAGCACGGGCACGTTGGGTGACCGCCTTCCGAGCCACTCCATCAGGAGCTCAACATCCTGTGCCCACGTGGCAAAGGTCATCTCTTCAAAAACGCCAGTACTCTCCCCGACACCGCGGTAGTCGTAGCGCAGTACTTCAACCTTCCTGGAAGCAAGATACCGAGCCCATCGTACCCAGGGCAGATAGGAATTATGCCTTTCTGATGCGAATGGCCCGACAAGCAAGACCCTCGCTATAGGATCCGTCACCTGGTGCATGACCGTATACAGGTGCGCGCCGGCTACTTTGAAGTAACCGGCGTGCTCAGTGGAGGCGGCATCTGCTAGCAGGGTTTGCACGGTGATCAACTTTAAACGGCTACGCAGCTACCGGGTTCTCGTCCGGGCGGTTGATACGTTCGATCAAGGTGCGCAGCAGATCGACACCTTCAAACAGATCCTCTGAGGGATTGATCGGGTTGACTGCCATTTCGGATGCGAGTGCGTTGAACAGGCCTTCTGAGTGCGCAACATCGCAGACGCCATGCACGTCCGTGTAGACCATATCGGTGGAGCCCTGTAAACGTGCGAGCTCCGCAAGATAGCCCATGAACCGCTGAATGTATCCCTCGAAAAATCCCATGGTCAACAGGTTCTGGACGCCCGAGAGACGGCCCAGGAACAGCCGAACGTTGGTCAGCTCGACATGGACATCGAGCGCATCCTGCGCCGTCGGGAATGCATGCGCAGCAATGGAGAAATTGCGCAGCATGGCTGGATGGCAATCGCCCACTTCTTCTCGTAAGTTATCAAGCAGGATTGGATGTGCGTCCTGCGACACTGTGGAAAGATACGTCGCGGTCATCCAGTAGATGAAATTTCCCTCAAGAACGCTGCTGTAGCGGGCAATGATCCCACGCCGTTGCTCCGCCGTCAGATCTTTTGGATTTGGCAGAGCCGTGATCAACGTGTCGATGGTGCGATCGATCTGCAGCCTGGGTGAGGTTTCAAAAAATTTGTCCTGCACCTGAGGGTTCACTAGGTACGTCGTCATAAGAGCTCCTGTAGTTGTCATTAAGTCGTTCGCTGATTAAGCCTCGGCAGGTGAGGACAGACACCCGGTTCTCTTGACCCGTAATCGTAGGTCAGGAAAAGCGGGCGGGCCAATCTGGCAACACACACTTAGGGCAAATTGTTACGAGAAAACCTGAACAAGCGTTTCGGAAAAAATGCAAACAAAGAACCTGGACAGTAGCCAGCCTACAGGGCTGCGCATTGCCCGCAAAAACCCAAAGCAATCTCAACGCGTAACAGCCGCAAGGCATGTGTTAGCGATGTGATAAATGTTTACAAAAAACATCGGTAACGTGAGTGTGCGTGCTACTTCTGTTTCCGATACGCAACAAGAGGATACATCAAACATTAGGCACTCCGTCAGGTTTTAGTACTTACTTACCAGAGTGTCAGCGGTGGTTACCAGACAGTTGAAAGACCGGGTCTTCGGCCGCGCTCGGGTCGGGCAATCTGCTGGTGGCGCGCAGATAGATCTTGATCATGCGATCCATTTTGTCTTCCCATCCGTAGCTCGCTTGAATTCTTTGTTGGGCCGCATTACCCAGAGCAGAACGAAGGCCGGGCCGCTCAATCAGCTCGCGCATGGCGTTTGCGAACCCGTCTATGACCGCCGTGGCACTGACGGGATCGACCAGTATGCCTGTACTTGCGTCGAGGTAATCCTTCGGTCCACCCCACGCCGCGGCGATAACCGGGATGCCTATGCTCATTGCCTCAAGAACTACTGCGCCGCCGCATTCGTAGATGCTGGGCAACAGCAGGGCGGTGGCGCCTTGCATTCGTTGCGCACACTCAACCTGCGGCAGCCAACCGCAAAAGGCTACTCGGTCCCCCAGCTGCAGGTTAGCTACCAGCTGAAGCCATTCGCCGCGCATCGGCCCATCCCCAACCACGTCCAGGTGCGCGCCAGGGGTACGTGCAAGTGCTTCCAGCGCCAGATCCAGACGCTTCCAATCGACTAACCGTCCCAGGAACAGAAAGCATCCCGAGGGCTGAGGGGAGAGTTGTGAGCGAGATTTCCAAAGGTTGAGATCGACGCCGTTCTCTGGGATCACGATCACCTCCCCGCGAACGCAGCTTGGCAATGCGGCACGTGTACGTTCATTGGCGACCAGTACGAACCGCGCCGCAGCCTTTCCGCGAATGATCCGGTTGATGATGTTCGCGCTATACCGTCCGCATCGCACGGCAGCTCGAGTAAACCGCGATTCGATCTTGCGAAACGCTGGTGGGTAGTCCATCCCCCCGTTGAGTGGGCCCATCACCACCGGAACTCCCAAACCGCAGATGAACGAAGGGGCGCGCGGGGATACGGGAATCGGTTGATGCACGACGTTGATCTGGTGTTGCGCAATCAGGCGAAGAATCATGTGGCGCTGGATGAGCTGGTCTACCAGCACCATGAGTGTTCCGATCGTTGCCTCGAAAATCCTGCGCGGCAACCAGGGGCTTAGGCGCCAAAGAAGCTTGTGGAACCATTGGTCCGGAATGTACAGAATGCGCGAGCGGTCGTCGGGAAACAGTGTTTCCAGTTCCTCTCGCGTCCTGCCATGAGTAACAAGCCACACCTCCACTCCTCGAGTTCGCAAACGCGAATAGTACTGCAAGGGAAGAGAAGCCTCACCGCCGAAGCGGAACGAGGCGTTTTCGGCAACCACACAAACCCGCAGAGACTCTGTGTCATCGTGTGCCATGTTCTACTGGAAAGCTCCTCCCGGGAAAAGGCTGTAGTAGCCAACGCGCCGTAGCCATGCCTTAAGGGCTTGATCCCGATCGTATGCAGCCCGGGTGAACTCGCTGAATGGCAACATGGTGCCGGCAGCATTCAGTATCCTGCCTGAATCCAGCCATTGCCGTTGCTTCGCTGCATGAAGCCAGTTCTTGGCCTCGCCCCCAGCATGAAAGCACTTGATAGTGGCAAATGGCTCCAAGCGCAGCAGTTGATGTCCGGGAACACCGAACTTGAGCAACATCCGAACGAGTTGGCTACGGCGCCAGCAATGCCAGTGCTCGGTTGGGAGATGTCCGCCTCCGAGCCGCATCCCCAGAGCCGCCCAAACAATGGCTTCCACATGCATACTTTTCCTGGCGCCCGTGTCTTCTCTTATTCTCAGTTGGCTAAGTAGCCACTCAAGCCAATCAAGATCAACGGGCGCTCGCCATTGCGCGACGCCAATGTCCACATGGTGGGCCAGGGCAATCCCACTCTTTATTGCCGCGTCTACCATCGCAGCGGGCAGGAGACAACTTGGCTTTTGCCACATGAGTAACAGTGAGTGATCGGGGGTTGGCTCGAAGCAGAACTTATTTGGAAAGTACAAATCGGGGTCGAGAACGATCATTTCCTCGCCATCTTTGGTGAGCAGCAGAGGATCAGTGATCTTCCGCCAGCAAGGATGGCCATCGCGAAAGTTTCGCACACATGGGTAGCGATTGAGGATTGACGCTTCCCGTTCGTTTAGATCGTCCTTTGAAAACACATCCCATCGATGCCGTTCATTGGTGGCAAAGGCGCCGAGCTCCTCAATCAGCAAATCTTTATCCGCAGGCGAGTCGGTGACCAGCTGTAGATGCAAATCCTCCAAAGCGTATGTAAGCAGACTTTCGAGAGCATGTCGCGCAAAGGGGAGTGCCCGCGGCGAAAGGATCATGAAAGCCCTGCGCGCCGCACTCGTCCGAGTAAGATTCATGACAGGATCCGAAGATGATGAATGTAAAGAAAGAATGATCGAACCGGTTGAGCGTAACCCCGATACGCTTATCAGGCGTACGTGGAGGTTTCCTTGGCCGCCTGGCTTGTGGCCTCGAAGCCCGCAGGAGCACTCGCCATACTTCGCGAGGGGCTCCACTTTACACTGCCCTCTGCTCTACTTTCAAACGCGCTCACATCGTTACGCGTGGCACGGTTTACCCTGCTGTATGACATCTTGTTCAGCACGATCGCCATGCCTGGTATTTGCAGCCTCTCCAACAAGCGTGTAGCTCTCACTAATTCCGAGCGTGTTGTTTTCCCTGCTTCCGCTACGAGCATAGTTACATCGGCGAAGCGCGCCAGATACTCTGTCTCTGCCGAGATCAGAATGGGCGTGGCATCGATCAAAACCATGTCGTAATCCACGGTCAGGTCTTTGAATGCCTGATCCATCAAGTTCGTCAGCGGCTTCAGCTTAGAGGAGAATGGTTGTGCGATGACCACCGTTGACCGCACATCCGCATCTTGTTTCTTCACCGGCATGCCGCCAAGCGCATGATGCCCGGACTGGTGCGTGACGTAAGCCTTGGCAGAGCTAATTCCAGATGAGTCGATGGTGAGTGTCTTACGTCCCAGCTTAGCCAGCGTGCTACCCAGATCTTCGACGATCGATGTGGTGCCTGCACCTGGATTGACGGCAGTCACCACGATGGTGCGCACTGAAGACGTGCGCGCCGCGTGATCGAGACCACCTGCCGTTCTTAAGATTCCTTCGTCAAAGATCTGCATGGATACATCACGATTGTCGAACAGGCTTCCAATAGGCGCGAACCCCATGACCTGTTCGATATCGGTGAATGTGTAAATGTGGCGATCTAACAGGTCAATCGCCACGACGCCCGCGATGGCCAAAATCAAAGCGAACGGCACCAGCGCTGGCAGGAAGAATCTCATTATGCTCGACAGAGGACCGGTAGGTTGACGCGCCGCGGAAAACAAGTGAACTGAACCCGGCGACTTGCTTTCCAGTTCAAGATTCCTTGTTCGCTCGTCAAGTGCCTCGTAACGTCCCTGCAGAGCGGTGATGGCGGCCTTCAGCACCAGCGACCTTTGATAGCTGGGTGCGGCTTGCGTCGCCTGCCTGGTATTCGCTTCCAAATCTGAAAGCAATTTGGATTCGATAGTGCTGGCACGCAGCAGATCGGTGCGTAGTTTCTGCTGCAGGTTCGTGATCGCCCTGCCGCGCAGATTGCTCTGCATCTGTTGCAGGGCTCGCTCAATTTCCGCCAACTGCTCCTCGGTGTTCTTCCGTAGCGGGTGGCTTGCGGTGAGGCCCGCGAGTTGGTCAAGCAGCAAAGCGCGCTTCTGACTTAACGAGGCCTTGAGCGACAGCACGCTGGGATCGGTCGCGATGATTTCATCCGCAGCCGCATCCAGCGCCGCGTTGGGAGCGTTTTTGTTTCCGTTTTCCAGGGCAGACAGTTGAGCCTCGGCCTGTATGCGTTGTTCGTGAGCTACGGTTAGGTCAGTACGCAGCTTGGCTACCTGCAGATCGATCTGGTCTCCACCCACAGTAGATATCTGGGCCATGCCCAGCGATTGACTGATTCTCGTTTGCTCCTGAAGTTTGGCGTTTAGCTCACTTTGCACCGCCGCACGTTCCTGGCGTAACGCCTCCAAACGCTTGTCGCGACCGTAAAACTCCTCACTCCTTGTTCCGTTCAGGTAGCTATCGGTGACGGCATTGACGATCTCTGCAAGGTGCGTCGGGTCTTTATCCTGCAAGCTGATCATTACCTGGTAGCTCAGACCGTCGCGTTTGACGACAAGGCTCTTTTGCAAGCGGTCGACTGCTGATTCCAATGTTTCTCCAGGGAACTGCCACACTCCTGGCGCGAGCCCGCGCAGTGCGTCCGCCAGCACGTTGAACCCGGCCACTGAGTGGACTTGCTCTTCGATAAAGGAATCGTACGGATATTCCTGCTCCTGACTGGTGCTGAACGTCGCCGGAAAATTTGGCGACACATAAACGACGCTGGTCGCATCGTAGGTAGGCCGATGCCGTGCATAGAATGCAGACCCTAACGCGAGGGTCACCAGGGCGATGATAATCGCGAGCCTCTTGTGCAGGCGAAGGCTGCGCAAGACATCGATTCTCAGCAGCCAATCCGGCACGGTATTGAGTGGCAGGAAGGAATCGGTTTGGCTTAACGGCTTAATAGGCATCGGAAAATTCCCTGGCAGCTAGTTTCGAAAATCAGGGTGGAAGCTGCTTCCACCCTTAATCGGTCCGACAGAAAAGCAGGAGTGCAAGGTGAAGGTCAGTGCGCCACGACTGCGGCCATGCCCATGGTTGCCCCCGGGCTGAGCCTCTGGATGACGTAAGTCGATTTGTAGAAGGCGCTCGATGGTACAAAGATGACGTCCCCCGCGTGCAATCTCACTTCATCCCCACCTTGCGGAGTCAGCAGGCTTTTAAAGGTGACCGTCGAACTTTTGCCGGTCGAGGGCTGGATGACCTGGATTTTTGAGGACGCCCCCTCGGCCATGCCGCCGGCCTGCGCCAGCATGGAGACGAGGGTTGATTCCGGCTTAAGAGCAATGGCGCCCGGATGGGCGACGCTCCCCAAAACCGAGACGAACACCTCCTGCTCCGATGGCACGAACACGATGTCGTTTCTCCGGAGGCGCAGATCGGCCACCGCGTTGCCACTTTGCAGCAGCGATCGTAGCTCTACCCAGACAACCTGATCGTTGCCGCGATAGATGGCGCAGCGCTCGGGAATGCCGGCACTGCCTGCGGGCCCGCTGGAGGAGCCGGTTGTCGAACCGGAACCAGCAGCCAGAAGCCCACCCCTGGCAATTACATCCAGCAGTGTCGGTGTGGTGTCGAAGTAGAGCACACCAGGATTTTTCACATTGCCGATAAGGACGATCCGATTGGAACCGTACTTATCCACGTTCACGGTGACGGTAAGGTCCTTGTAATACTCCGATAAAGCATCGACCACCATCTTTGCCGCATCGGAGCGGGTTTTATCCCCAACCTTGATAGGGCCGGCCAGCGGAAGCGTGATGCGTCCGTCGGGGCCGACAATCCGTTTGCCGCCCAGTTCAGGGTGCCCGGGAAAATCGAGGCTGATCTCATCTCCCGGTCCCAATTCATAAGGCTCATTCGCTGTCGGCTCGAACCTTTCCAACGCCTTCGAGGGGCTGAGCATGAGCTGTGGCTCACTGGGCTTCGGTTCACTCGTCTGGCCCTGTTGCGCGTGTACGTGCAGCGAGAGCCCGGGCACCAGGAAGCTCGCGGCCAGGCAGGCTGCCGCAATCATCGAATGTTTCATGAGATCTCCAGGGAACCGCTCAAGTGCAGCGCTGGTTCCAGCTTGGGTTCCGCCTTTGGGGTCATCGCGTTTTCGCTTGAGGTTTTCCGCGACATCTCCGGCAGTGCTCCCTCGCGTTGCGTTCGTACCCATGCAGCATCCCGCCGCGAATCGCGAAGCAGTGCAGGAACCATCCAGAGCTTCCAAAGCATATATCCCGGTGTGCGCGCGAGGATCCGCATGTCCCCAGCGAAATCGGCCCCAGACGCGGCCGCGCGCAAAACGTGACATCCAATCACACCCATGGCGAATAAGGCGTATACCCGCAGCCAGGCAAGCGGAAAGCACAGCCCAAGCAGGAGCAGAAACATCGCATACCCTATCGGCAGTGACAACAAATCGAGGGTCGGTTCCAGGACGCGTAAGCGGCCGCGCGCTAATTGTTTCAGCAGCGGCAGCAACCAGGTTTGAGCGGCGTTCAGTCTGCCACCTTCCCACCGGGAACGTTGGCTGGCTTCTCCCTGCTTCGACCCGGGCAAAGCTGAAGAAACCTTCGCGTGCTCCAGAAAAAGTACGCGCTTACCAGACAGGACGAGCTGCAAGTGAAACTCCAGATCTTCCACCAAAGACAGAGAACGATAGCTGTTTTCTGCCAGAACCGATTGCCGCACCGCGAACCCGTTGCCCAGGATCCCTGCCGAGAGCCCAAGCCGTTCGCGGCCGGTTGGCCGTACTACGTTGAAGCCGCGAAAGGCCAGCGCCGTGAGCCGGGTAGCCGGGTGCTTCGAAGAGCTATCCATTTCATATCTGCATTGCACGGCCTCGGCGCCGTTCGCTATCGCCTGACGCACGGCGCTCACCATGTTGCGGGAGACGGTTGCATCGGCATCCACGACCAGAGTGGCATCCATGCCTTGCGCTGTAGCATAGGCAAAGCCGGCAGCGAGCGCGGCTCCCTTGCCCTCCGTCGCGGGCTCGTCCACAATCAGGACTTCTGCTCCGGCGTTCGTTGCGCGCACAGCTGTCCTGTCGGAACAGTTATGCGCGACCGCGATGATGCGGGTGTTGTCACCACCGGCCGAAGATCGCAGGCTTTCCACGCAGGATGCAATCAGCAGCTCCTCATCATGCGCGGGAATGAGAACGGCCAGCTTTATATCTTTTGCGCCGGAAGCCGGTTTAGGAACGAGCTTAGGAAGCAGGGAGGCGAGCGTAACCAGCACCAACTCTGCGACGACGGGGAGCGTCAACAGCATCAGGGCGGCGGCCAACAGCGTGATCACGTAAAAGGCTATATGCATTGCATGGAAACCAGCGTGGTGCGACGGCAGCGGCCATGCCGCCGCCGTAAAGTTGCAGACTGTTTGCGACCCTGCTACGGCTTTATGACAGGTCGTCCGCGTGTGCTGTCGGCTGCAGCACCGGCAGAGTGACAGAAGAGAGCTTCGCCGTCTGGCTGAAGAAAACAATCCTCCGGCAGAAATCTTTCAGGAGCTCCACCCGGATCTGCATGTCTTGCGCAGAGTGGTTAAATACGCCGGCGAGTATCGTTTCCGGTGCGGCGTGAATCTCTGATCGTCTGATCCGGTAAATGGCATCGTGGACACCGGAGGCACGCAGGAAGTACTTGCTCATGCGGGATGTGCGCAGCGATCGCACCACGTGCGACGGTGCATTGGCCAGCCAAAGTTCCCGGCGACAAGCCTTCATTTGTTTCGACACGCGGACCAGTAGACCCAGGCAGTCTGGTCCCAGGTAAGTGGCATTCTTTAGATCTAGAACCATGTGCAACTCGCCTGCGAAAGCACGATCGATGTGTCCCTCCAAAGCGAGCAACGACGGTCCATTCACATCGCCCATGACAGAAACGACAGAGACATTTCCCCGGCGCTGCATGCCAATCGAGTGCGCCTGGGCTCTTCTTGGCTGTATAGCGTTCGCGGCAAGCTGCGCGGGTAGATGGCGAGCCAGGCCGCAGGCGTCAGCCAGATAGCGTTGCGCCAGCCGGCGCGGCTCCCGTATCGCCCGGTAGAGCCATTCCAGTCCGGCTGTCTGCATCCACAGGGGCGCCCTCTGCGCTTCGCCGGCAAGAAAGTCCAGCGATGCGCCTACTCCCATACAGAGAGGCACGTTCAGCCTTTCCCGGTGCATGGCCAGCCAGCGTTCCTGCTTGGGGTGACCCATGGCTACCAGGAGGATGTCCGGCTGCGCCTCTTCAATCCGCGCCAGGATAGTCTCATGGTCCATCTGCTCAAGCGACGCGACCGGTGGGGAGTAGCGGCCGACAATCCGCAGGTTTTCAAATCGAGCTTGCAGTCCTTCAGCCGCGCGCCGCGAACTCGTTTCACTGGCCCCCAGCAGAAAGATTCCATACGACCGTTGGGCTGCGAGTCTGGCCAGATGCGGCACCAGGTCTACGCCGGAAACCCGCTCTTTCAGCTTTGCCCCCATGATGCGCGAAGCCCAGACGATCGGCATGCCGTCGGCAACAATGAGATCGCACGAGCCGAGCAACTCCTGAAGAGACGGATCGCGGATCGCGTTGACGACGAAATCCACGTTTGCGGTGGCGACCTGGTGAAAGCCGCGCTCCTCGATCTTTCTATCGATAATCTCCACTGCTTCGTGCATCGTCACGTTGTCGAAGGGGATCCCAAGCACGGCCACGAACTTGCGATTCCAGTCACCCATGCAGATCCTCGTCCTTCTGTAGAACACGTCTGGAAAACAGGGCTCCGCCAGTGTCAGTCCCAGGAGAAGGACTAACCGGGCCGGTCCATCATGTGCACTTGCCTTGCATTCCAGAGAAATGCTCGAGGCGCATTAAACCGGATGCAATGTTGCGGATCCAGCTTCTGGGCGCGCGCGGGAGCACCGCTTCCGGTAACTAAGACAGCAAAAGTTTCAAGAGTCTGGTTACTCCGCCTGAGTCGCATTGAGGCGGATCGTTCGGGGGATGACTAACGTATTGCAATTGAGGGGCCAACATTCCCGTCCGCACAGGAACGAACGTTTCAGGTTTTCACAAAGAACAAGCTCCCAGGTTCCGGGACTATTCCCAACTTTCGGAAAGTCTTCCCACGCCCGAGGCGCGGTTTAATAACAATCTCGGTAACTTTCTAAAAATGCTCTAAGGTAACCAAAAGAAAACTCTGGTAAGTAGCCGGTGGAAAATTGTAGATGCTGGCGGCTCTCGGTATAGGATAGGCCCACCTTCTCCCCCGAGCAGGTACAGGTAATTAACTTCGATAAGCCGGGTTTTCCCAAGCGCCACTATCAACTTAGAGCTTCTCTGAAGCCGTTCACTGGTCGTACGCCTAGCCTTAACTGCTTCACTCTGCCGGGGTAGAAACATGATTTGTAGACTTATTCTGGTCGGTCAGGCTTCAGACGCCCACAACCATCTGACCAGAAACCTGTTATTGCATTCTGTGCAGGTTACCTCGCAAACAACCTTGCAAGCCGCCGCTTCGCTGCTTACTGGACAACCAGGGGCCGCGTCGGTTCTTGTGCTTGATATGCTCACCCTCTCAGGCAAGGACGCATCTCTGCTCGCCGAGTTGTGTGCGCAGCATCCCAGGTTGCAGGTAATGACGTTTAACTCCAGGCCACAGCGCCAGGAGTTGCTGGCTAGTCTGGAATCTTTCAAGAGGATCGAATCGTACAGCGTAGGGCTCGAAGATCCAGCCGCGTTTGCATCGATTCTGAATGCCATCACCCATCGGGTTCCTCCTGCTTCGGAGGCCGGCTCGTTGAGATTGCGCAAACACGATGAGCCGGCCTGCGAAGCGGTCCGCAGCAGCCAGCCTGGGCATGACTACTCCTATAGTGAAGAGTTCTTACGGAGGGTAGGCCTCTCGGACGCGCCAGTGCTTCTGCACGGCGAAACCGGGTCTGGTAAAGAAGTGATGGCACGCAAGCTTTGGTCCTATTCCAACCGGGTCGGTAAGCCGTTTCTCAAATTGAACTGTGCCGCCCTTCCTTCCGAGTTGATCGAGAGCGAGTTATTTGGATACGAGAAGGGAGCATTCACCGGTGCGCTCATCGATAAGCCGGGCAAGTTCGCCCTCGCCCAGGATGGCACGATCCTGCTGGACGAAATCGGCGACATGGATATTTCACTCCAGGCGAAGCTTCTGCACGTGTTGCAGGATGGGGAAGTGCAGCCCCTGGGGAGCAGCCGCACCATCAAAGTGAATTTGCGCATCATCGCAGCTACCCACCGGGATCTAGAAGCTGCAATCAAGCAAGAGACCTTTCGCGAAGACCTCTATTACCGGCTGAACGTCATCAACATCACCATTCCACCTTTGCGCGACCGTCCCGAACAAATTCTCTCGCTTGCTGAGCATCTGCTTTTGCGCCATGTGAGCCCCGGAGCAGCTGTTCCCACCATCACAGAAATGCTGCGGCGCGCCCTGCTCAACCATAGTTGGCCGGGAAACGTGCGGGAACTGGAAAACGTAATGAGACGCTTTCTGGTTTACCAGGATGCGAGCATGTTGGCGGCGGAGTTGACGGCTCGAGGAAATTCGCAGAAGCCCCATCTGGCTGTTGCAAATGCTCCTGACAACGGCTTTACTCCCCAGGCAAACGGACCTGTGAGCCTAAACAATTTCGCGGAGGCCTCGCGTAGCGCGGAGTCGAAACTGCTTCTCGAAACACTCGAATCCGTCCGGTGGAATAGACGCCAGGCCGCTCTGCAGCTCAACGTGGATTACAAGGCGCTTCTGTACAAGTTACAAAAGCATGGAATCGTCGAGAGCAGAGCGAAGCGAAGAGAAGCGAGTGCCTGAGCCTACTGGCTCCCGGTGCGGCTATGTTCGATAACCTTCGAGAAGATTGGCGAACCCACGACAAGCAGTTAATGCGGCAGGGATTGTGGGTTATGGCTGTCTACCGGTTCGGCAGGTGGCGGTACGGAATCCGCTGGCGCCTTCTCCGCGCTCCGTTCTCTGCCATTTATAAGTGGCTAAAGCTGCTTTCGGAAATTCTCACCGGCATAGAACTTCCTTGTGAGGCGATTGTAGGCCGGCGTTTTCGCATCGATCACTTCGGCGGCATCGTAATCAGCGGCGATGCTGTTTTTGGTAATGACTGCATCGTGCGCAATGGTGTGACCGTGGGCCTGCGATGTACGGGGACCAGCGGATCGCCCACAATCGGCAACCGGGTCGACATTGGCGCGGGCGCGAAGATTCTGGGGTCCATTCGCATCGGTGATGATGTGGCGATTGGGGCCAATGCGGTGGTGCTGACCGACGTTCCTCCCCGGTCTATCGCGGTGGGTATCCCCGCTCGCGTGCTCCCTCGCAGGCGCAGCAACAGGGAGCAGTGTTCTCAGGCGCTCTCAGCTGCGATGGCCAGCATAGATGAGTTTAGATGAGTGAACTGAAGCTATCGATCGTAGTCATCGGGCGCAATGAAGGCCAGCGCCTGGCTTCCTGCCTGCAAACGCTGGCCTTGCCAGAGTGGCAAACGGAACTAATCTACGTTGATTCCGCCTCCACCGATCGCAGTGTTGCCGTTGCGCGTAGCTTTGGCGCGGAAGTTATTCCACTAACAGGCGGCCTTCAAACCGCGGCGCGCGCGCGCAATGCCGGCCTGGAAAGAGCACGAGCTCCCTTTGTGCTCTTTCTGGATGGTGATACGGTTCTCCGGCCGGGGTTTCCCGCGGCTGCTCTTCAAACAATCGAGTCCGACGGAGACATCGCCGCGGTCTGGGGCCACCGGCGCGAAACTCACACCCGGCACTCCGTCTATAACCGTGTTCTGGACCTTGACTGGGTGTATGCGCCCGGCCCCAGCCAATACTGCGGCGGCGACGTTCTCATGCGGAGGAACGCCCTGGTTGAGATCGGAGGATTTGATGCTTCCCTGATTGCAGGGGAAGAACCGGAACTTTGCCGCCGTTTGCGGGCACATGGCTATCGCATTGAGCACATCGATACGCCCATGACCGGTCATGATTTAAATATCACCGAATGGGGGCCATACTGGCGGCGGGCGGTACGCGCCGGCTACGCCTATGCAGAAGTATCCACTCGCTACAAACACAGCGACGATCCCATGTGGCTGCAGGACAGCCGGAAAAATATCTTCCGTGCCGGATTCTGGCTGGCATGGCTTGTGCTTCTCGTCGCTACGGCCCTGCTGCGAACTCCGTGGGTCATTCCCTTGCTGGCGGTATTGCCAATTCTCATGATGCGCACGGCGTGGAAATGCCGCTGGAAAGCACCGGGGCAAATCACCCTGTTACTGCTCTATAGCTTCCATTCACAGTTCCAACAAATACCCATCCTGGTTGGGCAGCTGCGATATTTCCTGGGGCGTAATGCACATCACCAGAGACAGCCGATGGAATATAAACCGGGAGCGAACGTCTGAAGAGACTCGCCTGCCACTAGCATCAAGGCCCAGGGTGGTTGCGGGAGGATAGTTGCGGGACCTCAATCCTGACAGCCCACTAGGTGAATCAAGCCCTGGTCCCCCAGGTTACGAGCCCGTGCCTCGAACGACCACCTGCGCGGTTCTCACCATGATTTTTAAATCCAACCACAAACTCCAGTTTTCGATGTATGCCAGATCGAGAGCCACATAGCGCTCGAACGACGGGTCCTGTCGCGCATGCACTTGCCAGAGGCCGGTAATGCCAGGTAGCACTTCGAGCCGCCGAAAATGCTCCAGCTCATACTGGCCCACTTCACTGGCCAGGGGCGGCCGTGGCCCAACCAGGCTCATATCGCCAAAGAAGACGTTGACCAGTTGCGGCAATTCATCAAGGCTAAACTTTCTCAAGATACGCCCCATGTTGGTCAGGCGAGGGTCTTTCGTGATCTTGAAGAGAATGCCATCCCGTTCGTTCAGCGAGGCCAGCGATGTCTTCAGCTGATCTGCGTTCGTGACCATGGTTCTGAATTTGTAGCAGAAAAAAACCCGCCCCTTTTTCCCAATGCGGCGTGAGACGTAAAACACCGGACCCGGGGAATCCAACTTGATCAAAATCGGGATGAGCAGGAAGGTGGGTGCCAACGCAATCAGCAGCAGCGGAGACAAAACAGAATCGCAAAACCTCTTCAACAAATGGCCGAGAAACCTTCCGTTGCGGCGGTGCAGGGCGACCACCGGCAACGTGCCCAGATATTCAATGGGTGCATCCGGCGTGAGTTCGTCGTAAAAACCCGGAACTACTAACACCTCCACATCCAGCTCGCGCCCAAGCTTGACCAGCTCGATCACCTGGGTTGTGCCGCACCGTTCTGTGATGATGATTTCGTCTATGAAGAGCTGTCTGGCGATGGCGGCGGTTTGGGCCAGATTACCAAGCACGAAGTTCTCGGTGTCTGCCGGGCAGCGATCACCATCCACCTCAACAAAACCCTTGAACACACGGCCAAAGTGGCCTTTCGCCATCATTTGTTTGCGAACCAGCTGGCCCATGTGCGAAGTACCTACAATCAAGAGGTTCCTGGTGTCGATGCCTCGTTGGTATCTGCGGTAGAGCGACCATCGAGAAAACATGCGCAACCCGCACAAAAACAAAGTAGTCAGAGCTATGAAATAACCCAGGAACCCCCGTGATACGGTCGTGTCGCGCAGCACATACAGTCCACCGCACAGCAGAAGTCCAGCACCGAGGCAAGCCTGGATTGTCTCCCGCTGCTCGTGCATTGCGCTTTGCAGCTTCGGTGGCAAGTAGAGCCCGTCCCTCCGGTTGATCAAGAGCAATGTCAGGGCAAAGAAAGCCAGATAGCCCGCGTGCATGGGGAGATGTCTTCCAGGCAAAAGCCATTCGCGCCCATGCACCCACATCATTGGCGACAGATCAAAGCGAAATATGGAGGCCAGGCAAAGCGCGAGCAGCACAGCGCAACCGTCGGCAGCCATCCTCTTGGAGGAATTTAAACCTGCTTCGCCGGTTGAGCGCCGGCGCGCCGCTCCATGGCCTATCCCTCGGTCTGTGTATGCAGCTGTGATGGGAGAGTCTGAGGCAGACATGGTAATTCTCTCGGAGGAATATTGAGCGCCGGCTTTATCTTCCAGGCGGACCAGCGGTGCATTGACTTGTATTGGCAGCATGCAAGGTGCCAAATTGATTGGCGTCCGCTAGCGACCGGCCGATAGCATCA
This sequence comes from uncultured Acetobacteraceae bacterium, assembly GCA_964657465.1. GTDB lineage: Bacteria > Acidobacteriota > Terriglobia > Terriglobales > Acidobacteriaceae > PALSA-350. The sequence continues at coordinate 253 of CAZZVD010000003.1, read as the reverse complement.
CAGGCGCGCTCGCGCCGTTAATGCAGCAAGCATCTCTTCGCGAATAAGAGTGCGAAATGCCCGGGTAAAAATCGCCCATCTCCGTGAGGGGAAACACGAGAGGCGGGAGCTGTAACAGAAAAGTAAAACTATAATCCATTGCAAACACGCGCCTCCTGGCGTGCTCATGGTATTTTCTCGGGTGAAGGAAGTCTATCCGCAATGTAGCAGGAACAAGCATCACATTATGGTAACGGGGTGATGAGTCCGCATC
>CAZZVD010000002.1:0-62731 GCA_964657465.1 uncultured Acetobacteraceae bacterium | reverse complement strand
TTCTGCTGCGCCGGGTACAGTAATTCGACACGGTAGATGTTACCGATCTGCGTAAACACGGTTTGGTTCATGAGCAGAGCACCGATGGCCTTATTAGCTTTGAGCACCTGGGCGCCTTCCGGCCCTGGCGGTTCCCTTCCCTTCACGCTGCAGTTGTTCCAACGTTCCAACTCCATCCCAGCTCGGCGCTTCCTGTTCCGCGGTGGGGGCGCGTAACAGGTTTTCGTGCGGCGGAGTAAGCGCGCGCCTTTTATCATTTCGACCGAAGTGGAAGGCCGGCGCGAAAGTTCATCGGAACAGATGAATGGGGACGCCCAGTGGGACAAGATCTACCCAAACACCGTCTTGCCGACTATTTTGCGCGGACGGCGATGACTTCGATTTCCACCAGCGCCCAGGGTGCGGCCAGAGCGGCCACCTGAAAGGCGCTGCGGGCCGGCTTATTCGGCTGGTCTTTGGTGCCGAAAAATTGCGTGTACGAAGCCTGAAGGCCAGGAAAATCGAGCTTGTTGCCCATCGCCGGATCGCCGGCCAGAAAGACCGTCATCTTGACTACGTCTTTCATGTCCAAACCCTGTTCCTTGAGCAGCGCCTGTATTTTGTTCAGTGCCGAAAGGGCCTGGGTCTTAGTGTCGCCGTAGGTCGCTTCCACGCCTTTCGCCGGGTCAGCCGGGGTGACCGGTGAGGCCAGCTGTCCACTCAGGTAAAGCGTATCGCCCGCCCAGACACCGGTGGCGATAGGGGACTTTTCGTTGGGCTGTAAATGCTTCACGGCAACACCCTGTCCGTGAGCGGCAGACGGCAGAGTAGCCAAAGCGGCGAACATCGTCATCAGTTGGAGCTTCGTCATCTTGAGTCCTTTTCGATGTTGGATTTTTGACACGAGCCCAGGAAATCAATTTTGCAACAGCAATGCCGTCATCTTACCTGTGCGGCCTGGCCGCCCCTTTTCCACCAGGAAGCGCGGCCTTCTCATCGTCAAAAAAAACGGCATCACCGTCCCTGCGCATCTTGCCGGGCTTTGAGTAGCAAAGCTTCGAACGCTGGATCGCCGTGCAGCGACTTAAAGTCGTCATCCGTTGCCAAATCCAGGTCGAATTTTGCTGAGAAGCCATGGTCGACGGCGCTCGATAGCCGGGCAATGGCTTCTGCTTTCCGGCCTTGCACGGCGTACAAAGCAGCCAGGTTATAGGCCGCTTCCGCGGTGTTGGTATGGTCTAAGCCCTGGACCCGAAGCCTGGTGTCATACGCTTCGCGCAAAAGCCGTTCCGCTTCTGCGTACTGACCTTCCGCTGTCAGCACCTGTCCCAGGGCCTGCACGGTAAACTGAGTATCGGAATGGTCATTGCCGAGGGTGCGGCGTTCCGTAGACAGTGTCTCCCGGGTCAGGGCTTCAGCTTCAGCGTACTTCTTCTGTTCGCGCAGCGCGTCCGCCAGGTTCCCGGCGGTCACCAGGGTCGAACGATGCTCAGCACCCAGCTTTTTACGCTTGATGACCAACGTCTCCCGAAAAAGTTGTTCTGCCTCGGCGTACCGTTTCTCCTGCGACAAAACCAGGCCCAGGTTCCCCATGGTCAACAACGTTGTCGGATGGTCAGGTCCCAGGACGCGGCGCTCCCGCTCCACAAGGCCCCGCATCTGTTCTTCAGCCTGGGGATACTTATCCTGCTGCAAAAGAATCGCACCCAGGTTGATTCCGGCGGCCAGCGTCTTCGGGTCATCGGGGCCAAGGTTGTCTCGATCCATCTGCAGGGCCGCGCGAAATTGTTCTTCAGCCGCAGGATATTTCCCTTCGTACGCCAAATCGACCCCCAACGTGGATGCCGCTGAAGGAGTGACCGTATCTTTGGGTCCGTACTTCCGGGTAGCAATTTCAAGTGCCTTGCGGTCGACGGCCTCGGCCTCAGGGTAACGGCCCTCATCGTTAAGGATGAGGCCCAGCTGGCTCATCGATTGCACGGTGCCGCGAGCCTCGGGGCCCAGGGTGCGACTGCGCAGCTCGAGCGTGCGCCGGGCCAGCTTTTCGCCTTCCGCGGTGCGGCTTTGCTCCTGCAACAGACTGGCCATGCTGTACATCGACTTCAACGTGTCTTCGTTCTTCTCTCCCAGCAGCTGGGCGCGAGTGGCCAGCGCGCGGCTCACCAGAGACTCTGCCTGTGGATACAGGCCCAGATTCTTATAAACGTCACCCATCACCTGCATCAGCTGCGCTTGGTCTTGCGGATCTTTATCCAACCCACTCAGCGCCTGCGACGAAGCCTTATCGAGTATTTCGCGGACGCGAACATCATTGCCGTGCGCCTGGCTGGGGTCTGACACCTTGAACATATTGGTCATGAACTCCGTGATCCTGTCCCCCCGGTCCCGTTGCTGGCGAATCTCACGCAATTGGAGCGTCTGGGCAATAGCCAGCCCGGCAAGCAGCATCGCGGTCACGGCACTGAACGCGACCCCCAGTCTGTGGCGGCGAACATATTTGCCCGCCCGATATCGCAGGCTCGGCGGGTGCGCCACCACAGGCTCGTTGCGCAGGTAGCGGCCCAGGTCGGCAGCCAGATCCGAGGGCGAAGCGTAGCGCTGCTTGCGATCTTTCTCAAGCGCCTTTAGCGCGATCGAATCGGCATCGCCGCGCAGCTGCCGGGTGAGTGCCACCGCATCGACGCCACGATTTTGGGCCTTGATCGTCGACGTATCTCCCAGCATTTTGAGCCGCGTACTCGGTTTGGGCGCATCGGATTCGCGCAGGCGGCGCAGCACTTCGTCATACGCCAGCTTGGCGAATTCGATGGGCAGCGCGCCCACCAGCAACTCATAGAGAACCACTCCCAGCGAGTACACGTCGCTGCGAGTGTCAATATCTTCGCCACCGGAGTCGGCCTGCTCCGGGCTCATGTAGCCCATAGTGCCGACAACGGCGCCGACCCGGGTGTACATGGTTCCTGGATTGAGTTGCTGCGCGGTTGCTTTGGCGACGCCGAAGTCAATGATGCGCGGAACCGGCTTGCCATCAACTTCGGTTACAAGGATGTTTGAAGGCTTGAGATCGCGATGGATGATGGCTTTCTGGTGCGCGTGCTGCACTCCTTCGCAAACCAGAATAAAGAGCTCCATGCGCTGCCGCGTGCTGAGTTTGTGCCGGTCGCAATAGTCGGTGATGGGCAGCCCGGCGACATACTCCATCACGAAGTAGGGGCGTCCTTCCGCAGTGGAGCCCGCGTCAAAAACCTTGGCGATGGCCGGATGGTCCATGAGCGCGAGCGCCTGGCGTTCTGACTCAAACCGCGCCACCACTTCGCGCGTATCCATGCCGATCTTGATCAGCTTGACGGCCACGCGACGGCGCACCGGCTGCTTTTGCTCCGCCAGCCACACCTGGCCCATTCCCCCTTCTGCGATCATCTGGAGAAGGTGATACGGACCGATGACCACGCCGGTGGCGGCGCCGTTGGGAGAAAACGCGAGGGTCGGCACACCGGGAGAAGTTGGAGGGATGGAGGTCGCTTCCGTGTCAGGATTGAACGGCTCAGTTCCCATGCAAGCAGCATCTCCCTTCCCGCTGGATCGCCTGGCGCGGCTGCACTCAATATACCCCGGTGATGGTCGAGCGGAGCGCCATGCCTGCCACACGCTCTTTCCCGATCCCCGGATGGAGAAACTGTCCTGATCGGCTGACCGCGCAGGAGAGTGATGCCGTCGCCGACAGCGCAGACGTGTGCGCTTCATCACGGCTGCGGCGTTGGTTAATCAACTCGTGGAAGCACAACGGGAGCAGACACTCAGCCGTATGCTGGCACGCTGGGCGCGGATCGAGTTGATCGTGCTCGATGAACTCGGCTATGTGCCACTGGCTGAAGTTGCCGCGGAGTTACTCTTCCAGGTCATCGCAGACCGCGGAAAAAGCTGTCATCATCGTCACCACCAACCTGCCCTTCTCTGAGTGGCCGCAAGTGTTTACCAATGCACGGCCCTGCAAAGCGGTGCTGAACCGGCTTACCGGTCAGGCGCACATCATCGGAACAGGTTCCGAGTCCTACCGGTTCCGTAGAACACGCAGCAAGGAGCAAAAGCAGTCATCCAGCAACACGACGACGCCTGCGTAGCGAAATCACTCGAAAGAGGTGGTGGAAATGACAGTCTATGGACAGCATGGGGAAACGGTGAAACTGTTTTCCCACCTTTCCCACAGACCTTGGAAATCGCAAGAACAGCGAGTCCCACATTCCCCACTGCCACGGCGACTACGGGATGAAAATTTCCCAAGTCTTGAACGTACCAGGGGTGGGCCAAAACAAACTGCCGTAGTGGGCCAAGCCAGCTCGCCAGACGCTAGCCAAGCTACTGACAATGGGACGCGGGTTCGGCCTCAGGCGCAACACGAACAGTAGGGCGAGCTGTTGAAGAGTTCCCCAGCGGTGCCCATCGCGCATTTGCTTGCAAGTGCGGTGACAGGCAAAGTTTCCCGCCCGCTGGCCCGCTTGGAAGGACAGAATCCGGGACCTCTTACGGGCCTGCACCGTTTATACCAGAAGTAGACCAGCTTCACGGTAGCTCGCGATTGCAGCGTCATAGACGGGAAGTCCGAACGGCTTTGGGCCATTAGCTGCGCGCCAGTAACGGCAGCGAAGCTCTTTTCCTAAGGGAATGACGATTCATTGGAGCAGCTGGAAATCGCAGTCGAATAACTTGCAGTGGCGATAGCTGTGAAGTTTTACTTGTCGAATTAACTGAGTCGGATCTAACGCGATCAACATTCACATAAAATTTTTCGTGTGGTGGGCTGACATGGCAGCGGCCTGTGCGGGTTCAAAGCCCAACGATTGCAATCTGTCCTGTCGCACCCGGTTCATCTCTCTCTGCAACCACGCGACCTGCCTGGCGCCTTCGCGAATCTGCGCGACCGAATTGCCTCCGCCGGCGTAGAGCACCAACGCGTCGTGGACGTGCGGACTCAAACCTGAGATGGAGGCCAACATCCGACTGCGGCGCTCAACGGCAGCGGTCAGCGACATTCGGACCTCGGGTTCCCGGGCAAAGACGTAGCGCATGTGCTCCATCCCAAAAGCCACATGGCGTGCTTCGTCGCGATGCGCCATGCGCATGAGCGCGGCGGTAACAGGGTCCGGTGCGCGCTCACTCAGGAAGTTCAGAAGCGTTAGAAATGTACCTTCCCCCATGACACACAGCAAAAACGTCGCCGTTGTGAAATCCGGTTCTTCCAATAACGTCTTCAAGGAAAGCTGACCGCTCACCGCAGTAGTGCCCAGCCCGGCTCCAGCCGCCTCTGCCCGCCGTGTGAATCCTTCAGCGTGACGAGCCTCATCAGCGACCTGCATGGCCAGCACTTGCACCACTTCGCGATAGTGGGGGTGAATTCGCGGGATGAAGCGCGCCGGCACATAGAGGGCAGCGTATTCATTTTCGGTAAGAAATGTCATTATCTGGGCGACCGCACGTTCCACCTCTTCGGGCAGGCGAGGCAGGTCTTTCCAGGAAAGATCGCGCGCGACCGACCACTGGTTGGCAACGGATTGTTTATAAATTGCGTCGAGCTCATATGCCCAGACATCACGTTTCTGGCACAGGGTGAAGCCGAGGGCGGGTCCACCCTTTTCGATTTGAGCACCGCGCGGCGCCAGACCCCAGGCAGGATCTGCTTCCTCCGCAATTTCACTCGTTGAGATGGATGGGACTACGGAGTGTCCGCCCGATTCTATTGAGTAGACGCCTTTGTTGCCTTGCTGTGCAGTGAACGAATGACCAGCCTGGCGGCACCATGCGCCCAGTTGGTCTTGAAGTCCTTCAGAATCCGCATGGATTTCGATGCTGTCACCGGCTTGAACCAGTTGGAGAGCCCGGCGCAATAGCACCCCAGCTCCCTCATGCAGAGCCAGGTCATCAAGTTCGACAAGCATCTTAGGTGGCATTGCAGTCACGACCTGGCACCGGGTTGGGGTATTTGCAGTTAGTACGCCCTGGCTAACTGATCCTTCGCATCGAAAAAGTTCAACGTCTGAACAGCTTTTTCCAGCTGGTCGTATCCGGATGTTCGAGCCGGCAGCCAACGCTTCAAACCCTCGAGTTCCATGAGACCACGGACTCGCGGATCCTGGAACGACATAGCCAAAAGACGATCGACAAATGGCCTAACATTTTCATCTGGCAAATCGGCTGCGACGGTAAAGTTGCAATGATCGAACGGAGGAGTCGTAGCCAGCACTGTCGTCGTTCCTGGATCCAGCGTTCCCTCGTCAATAAACATTGGATAATTGTGATCCAGGACGCATGCGGCATCCACCTGCCCGGCGGCAAGCGCCCGCGCGGCATCACGCTCGCCGCCGACATGATCCCCGTGTTTGCCAACCATCACCTCGTGAAAGACGACTTCACAGTCGAGCGAAGGGACTATTCCAGAATCGGCAATCATGCCCAGAGGGATCAGCGTTGCCTGGGGCGAATCAGAGGCTCCCACCGCTATTCGCTTTCCGCGGAGATCCCTAAGTGAGGTGAGACCTGAGTGATTCCGGACGAGAATCTTTGTGGTTAAGTCGCGATCGGAATCGCGCATTGCAATCGCGCGGCACTTTCCCCCGCTCACGAATTGGCTTTTTACCCAGGCAAGCGGTGAGTTCCATGCAAGGTCGACCTCGCCCTTCAAGTTTGCATCGACCAGCGAGTCATAGTTTGAATAGAGAGTGTAGTCGATGGACAAGCCCATCTCGGCGAAATACTCTTTGAAGCCTTCCCAGATGGTCACGACCTTCGGGTCGTAGGCGACTGCCCCGATGAGTAATACCGTCTTCGCGTTCTGTGTGTGCATCTTTTCTCCTTTTCCGTTGCGGCTGCGAGCCGCATGATCGGTGGGCGTTTCGGAAGGCTCGTGTGGATGAGGGGCACGGAGATCGCACTCCTATGGCTGTCCCCATACGCGTTCGTGATCGGGGCCCGGGCTGCGTCCAGATTTCTTTCAGGCAAGTATAGAGTGGGATTTCCCGGCGTGATGTGTGACAAAGTACAGCTTGGCAGAGTGCTGCTTTTCTTATCTACATTAGTGAAGGACTGACCAGGGCGCATCGGTGCCAGGGTTGTGTTTGGCTTCTGCGGTGAACGCTCCCTAGCCTTCATGTGCATGTTCCCCGATCAGAAAGAGCCGGTAAGATCGGAAATGGAATGCCCTTTGCGTACCACCGTGGTCCTTGTCAGCAGCGGGATCGCAGGAGCCTGGTGCGCCTACCACCTCATGAAAGGAGGCATCCCTGCAATACTGCTCACTTACGGTGACATTGATAGAGGCGGACAGCAACGTACAGAAACCAAGATCACTATCCCTCGTCGTTTGCCTCAGGAAAACAGCGGTAGCCCAGTCAAGACGCGACCGATGAAGTCCTGCAAGTGATCGGCAGTCGGCGCCATCACCCAACCGGCTCTGGCATCTCGAAACATTCGCTCGATTCCAGTATGTTTTGAAAACGCTGCGCCACCCGCCGCCTTCATACCGAGGTCGGTCACGCACACCGCGGCCTCGATTGAAGAGAGCCGGCTTTGTAAAATACGCAGACCCGCGGTAGGACTGCCTGCCATCATCTCCTGAACACATGCTTTTAGGAGTGCCCGCGCCTGTTCTGTCAGCACGCTCATTTGGGCCACCCTCACGCGGAGCACCGGAATATCACGCAGCGCGCTGTCCGTATGTTCCAGTTTGCTTGTCTCCAGGTGCCTCACCGTCGCATCGGTGACAGCCTGGGCAATACCGTTGGCTACAGCTGCGCTGCCAATTGCAAACCACGGGAGAACCTCAAATTGCATAAAAGCTGCGCCCTCTCCGGGTTCTGTCAACAAGCTCTCCTCGCCAACCCGAGCGCACCGGATCTCGACAGGGCAAGAATCGTTCCCGCGAAGCCCCATGCCGTCAAACTGACCCTGACAGTCGACGCCATCTTCGCGCCGGTCCAGGAGAAACACCACCGACTCCGAAGGTGATGCAGCCTCAGGCTTCTGGGCGCTGCACACATAGGAATCAGCGTAGTGGGCCGACGTGACCCAGGATTTCGTCGCGCTCCAGGAATAATCTTTACCATCTGGGGAAAGACGAGACACGGGAGCCCAGAATTGTGACCGGGAGCCTTTCTCGGAGAAGGCCAACGTGGTCAGGTGGCGTCCCATCGCGATATCGCTCGCAATCTTCACTCTCCGTTGGAGCCGTGTGGAAGCCAGAATAGATCGCGTCCCGGCCGTGTGCATCACGAAAATCATTGCTGTGGATGGGCAGGCCTGGGCAATTACTTCTGTTACCGCGACAAATGCCTCGGGACCTCCACCCAGTCCACCAAATTCTACGGGGACGCAGAGTCCAAGCAACCCAGCGTTCCTAAGGGCCGCCACCGACTCAATCGGGAAGCGTCCAGACTTGTCCACTTCGGCTGCAAATTTAGCTAGAACCTCGTGTGCGATCGCGGCCGCACTCGAGACTGGATCATGAACCACTCCTGCGCCTACCATGATGCTCCTTTCGCAAATAACTTAATCTGGATCGTGCAAAACCGCGGCCCTCTGGTTGGCTGGTTCTCAAGCGGTATCACCATGGTTGCAATTATCCAGCAATGGAAAACAAGGTATTACACGTACCCGGCCCGGATATCCGCGGGCCTCGTCGAATCAGTCAGAAGAAGATCACATTCTGGCGGGGTGAGACAACTGGACCTAGGGACAGCACGCTGCCCCAAAGTACAGTTTCGACCTGACGCCCAGCGTGAGCGCCGCATGCAATGATCGCCGCAGGTCGATTGGGTGTGCATGGCTTCACTTTCGGAACCACGCAATCCTATTTGTTCGATCGCTTTATCTTTGCGATGGCTGAAAGGGGGCGTCGGCAACGCCAACCAAGCGGTGCAGTGAGAGACAGCCCGTTTGTAATTGCTCGGAACTATCGTTCGTAGTCCTGATGTTGGTGTTTCTCAGATAGCTGATGGTGCGTTTTTCTCTCGCGCGTCCTGACGAGCAGACCTGTCCTTCGGTTCAGTTGGCAAATAATCGCCCAGCGTGGTGATGTAAGCAAGGGCTGGAGTTCCGGTTTTGTTTCCTGCCAGTCACGAGGATTGCTTTGCCGATCACAGAGATTGAGCCCCGACAGACACGTGAATCGTTGCCGCGACATGGGCGTCGTAAAGGGATAGTAGCCCTGATAGCTATCCTCGCATCGGCCGGGATAATGGGCGTATGGTTCGCCGGCGCGCATGGACAGATGCGCTGGCTGCTAGTGCTGCTGACTGTCCCCGCTGTCTTAATTTTCTTTGCGTTGTTTGCGTTCGGATTGACCAAGGCTGCGGCCACCGTGAACACGCCGGGAGGTGGCCTCGCCGGGCGACTCACACCGGTTTGTCTTGTCCTTCTTTTGGGCACCATCGCTGGCATCGCGATCTGGAACAGATCTACCAAGCCCCACTTGCAGAAGAATGTCAGTTTCGCGGAGCAAGCAGCGCAGATGGGGATTTCGTTCCGCAACCACAAACCGCAGTTCGACCCCAAGGTTGCGAATATAATGCCCTGGTTGGTCTCGGTAGGTGCTTCGGTCGCGGCGGCTGACTATGATCGCTCCGGGCGTGTGTCAGTCTTTTTCACCGATTCGAGCCTGGGCAGCGACGACGCCTTGTACCAAAACGACGGCATCGTCAACGGGCAGCCGCACCTGACAAATGTAACCGTACCTGCTGGATTGGGCGGCCTGAATGCGGGCAGCGTGTCAATGGCGAGCGCCTGGGGAGACTACGACAACGACGGCTTCCCCGATCTATACGTCATGCGCACCGGCGCGAGTAACCTGCTCTTTCATAACGTACCACTTCTGGATGCGAGCGGACGTCAGGTTATCAGCGACCGCGGCGTACCGCAGCGCAAGTTTGTCGACGTGACTGCCGCTTCGGGTACCGGCAACCTGGGCTATGGAGTCGGGGGCGTTTGGTTCGACTACGATCGCGATGGCAAACTGGACCTGGTGGTCGCTAACTACTTTCCCTCCTTTTATCAAAAGCGAATTCTCACTGACCCCACGCTGCCCGGGGGGAACGTCCGGCTCGATCTAAACCACCTGCGCGATACGCGCATTATGCCTGATAGTTTCAACAACGCGCGGAACGGCGGCGGCGTTCTTGTCTATCACAACGAAGGCGACGGCCGCTTCACCGAGGTGCACGCCAGCCTGGGAATGATCCACACCGGGTTCGCGCTGGCTTTGGGCGCCGCGGACCTCAACAATGATGGTTGGCCCGATCTTTACGTGGCTAACGACTTCGGACCCGACGACTATTATGTCAACATGCCGGGAGCCAACAGTGGCCGCAGGTTCGTGCGTGTGGAGGGCGGCTTCACGGCAGATAAGGTAGGACGCGACACCAAGAAAGGCATGAACGTAGACATTGCCGACGTGGACCATAATGGCAATTTAAGCGTCTACGTGACCAACATCACCAACAAACGTGTTTTGCCCGAAGGCAACATCCTATGGACAGGGCGCCCGGATCGATCCAAGCCAGGTAATTGGAACTTTGATGATCATGCGGAATCTATGGGGGTCACTGACTGTGGGTGGAGCTGGGGGGCTAAGTTCGCCGACGTAAACAATGACGGCTGGAACGACATCTTTGTTGCCAATGGCTTTATCTCCGCCAGTCGAACGGAAGACTACTGGTATGAACTGGAGAATATGGCGAGCGACTACCGGACCATCCTAGAAGATGCTGCCCGATGGCCGGTGATGGGGAACAAAAGCCTCTCGGGCTACCAGCCAAGCTGCATGTTTGTGCGTCAAGGAGGCAGCTTCACCGATGTAGCTGAATCGGCAGGGATCGTCGACCAGTACGACGGCCGGGGGGTCGCGACGGCGGATTTAACCAACTCAGGATCAATCGATTTTATTGTAAGCAATCAAGACGGACCCGCATTGGTTTATCGCAACAAATTGTATGAGACATGTGACGGCACCAGCTGCCCGCACTGGGTCGGCTTTCGTTTATCCGGAAATGGAACCACTTCAAACCGCGACGCTATCGGAGCCAGGATCGAAGTCGTGACCGCGATGGGAAAGCAGATTGCAGAGGTTTCGCGGGGCAACGGGTTTGCCTCGCAGAGCGATCCTCGAGTCCATTTTGGCCTGGGTGAGCTCGCTCGCATAGATTCAGTATCGATTCGATGGCCAGACGGGCGGCAACAACCATTGAACAGCTGGCGTGTGGATACCTACAACGACATTCAAGAGTCGGCGAAGTAACAAATGGGAGCAATGAAGGGGTACCGTTTGACCGGTTCAGCCATCACATTCGTCAAACCATCGATTCGCGACCCGCGGGTTACGATGATCTGCTCTTTGATTTTTTTTGTAACTTTGTCGCAGCTTTATTTAGGGTTCACTCAGAACAGGATACAAATCGCAGTTGCCCTCGGTACCTGCACGGTACTGGATGTTCTCTTGACGTTTCTCAACTCGCGCACCATCGGACTGCCGCTTAGCGGCATAATTTCCGGACTCGGATTGTGCCTGCTTCTGGATTCTGGCACACGCGTGCTTCCTTTTTTATTTGCGGGTATCCTCTGCATCGGATCGAAATATGCCCTCCGTCTTCAGGGAAAGCACTTCTACAACCCGTCTGCATTCGCTCTGGCAATCCTCATTCTGCTCAACCTGGGTACACTCACACCGGGATATGAATGGGGCGGAGGGACTACCGCTTTATGGATTGTGCTCAGCCTGGGATTCATGCTTTTGACCCGTGTGCGGCGCCTGGTTTTATTAGGAAGCTTTTTCGGGCTATTTCTGGTATCAGCTGGGTTGAGAGTTGTTCTGGGGATGGAACCGGCCAGCCTGGCCTTCGGTATTCTCACTGGAGCCCCTTTTCAATTGTTCACATTTTTCATGTTGACCGATCCAAGGACGACCCCGAAATCCAACCGTCTCCAATTTTTATTTGCGGGGTGCATCGTTGCCATTGATTTCGTACTCAGACTGTTGCGGATTCATAACACCCTCGTCCTGAGCCTCTTCGTTGTCGATTCCGGCATGCTTCTGTTGGGGTTGGGTGGGATGTCCTACGCCGTGAACCGGTGGCCCGGACGAGACGCTGCATTGCCTGGGCCAATCGAAACGCCGGCGCCGCCTATGGAGGACCCGCTCGGCGGAGCATCCCAGGAGCCGCCACGAGTTTACGGGCTGGTTTCGCCTGCAAACTAAACGACTGGAGGCAATAGACCACCTTTGATGCAGACTCTTCGAACCGCTTTATTCAGCTTGTTCCTGATTAGCTCGATACACCCCTGGGCAACCGGGCAGAACTTCAAGCCGGCGGACTCTCTTTCCCAATTAGACATGCTGGTTGGTCATTGGTTCGCCGATGCCAGCGGAGCCCAGAACAAAGGGACCTTCAGCTTCTCCAAAGAACTTGGAGGCACCATCCTGGTGCGCAGAGACCACACTGAAGTTCCAAGCTCCGCAGGTCATGAGGTCGCACCTCACGATATTCTAATGATTGTCTATCAGGATCGCGAGCAGGGGCTGCAGGCGGTTTATTTCGACAACGAGGGCAATAACGCCACCCTCAAGGTGCTCTTTGCAACAGCTGGACAATCTGTCCAGTTTTCCAATGAGGCGTCATCCGAGCATGCTGGTCTCCGGCTGACGTATACCTCGCAGCCGACTGGGAAACTGGCGATCAAGTTTGAAATGGAACCCCCGGGAAGCACGAACGCCTTTGCCACTGTGGCCCAGGGACTGGCCCATCGATAATCTCTACTGAATCCTCAGAAACTGGCAGGCTGAAACTAAAGACTTCCAGGACGAACGTGTCTTACTAGTCATTTGGCAGGCGTTGAAACGGTCATGCATGTGGACACTCGCGGAATACGCCACTTGCGGGTCAACAGGATAGTCGGGCTTCATCGTGCTTCGGCCAGAACGACAGTACGGAGGCATTTACATGCTTTGCCATACGCTACTGCAACTGTATTTTGATCGCGACGCAACATGATCGCTGCACAACACTACCACGCAAATAACTACAATCGCGGTACCCACCTGCTGATAAAAACCCAATTGAACCGAATTGTAGAGAAGCTGGCCAAGCCCTCCGCCTCCGACCAGGCCGAGGATGGTGGCGGCTCGCAGGTTCATGTCCCAGCGCAACATTGTGTAATTGAAAAGGGTAAGCCGTACCGCAGGCCATACCGACCAAAGCAGTGTCTGGAGGCGGGTCGCTCCAAGCGTCCTCAATGCTCGCGGGGGGCCCGGCGAAGATTCTTCGATAGTGTCGGCCACCAGCTTACCCATCACACCCATGGTGTGGATGCTCAGCGCAAGCGTACCCGCGCACGGGCCGAAGCCAACCGCGAGGATACAGCAGAGCGCCCATACCAAATCAGGGATGGAGCGCTCGATCGCCAGCAAGGCACGCGTGGCCCGCGAAAGCGTGTGGCGGAAGGCGGTGGACCACGCTGCAGTGCTGGTTACATCCGGATCCAGCCGCCTGGTATCAGCAGCGAGTGGCCCGAAGGCCAAGGCTCCTAAAGTACCAAAGACGGTTGCCAGTAGAGAGATCGCCAACGTTTCGAGCAGCCCTTTACCGAGATGACGAAGAAAGACATGACTCAGATCGATTGGGAAAAACTGTCGAACAAAACTGGCCGCCGTCGCCCCAATATCTGCGCGAAAGCGAATATCCGCAAAAACGAATGGAGCGTACGCGGCGCCTACGGCCGCAAGCGTCACCATAGTGGCCACCGCAATTTGTTTGCCGCGAGGGCTGAAAGAATCGCTTTGCCGCGCCTGCGGCGATATCAGATACCGGATCCACCGGCTCGAGGCATCGATCAATAACACTGTTCCAAAGAGAAGCAGCAGAAGGGTCGATACTTGACCGTATTCGAACAGCCTCATTGAAAGGCTGATCTCGTAACCGATCCCACCCGCACCGACAAATCCCAAAACGATGGCGCTGCGCACACAACATTCGAACGTAAACAACGTATACGCGAGCAACCGCGGAAAGGCCTCGGGAAGCAGCACGGCGGTGAGGAGTTGCAGTCTGGAAGCGCCGATTGCCTCAAGCGATCGCATGGGACCGCCGGCCACTTCATCGAGCAGTTCGCCGTAGACGCGACCCAGAATGGCCGTATAGCAAATCACCAAGGCGCAAATACCCGCGAGCGGGCCCAGGCCGAACGCCGACACAAACAGCAAAGCCCACACCAGATCGGGGATGGAGCGAATGATGGACAATAACGAGCGCGTCAGCGGGGCAACGCCGGTGAATGCAGTCAGCCGTCCTCTCCAAACTGTGAGTTGCGAGTCCCCACCGTCCCAAAGCTGACCGGACGCCAATATCCCAAGAGGTAAACCCAACAACACAGCGATGCCGGTCGCAAGCACCGCGGACGCCAACGTAACCCCGATTGCCCTGAGCCCCACATTGAGGAACGAAACGCTAAGGTCCGGAGGGAACAAGTCGGCCAGCAGATGGCCAATGGCTGAGAACGTCTGCCTCGACATCAGGCTTCCCAATCGCATTTCGGAAACATGCCAGGATGCCCATATGGACACAGCGGCGAGAATGTACGAATAGCCGGGATGGTTCTGATAACGCAACCTTCGGTCTAGCGTGAACATGCCTGCCTGCCTGGGACAGCCGCAACCGGGATCGGTGGAGAAGGTGCAGAGGCAGCATGCCTATAGAGGTATTCCAAATCGGCTCGTGACACTCCCCGTGGAGGCGTGTCCAGAATTACCTTGCCCCTTTGCAGACCTACAATTCGGTCGCCATAGCCCAAAGCCAGATCCACATTGTGTAACGACAGCAAGAGGGTTTTCGAATGCTTAATGGCCAGGGACTTCAGCAAGTTGATCATCTCTTCCGCGAGCGCCGGATCGAGAGACGCTACGGGCTCGTCCGCGATCATCACCCGCGGATTTTGCATCAGCATGCGGGCGATGGCGACACGCTGCTGTTGACCGCCGGAGAGTTCGCTGACCCGAGATCGCAGTTTATCCTGCAGGCCCACTGTTTCCAGTGCGCTCTCAGCCTCTTCGAAAGTGCGGCGATTGGGCGCGACCAGCGATCGCATCGTAAACCACAGATCCCACCGTCCCAGGGCCCCCACCAGGACATTGTTCAAGACGGAGACATTTGAGATCAACATGTGTTGCTGATACACCATGCCGATGCGAGACCGCGTTCTGCGCAAGGCGGCTCCCTCTAACCGTCCAAGATCGACTCCGTCGAATACAACCTGACCGGAACTCGGCCGCACGCTTGCGTTGAGCAACCGCAAGAGCGTTGTCTTGCCCGCGCCTGAAGGGCCGAGGAACACTAGGTGCTCTCCATCCTCGATTTCGACATTAATGTGGTCGACTGCCCGCACTGCTGGGCCGTAGGTGCGCGAGACCTGCCGCAATTGGTAGATCAATGCAATAGCCCGTCCGCCTTCGCGGCTTCGCGCAACGGTTCATACGAAGCATCAGCAGCTTTCACGTAGTGCCCGGCATTGAGCACTTTGAGAGCCTCCGCATCTTTCGCTGTGTCGAGATCCAGCATCGCTTGAGCGAATGCAGCCGCTACAGCAGGATCAAGATCCTTGCGGCAAACCCAGACATAGTCAAAAAACTCAGGCGTTCGATAGAAAACAACAACCTTTGCCGGCGAGAGCTTCGCCGTGTCGATCATTTTCTTATAAACCAACTCGTCCATTGCGCCGGCGTCGACTTTTCCGTTTTCGACCGAAAGGGCAGTTGCATCATGACCGCCTGAGTATATCGCCTTCTCAATCACGGAAGGATCCACTGCCCCCTTGCTCATGAAGTATGAAGGCATGAGGTGGCCGGAGGTCGAATTGATATCTCCGAAAGCGAATGTATGGCCCTTCAAATCCTGAAGAGAATGAATGCCGGAATCAGGACGTGTGATGAACACTGAATGAAATTTTTGATCCACGTCACGCTGGACGAGAGGAACCACGCTCGCTCGGGACGATGCCTGCAAATACGTGAAGCCACCCAGATAGGCAATATCCACCTGGCCATGGACCAACGCCTCCACGACGGCCGCATAATTCGTGGGAACTGTTAGATCTACGTCGCGATGCAATGCGTTTTGCCAATATTGCTTGACCGGTGCACTCGCCCGCAGGAGCTTGCCAGGGTCCGTGGTCGGGATCATGCTAATCCGAATCGCAGGGCTCTCGCTCGATCGCTGCTTACAGCCGGCCAGAATGATCAACATCGAAACGCATAGCGCGCCCATTGAGCGGGCCGTACGAGCTCTAAGAATGAACATTGGAACTTCCTCTCGCCAGCGTACGGACGCCCGAAAAGCGCTCGTTCACTGTTCTTTGAAAGAAGATGGATGCCTGGGCCCAGGAAACGAAGTGCACGATCGAGGAAACGATACGTGTCGCCAACTGGAGTGATCATAAACCGTCTGCCAAGCTGTACTTTAGGACACCTGGCGCGGGAAGACACCGACCTATAATTCATTTGCGAAAGGTTTCGACGTAGCCAGTCCCCGATCTGCTAGTCTTTTGCGCGAAGCGCTCATGGAAGTGCGATGGCAGTTCCCCTGATCTACAACATCAAAAGTCTGTGGCTGAGACGCAGTGCCACCGCAGCCACCTGCTGCGCCATCAGCCTTAGCGTGGCGGTTACTCTTCTCGTGCTGGCCGTGTACACCAGCATCCGAGATATTTTTGCACACACTGGCCAACCGGCAAATGTTATTGCCACACGCACAGGTTCAGAATCGGAATACATGAGCATGCTTCCGCGATCGACTTTGGCGATTGTGAAGAATATGCCAGGCATAGCACGCGATCGGAACGGGGAACCCGTACTCGCCGGAGAAACGATTAGCATCGTTTTGCTTCCCCGAAAAGACGGGACAGGCGACGTCAATGTCACTGTTCGAGGAATTCAACCCGCCAGCTTCGACCTTCGGCCGGATTTGAAGCTGGTGAGCGGCCGATGGTTTAACCCGGGCGTGCGGGAACTTGTGGTCAGCGAGTCGATCCAGCGGCGCTTTTCCGGGACGAACGAAGGCGATTCCATCCACTTTGGCAAAGGCGACTGGAACGTCGTGGGGGTCTTCAGCGAAACCAACACCGCTCAAGAATCGGAACTGTTGTCGAGCCAGGAGATGGTGGCCAACGCCCTCGGTCGCCCGCTGTTCTCATCGTTTCTACTGAAAGTGAACGATCCCAAAGATAAAGCGAACCTCGTGGAACGCCTAAGGGCAGATAACAGGCTGCACCTGCACGCAGTGGCTGAGGCAGATTACTATCGGGCGCAAAGAAGTGTAGGCAGCACGGTCGAACTGGCAGCCGCCATTACGGCGGCGATCCTGGCGTTGGGCTGCTATTTTGCAATTTTGAATACAATGCTCACTACTGTTGCAAGCCGCACAACCGATACTGCGACCTTGAGGGTTCTGGGTTTTAGCCGGAGCGATATTTTGACGGCATACCTCACTGAGTCGCTGGCCATAGCACTGGTTGGCGCAGTTCTGGGCGTGCTGGAAACCACACCTTTTTGGGACCTCACGACCGGAACATTCAACGGATTTACTTTCAGTGAGCTTGTCTTCACGTTGCGCTTCAGCCCAACGGTTTTTGCATGCGGGCTGTCGCTCGCCATCCTGCTCGGGCTGTGTGGAGGCTTGTTCCCCGCGTTCGTAGCCTCCACCGGCGACATCAAAGTGGCAATTCGCAGGTAGGCATGCTGTGAGGCAATGTGGCGATTAGGACTGATGCGCTCAACGATTTACGGCTCCATCGCTCGCCGGAGACGGGCCGGCGAGCAAGGCGCCGCCTCGGCGTAGTCATCGCGCTCGTCATCTCCGTATTGATAGCAATCGTTGCTGTGACAACCCGCATTGCCAGCCGGGGGGCGGCGGTCACCGTTGTCCGCGCGGAGCCAGAAAACCCGCCTGATCACGGCACCATCCTTTCGGCTTCCGGCTACATCGTTCCCCATCACCGCATCGACGTGAACTCCAAGGTCACCGGACGAGTCGCGTGGATCGGCGTAGAAAAGGGCGACAACGTCAGTAAAGGCCAGGTTCTTGTCCGGCTCGAAGACGACGAGTTCCGGGCCCAGGTGCAGCAAGCTGAAGGTGAATTGGTGAGCGAAAAAGCCACGATGCTGCAAACCAAGAACGGCCTGCGCTCCCAGGAAATCAACCGCGCCCAGCAGGATCTGGAACAAGCACGGGCGGTCGCCGAGAACGACCAAAAAACCCTCGCCCGGGCCAAGGCCCTTTTTGACGCCAACATCGCCTCCAGGCAACAGCTGGAAGAGGCGGAAGCCCAGGCAAGCAGTTCCTCCCATCACGTCCGCTCGCTCGAAGAGACCTACACGCTGGCCAAACTCGGCTCCCGCCGCGAAGAGATTGAACGTGCACGAGGTACGGAACTCGCGGCCGAAGGCCGCCTGGCTTTTGCAAGAGCTCAGCTGGCTGCAACCGTGATCAAAGCACCCACGGCAGGAACCATCCTGGAGCGAACCGCCGAACGCGGAGAATTGATTACGGCGGAGTTCGCCAGCGGTCTCGATACCGGCGGCCCACGCGGGTCGGTCGTCGTTCTCGCCGATCTCAACGATCTGCAAGTCGACGCTGATATTGGCCAGGAAGAACTTGCGGTGATTCAGTCCAAACCGAACTGCGTTATTTATACCGATGCCTACCCGGATCGTAAATATCAGGGAGTTATCCGTGAGGTCTCACCCGAGGGTGACCGTCAAAAAGGCACTGTCAACGTGCGCATTAAAATCCGCCAGCCCGACGCCTTTCTGCGGCCGGAGATGAATGCAACAGTGGATTTTGTTGGCTCCGCCGGGGCGCCGGCCGGCGTCGTACGCCAACGGTCCTTTCTTCCTGCCAGGGCCCTTGTGAGCCGCGAAGGTCGTGACGTTGCTTTTGTGGTGGAGGACGGGCGGGTAAAGCAGAGGACGGTAAATCTTAAAAAGAAGCGAGCCGACGGATGGATACTAGATGGCGTGGATGCCGGCGAAGAGGCAGTGATGAACCCCGATCCGAACCTCGAAAACGGCAACGCAGTTCACGTAGTGAACGGGCCAGCAACAAAAACGCATCATTAAGTATCGCCGGAGCCCGATTGTATGATCAACCTGGACAAAGTAACCAAGATCTTCCGCCGCGATAGCTTCGACGTACTCGCATTAGACTGCGTTGACCTCGATATTTCTAACGGCGAATTCCTCGCGCTCATGGGGCCCTCGGGATCGGGTAAGACTACCCTGCTGAATCTGATTGCGTGCATCGATCGTCCGAGCAGCGGAGTAGTCCGCGTCGAGGGTGAAGATATCAGCGCTTTGAACGATGGCCGTGCCTCTCAATGGAGAAATCGTAACATCGGCTATGTGTTTCAAACGTTCAACCTCATCCCGGTCCTCACGGCCTTCGAGAACGTTGAACTGCCGCTGTTATTGACCGGACTAAACAAGAAAACCCGTCGCGACCATGTAATCAACGCGCTCGAACTTGTCGGTGTAGTAGATCGCGCAGGTCATCTTCCCAAACAACTCTCTGGAGGCCAGGAACAACGCGTTGCTATCGCCAGAGCGATAGCAACCGACCCGGCCATCCTTCTTGCGGACGAGCCCACGGGCGATCTGGATCGCGCATCCGCATCGCAAATTCTTGAAATCTTCCAGAAGCTCAACGAGTATCACAACAAAACGGTGATTATGGTTACGCACGACCCTGAAGCTGCATCGTATGCAGATGAAATTCGGCATCTGGAGAAAGCTTCGCTTGTGCCTGTCACATCGATCGTTTAAAGCCCCGAATGAGGAGATGGAATGAACCTGAAGCGGATTCTTATTGGCGGCCTGGTTGCCGGCGTTGTCATCAATATTGTCGAGACGGCAGTAAATGGAATCTTTCTGGGTGCGCGGTGGTCAGCCTGGGCTGCTGCATTAGGACCCCTGGATAAACCGCCGGCGCAGAACGCAGCTCGGGGACTGTGGGCTGTGGTCGCACTTGCATGGGGATTGGCGGCTGTCTGGCTCTATGCAGCGCTGCTGCGGAGATTCCCGCACAAACTACAGGCGGTTCTTTATACAGCGCTCACTTTGTGGGTCCTGGGATGGGTTCTCAATGCCGTTGAACAAGTCGCCCTGGGTGACATCCCGCACGACTTACTCTTGTGGGGGTGTATCGCCGGACTTATATCCTCTTTTGCTGGAGCAGGCATAGCAGCTGCTATTTATCGTGAAGACCGATTGCTGGTGAGCTGAGGCGCTTATCTTTTAAGCGCCTCAGCCATGCTGATTTCGGTGTCTTGGCCGTTGACGAAGTGAATGTCATATAGACCATCGCTTTGCACGAAATGTTGGCATGGTCCAGCGCAACGAAAGGAGTGAATATGGTGGGCCGGCATGTAGGCGTAGCCCCCCGCCTTGAGTGTGATCGCGCGCTCACCCCGCATCGCAATCTGTACTTCTCCGCTGACCACTGTGATCTGCTCCCCCGAGGAGTGCCAGTGCCAGGGCACATCGCAACCGCTTTCCGCAGCCTTCACCAGGAATACGGCGCCCCCTGTCGCCGGAATGATGCGTTGCATCGCTCCCTGAAAGCACGGGGGCATTAATCCCGGGGCCTGGGCAAATTTTGAGGCGTCTTTGTTATCCAACACCACCGCAGCTTCTTCTTTCTCCTGCGCCGCGACCTGAACCACTCCCCATCCTGGTAAAAGACAAGCGGCAGCGAACACACTCAATGATTTGTGCCTATTCCCATATTTAGCCATTGCTCACCTCGATTTGCTGCAAGTGGGTCATCCACCGATACAGTTCGTCTCCATGTACGCAAGATACCGGTTTCGAGCGGTATTCGCGCCTTCCAACAGAGCTCCCGCCACGCTTTACTCGCGTCGAGTACGCTGCTGGCAACATCACACCTTCGCGCAGCTTCGAATCTCAGATCCATGCGGGTACCAGCTACGCTTTCCACGAGTCTGGTTATTTCAAGAACACTGGTTCCACGGCTCGTGCCGATGTTAAACACGGCGGAATCCGGTCTTGCCGCTTTGGTTAGCAGGAATGCATAGGCTACATCGTCCACGTAAACATAATCGCGAACCGTGGAACCGTCGCCCCAAATCGTAAATGGAACGCCCTGGTAGGCGCACCGGCACAGGTTGGCGATGAGGTTTTGTCTGGGTGAGTGTTGAGCTCCCGGGCCATATGCATTGGCTATACGCAGCACAGTGTAGGGCAAGCCGGATTGCGCGCGAAACACAGACAGCATCTGCTCTAAGGCAACTTTGAGCATACCGTACGTGTTGATCGCGTGCACCGGCTGGTCTTCGCGAAGGTTGCCACAAGAGGAAGGGCCGTACAGCGTACCCCCCGATGATGCAAACACGACCTGTCGTATACCGGCGCGCGAGGCTGCCGCCAGGACCTTGGTTGCGGGTTCCAGGATCTTTTGTAACAGTGTTCCTAGGTCTTCAGCCCGGGTATTGAGTTCACCGCCGGACCACAGGTAAAACAACGTGTCATCGGGTCGCAAAGCGCCAAGTGCCGCTGGATCGGATGGCGTTGAAGCTGGCAGGAATTCGACCAGTTCGCCATAGCTTGATAAGACTCCAGAATCGGCACGGTAGGGCTTATCTACCACCAGCACCCGCTCGCCCGCATTTATCAGGGCTCGAACCAGCGCCGACCCCAGAAAGCCTCGCCCGCCAAAAACCACGTTCCGGGATATCGTCTGAGCTGATACGGCATTCATTTTTTTCCTGCAGTCTTGGGCCGGCAGACAGCTACCGCCAGTATGCTTCTTTGATAGAAAACGGGGCCCATACTGCAAACATCCTGCCAGCGAAAAGACCGCTGATCTCCCGAAGGAGGAGACAAATGTTGCGTCCCGTGAACGCTGCAGATTTGCCCGAAGTCCTAGGGCGATGCTGGATAGTCACGCTCTTCAATACGTAGCTCAGAATATGAGCGTGAGAAGAGATCTCAACCCAGACTGCCATGTTGCAGCGTACCGGCAGAAGACTCTGCAGCGATCGAATGCGAAAGAGCTTGAAGCCGCAATCTACATCCTCCAGCTCTGGGGCCAAGACCCTGCGTACGGCATAGTTACACAAACGCCCGGTCAGGCGTCGATAGGAAGAGTCGGCACGCGGCCGCCGGACGCCGCTTACTACATCCGTCGCATCATCCATGGCTGCGAGCAGCTTCAAACCATCCATCGGGTCAAATTGGCCGTCACCATCGGAGCAAAGAAGATAATCGCCCGTGGCATGTTTCATTCCATCGTAAAGACTCGCACCGTATCCAAGATTCTTCGCGTGGGTCACGATGATCACTCCCTCGCATTCGTTGCGCAGCCGCTCCAGGATTTCCTGGCTGCCGTCGCAGCTCGCGTCGTTAACCACAATCACCGTCAAACGGCTCACCGCGTCCTGCAAAGTGGCATACGTGCGCCGAACACACCACTCGATCGTCGCCGCATCGTTATAGCAGAGAAAAAGAACACAGAGCTCCCTGTCGTTTGGCATCGTCATTGTTATGAAGAGAGCCTTTCACAACAAACCGCCAATCCTAGAGGAAGCAGCCGGTTCGGTAACCAGGATTTCTTAGTGATTTTGAATTGGTCTTTCAGTTGGTCTTCCAGTAAAGCGGGCGAATAAAATGTGCGATGCCACTCGGTTCTCCTGGGCAGATTATTGAAGTAGTGCCGTCCCAGGCTGGAACTAAGGAACACATCCTTCACCATGTTGAGATGACGTTCATAAGGAATGGTGATAACCAGCCGGCCGCCAGGATGCAGAACGCGTTCCAACTCGTAAAGAACCTTCTTCGGTTCCAGCACGTGTTCAATCACTTCGGAACAAATGATCTTGTCGAATGACGCATCCGGGAACGGTAGCCTGGAAGCATCTGCCTGGAGAAATGTCACGTTCTCGTATTCTTTCGCACGAGCAATGCAAAGAGCCCTTTCCGAGATATCGATGCCGACTTGTTTGGCGACCCGGGGTAGCTTCGAAAAGAGATATCCTTCTCCGGTGCCGGCATCGAGCAGGCGATCGGCTGGAGCGAGTTGCAGATAGCTTGCTATCGTACGCACCCTGCACTGCTGTATATGGCGAATGATCTTGTTGGAATGAAAATAAAGACGTTCGTTGCCGTAGCGAACGAACATCTCGTCGTTCCATCGGGCAAACTCGCTTACCGTGGTCGTCTCCATTGCGGCATCCATCATGCTAGTCTCGCGCACATCGAAATCCAATCGATTCAAAACCGTAGGCCGGGTCGGAATAGTCCCTGGCAAAGCTTGTCAGTGAGGAAGGCCCGGCCAGCCACGACCCTCCCCGCACCACACGATCGGTAGACCAGGAGACACCGGGGTCGGTATTGCCGGGATACGGGCCGTACCGGTCAGAGACCCACTCCCAGACACTTCCGGCTAAATCGAGGTTTCCGAACGGGCCTTGTTTGCTGGAAAAACTCCCTACTTTTCGTAAGGCCGGAGCGATCTGGTGCAGTTCGAGGTATCCGGCAGCGCCTTCATCCCAGGTGTTGCCGAAGGCATAGGTTTGTTGGGTCGGGCCTTGCGCCGCCCACTCCCACTCCTCTTCAGTGGGCAAACGCTTTCCAACCGATTGGCAGTAGGCAGATGCGGCGTACCAGCTTACGTTGACGACTGGAAAGCTCCCGTAGTTTGAGTTCTGGAAATAATCTCGCGGAAGCAAAGAATCGCCGGGCGCATCGGGTGCATTGGCGCGGGATGAATTCGCATGCAGGAACCTGGAATACTGTCGCACCGTCACCTCGGTTGTATCCAGCCAAAAGGTGCGCACCTCGACGTTGTGTTTGGGCTTTTCATCCACAAAGCCATTGTCCCTGCCCATTGCGAACTGTGCGCCGGGCACTCTTAGCATGGGCTCGTCTGCGCTGCGGTCTGCCATTGGCTTGACCACAGCGACAACTTCGAAGCGCGCTGGAGTTGTTGTTGCCATAAATTTGTTCAACCCGGACGGTGCAAAGTATTTCGGTGAGAAATTTGCCTCGTGCCATTCTTGAAACGTCAAATCAACGAGCATGCCCGGCCGGGAACTGCTTTCGAAGATTAGTATCGTGGGCCGATCCTGACCGACAACTCTTCGGTAGGCGGTATAGCTACAACGGAACTTTATTCCAGACACCGCAATGAAGGTCGCACTTTCGGGCCGGTGCGTCTTTTCGTTCAACTTGAGTTCAACGCTTTTGAACGGTATGGCCGGATTCTTCGCAACCAGTAGGAAGACGAAACCGTCGACCGATTGTAAACGGTAATCCCTGCTGAAATTGGCCCAGGCCATATCGGCGTAGCTGATATCGCTGTTGAGACGTTCATCCATTGGCAGCTTGATGGGCCTGCGTGCCTCAGGAAGGTTTATAAAAAGACTATTTTCGCAAAGAAGTACTTTTCGTCCTTGATATCGGGCAGGAGCAACAGTTTGCAGCAGAAGTCGCTGTTGCCCCTGAAACCATGCCAGGTATTCCACGCTTCTGACCGTGACCCCACCCTGACGTTCATTCAGTACCAGGTTGGCGGCACTCTCACGCGTGGGGTTGAGCTCGTTCGTTACCTGCTGTAAGACCGTTCGTGCATTCTGTACACCTGCGACTCGCTGTGAACTGGCATTGACGCAGCCGCCCAAAGCGATAAGCAAGACAATCCAGTTCCAGACTCGATGACCGCGCATGTCCTGCCCGCACCCACTACGCAAGAACCAGTGCGATTTCTACTTCAGCGTTGGTTCTCTCATCTGGAGATGTGTAATAAGTAATGATGGAGTACGTGGTTGGCCGTTGTTGTTCGGCAGACCACTTCATCATCGCCTGGTAGGTGGGCCCCACCGATTCAAAATCGAGACCTCCCTTGTGCACCATCGAGACTACTTCGACGACGGGTAACGTTTTTACCTCCACACCATTTCCTGGTACTACGTGACCGGCCAGAGGCACGCATATCTCCTGCCTGCATTCTTCGGGCGGAGTCATCATTGGGTTGTCGTATCCAATCTCCCGAAAATATCCGGCCGTTGGCGCTTTCGACTGTCCCAGCCAACCACCAAACTGCTCATACGCTTTGGGCAGATTTTGATATGGACCTTTATGCTTAAAGCTCACGACGTGCAACGGCTCCGTCTTTCTTACCTGCAAACCTTCCATCGACTTCCTCCATCCTTGTAGAACAATGACTCTCGTGAGTCGAAAATGAGAAAATGGAGCCGGGCTCACAAGTCCGGCTCCTCATCTCCTACATCCCGGCAGTGTACGACGCGTTGATCAGCTTTACCGATTCCTTCGTGTAGCGCCCCTCTAGAAGAGAGCTCATGTCGGGTCGAGTCACATAGACAATTTCTTCCATTTCAATGGCATGACTATGGAATTCGGCCGCCAGTTCGTCGGCTTCGGCGAGTGCTTGTTCGACGGCATGCTTTTTGTCGTTGGGTTTGTAGGAGGCCAAAGTGAACTTGGGCACCCCTGCAGACTCCGCCAACATTTGCAGGTGATTGTCGCGCAACAATGAAGACGCGATCAGGTTTTTGTTGTCGTAGTGGAATTGATGCTTCCCCTCGAACGGATAAAGCATGTGGTAATTGTGTTTGTCCCCGGTAACAGTCCGGTAGGTGAGCAGGGGAGTATTCGTCCGCTGGGCCGCTGGAACCAGGTACCGCTGGATGAACAATTCGAATTCCGGAATGGTTGGCATGTTGACGTTTATGGACACCTTTCGAAGATGCGGCGCCAGCTTGAAGTATTCACGTTGGTCGGGTGGGGGTGCGTTCACTACTTTGTCGCGATATTTAAGGATTTCTGTCGCAGCCGGCACGATGTACTTGTGGACAAAGTCTTCAAACTCAGGCATTTTATCGGGCTTGACATAGAGATACACAATGCGCAGGTATCTCCCGAAGTCATACTGATCGGTGCTGATATCGCTCGGCCCCTTGTAAGAGAGTTCCGGCGCAAACAAAGCAACCGTTTTCTGCTCCTGGAATTGATAGCTGTACAGCTGTTTGAACCGCTTCCAGGAAGCACTGTTTGGATCGAGGTGGCTCTCGCCGGCATCCTGCGCCCACTGTACTCTGAGCGGCATGATTTCGCTGTCGAGCTGATCACCCAGGTTTTCAAATGGAAACAGCAAGGTATACAGGTTGTTGCGTGCGGTCGCAGCCTCGCCGCTTTGAATGTAGCCCTGATTCGGATTCCATTCGGCGACTTTGAAGCGATAATTGCGAATGTCTGATCCAAGAAGATAGTCGGTTGGAGCAACACTCGCTGCGTTCGAATTCTGCTGGAAGTCCCGTGTGCCGTGCAGCCCAAACTGGGCTGAATTGGCCGATCAAGAACCGCCCGAAGAGGTAACCGCGGGCTTCGGTGTTACAGAGGGTGCGGCTTTGGGGGCGGTCGCCGAAGGCGTGGTATTGGTGGATGGAGCCGTTTTGGGCGCGGTTTTCTGCTGACCCACAAGCGGGAGGAGTCCGGAGCCTGCAGCTAACAAAGCGCCGCTACCGGATTTTAAGAACAATCGTCTCTTCATTTCTGCTCCTTGCTCTTTTCAGGATTCGTTCGCTTTGGGTGAACTTCGCTCGTGGCGCCCGGCTTGTTCTGAACATCAGAAGTTTGCTGTTTTTGGGTTTCGCTGGTCGTGGTCTTAGCGGATGCGCTGGAATTCAGTTGCACGCTGGAGAGCGAACCCGCCGGCATGTTCTGTCCATCGCTCATCGTTTCGCCCTTTGTATCCGTGGCGTCGGCACTATGAGCGCAGGCAATTGGGAAGGTTTCGGTCTGCCCCTCGTAGCTCACTTCAGACATGGTGTAAACATAGCTGTCCTTGTTCACTACTCCCAGATCGAATACCTGTGACTCCCCTTTTTTCAGAGAAAAGGAAGCCGGCAGGTCTACCTTCTGTCCGGTTGCCTGGTCAAAGTGCTCCAGGTTGTAGTTGTGCAGATCGTTGTTAATAAATACAGTGGCATGCTTAAAGTTGATGGTCGGTCGCTTTTCATCGTTCACCACGTTGCTGGCGATGCCGTACGTTGAAGCGATGTTGTTAATGACGGTCAACGTTGCCAGGACCTTTGCGGGATCCTTGGTCGGCGTAAAGTTGACAAAGAACGCGGCATAGGGAATCCGGGAGCGTTCGCTGTGGCCGTCGGCATATTGGAATGTGTCGTTGAAATACACCTTCCAGTAATCCGTGGGGCTGAACGAAATCCGCAGATCGATCTTTCCATCCGCGGGGAGCTTATCGTCGAATCCGAATTTGACGCTGGACGGCGTCTCGTGGGCGGCAATCTGATACGCCTGGTCCAGTTTTGGCTGTGACGGCTTGGAATAAGCAACGGTTTGGATTCTGGCTTCGCCGGTCCTGGCCACCAAAACGTTATTACGCAGGGACGCAGTCTGTACTGCCCCCGGGGTTAGGATTTGGAATTTATATCCCGTAGCTTCCTGCGGGGAAGGATTGGGGAGAATCGCCCTGATAAAGGTTTGAGCTGAGCACTGAGTGAGCAAACCGCCCATCAGAACCACCAGCCCTCCTATCGTCCGATCTGCCTTCATGGTTTACTCCAATCACAAGTTAGGTTGCGTGAGTTTTACGGGTCCTATCGTATTGACGAGGGAAACCGCCTTTTCCGGGGCATACTCCGGGAGACTGCTGTAGCGGACCGTGTAACGGGAATCCTGCGGATTACCCCAATTGTTCATAAGGGACAAAGCAAACTTCACACCGATATAGTATTTTTTGACTGCACTCCACGACCGCAACATTTTTAGATGTTTAAGGAAATACGCTGGCCTGATATAGAAGCTTCGGTAGGCTTTCTTGAGCATTTGCTCTACCTCGCGCTCATCCTTGTATCCATCCGGAACAAATGAGATTTTGGGAAGGTATCGGGTTTCTACCGCTTCATGGTGATAGGGCGACTTCACCAGCCTGCCCTCTTCAATACACGTTTCGAAAAGCGGGGTTCCGAACAGCGGGTGGGTAGGGATAAACGCCGCGTAGCTAAGATCCAGCTCTTTGGCGAACTGAATCGTTTCCAGGGCCGTTGCCGGAGTTTCCCCCGGGATCGCCAACATGAATGTTCCCATCACCTCGATGCCCAACTCATGACACCAGCCGACCACCTGGCGGCATTTCTCCAGGGTCATTCCCTTTTGCAGTTTGTCGAGCAATTGTTGATTTCCCGACTCGATCCCGAAGGAAACTAACCAACAACCGGCTTTTGCGATCGTGGCTAAAAGGTTGCGGGTGCAGGGTGTGACCCTTCCCCAGCAGCTCCAACGCACACCTAAATTCCGCTCGATGGCCAGTCGAGAAAACTCCATGAGAAGCTTGCCATTCGACAAAAGATCATCGTCGTTGAAGACTATCTCTCGAAAGCCGTACGTATCACGCAGGCTTTCGATCTCCTCGATAAGGCGCAGGGCCGACAGGTAACGATACTTGGTACGAAACTTTCCCGCTTCGAAGCAGAAACTGCATTGTCCATAGGCGCAGCCACGAGTCGCCAGAATATTGGTGGCGGGCAGGGACCGAAACTCGTAGACTTCAGGCGCATACCGCTTGAGAGAGAATAGTTCTCTCGCGGGCGGCGGCAGGTCATCCAAATCGGGAATCGAGTGCGGCCCTCCCGTGGCAATAACCTGACCGTCAAGACCGCGATAGTAAATATTTTTTACGGGCGCCAAAGGCTGGTGGTTTTCCAGGGCGGCCACCAGGTCGCGCATGGTGTACTCTCCCTCGCCCTCAACAGTGAAATCGACGGCCGCACAGCGTTCAAAAGGGGCACGGGGAAAGTAGCTGACCTGCGGACCGCCCATCACGATGGGAACGTCGGGCAGCAGCGACTTCATCGTCTCGGCGAGCTTATATCCCTCGATCTCCGAAATAACGAAAATGGATATGCCGATGACTCCAGGTGCGTACCTTACGATCTCCTCCGCCACGCCTGGGGTGATCGGATCGATGCGGGTATCGATAATGCGAACTTCGTGCCCTTCGCGCTGCAGAACGCTTGCAATATATCCAAGACCCAATGGGGGGAGGATGCCAATGCGTGTGCCTTTCGATTCGCGGGCAGTGCGGTCGGCGAGCGTATTAGCAAACAGCAGAAGCACCTTCATTTTTGCGCTCCGTTCAACGCAGCAACGGCCGCGGAACCAGAAGTGTTGCTTTCGTAGTAAGTGACAGCATATCCGCTGAGGCCATTGTCAAAGGTCTGAACAGGGTGATATGCAGAGAGGATGTACTGATAGGTCTGAGGAAGATAGTCCTGGCCGAAAAACATAAGCTTTCTTCCACGAAAGCCGACGAAGTTAGAGATGAGCAGCCGGCTGATCTGTTTACGCTTCAATTCTGCGGTCAGCTGTGCATCGGAATCCTCCGTAGGGAACAGCATCCATTGGTAGTCGTCATCACGCAATCCGTTCGGCAGTCCGGCCAGGTGCAGCAAAAGACTGTCGTGCGGGAAAGCAGCCATCGCAGTGCCCGCCGGCGTGGTGTGCTGGATGTAATCGACCACCTGCTGCACAGTAGACGCATCGCTGTCGGACGAGCTCCGGATGCGAGCTCGCTGTAAGCTCAAATCGTACTGCGAAAAATACATTCGGCCAACCATGTAGTAGGTCACACATGAGGCGGCGGAGACACCAAAGAGCAGGGCGAGAGCGGCGTAGCGAACCGCAGGGAGAGGCGCCGCGAGTCGATACACGAGCCACACTCCAAAAACGACCGCGAACCCCAGATACATCGGTGTTGCCCAATGATTTCCGGTTAGATAAAACTCGTGATAAAGAGCCAGCACGCAGCAACCCAACAACACGGCATTCCAGGTATCGCCGCTCATAGAATCGCGCAGTCTGAATGCGAAAAAGGCGCCGAGACACAGGAGTGCGGCTATCCCGGCTGCAAGGCTTGCCAACACCGCGAGAACGTAGTTCTCGTACCACAAGCTCCACCATTTCCAAGCGGAAGCTCCGTCCATTTTCAAATGAACGGGAGAAGTCAACAGCCTGAGAACGAACTGGTACCCGCCGACACTTGCGTGATACTCCGGCAGAACCGGGAAATTTCTCCAGAACTCGGCGGCCGTAAGCTGGTAATTCAGCCCAAAGGTCACGGCGGCAAAAAGCAACACCGGCACGGTACACACAGCCAACCACCGGAGCATGAATACCTTCCGGTTTGGCAGCCCGATGCCCTTGCGGGTAAGCCATAAACCGAACCCGGCGGAAAGAAACGCGATCACCGCCAGCCCTTCGTTGAACTTGATCAGGAAGGCCAGCGTAAACATCGCTGACAACGCGGCCCAAAGCCGAAGTCTGCCGGGTTCAACGAGCAAACGCATGGCCAACAATAAAGCCGCCTGCACTGCGATGACCAAACCCACATGGTTGTAGGAATACAACGGTGGGTGGAGTTGTCCTACAAGGCAGATAGCTGCGGTCGCCGATGGCAGTGCTGGCAAAATCTGCCGGGCTATCCCATAGAAAAGAACCACGCTCACCGTGTACAGCAGCGCCCAGGTCGCCCTCATCGCATAAAGGCTGACGCCCAGCAGCTTAAAAGAGACTGCATAGACAAAAGGCATGATGGGACCGTAGGCATAGCTAAAATCTTTTTGCGGAATCTGACCGCTTGCCGTCCGCACAGCGGCGGAAAAACCGTAGCCTTCGTCCGCCCGCAGAATGTAAAGATAAGAGGATCTATCGATGGTCACGGCGTAAAAAGCTACCGAAACTGTCACAAGAAGCAAGACCCACAAGCAATCCCTGGTCTTTGGGCTCCTTAGTTTCAGTCTGGAAGTGTAACTGATCGCATCACCCCGGATATCTCTGCTTCGTACCTTCCTATGGGGCGCGGGATGCGCCAACTGTACTAAGGGTCAGCTATAAGGACAGCATTGGGACAGCTTCTACCTGTCCCAAAAAGCGCCAAGCCGTTCAACGCAAAGAGATTATGACACAGTCATTCTTCTTTGACATTGAGCGCAGCCGAAGAATCGCAAAAAAGCATGTGTACTATGACGGAGATCACCTGTCTCGGCCGACCCGCTGAGGACGCAAAGGAGAATGCCATTGCATACCGATACGATCGACGAACGGGTTTTGACCACTCTGCGCAAAGTGACGATGCAGAACCAGATCGATATGGATCAGTCGTTCTACGAGTCCGGAATCGATTCAATCATTTCTCTGGAATTGATTATGCGATTGGAGCGCGAGTTTCATATCGAGATACCCGATAGCCGACTTCCCGAGATGATGTCTCCGCGCTCAGTGATTGAGCTGATCCGCGAGATCAGCACGATAGAGGTTCACTAGGAAGGATTCACGCCATGCGAAGCAGGATTGTCGTCACCGGCGTCGGAGTCGTAAGCCCCTCTGGGACCGGTAAAAAAGATTTCTGGCGCGGACTTCTCGAAGGCGCCTCCAATATCCAATCGCTTCCCTGGGCTGCCGACAGCAACAGCCGTTGTGGGTCAGTGTGCCGCGTTGATGGCCTGGAACGCTTGCCCGTCCATGGGGACATCAGTGACGCCGCGCTCTACGCTCTTGCGGCGGCGCAGGAGGCGTTGCACGACAGCGGAATTGAGAATAGCCATGAAGACGGCGAGATCGGCATTTCCCTGGGAACCGCTTCGGGCCACTCGGAAAGGCTTTTCGAACGTGCTGTCAGTGGCGATGGCTTGTTCGCGCCCACCCGGTCGCCGGCGCAGATTGTTGCCGAAACCCTTCAGCTTTGGGGACCTGTATCGACCCTTCCGGTAGCGTGCACGGCTGGGACCTCGGCAGTCGTTGATGGAATCCTGCAACTCGGCGGAGGGCGCCTGAACGCGATGCTGGTCGGCGGCACGGAAGGTCTCTCCTCGGTTTGCTTTTCCGGCTTCGCCAGCCTGAATGTACTCACCAGTGATGCGGTCCGTCCCTTCGATTCCGACCGGTCTGGTTTTCTCGTCGGTGAGGGTGCCGGCGTGATGCTCCTGGAGCCTTTAGAAAAGGCACATAGGCGCGGCGCACAGATCTACGCGGAGGTTCTTGGCTTTGGTATGAGTGCAGACAGTCACCACATCATTCACCCTCACCCTAAGGCAGCCGGCATGACTGCAAGCTTAAGGAAGGCGCTCGAGATGGCGCATCTCGCGCCTGCGGACGTGGACTACACCAACGCCCACGGCACCGCAACGCTCGCGAACGACCGCGCCGAATGCATCGCCATTACTCAGGTGTTCGCCGGGGGCAATCAGAAACCAGTTATGAATTCGTTGAAAGCGGTATTGGGTCACACCATGGGCGCCGCTGGAGCCATCGAAACCATAGGTTGCCTCTTGAGCATGGTCCACCATTGCATTCCTCCCACGTGGAACTTCAAAAAGGCCGCCGGCGATTGCGACATCGACTGCGTGCCGAACGAACCAAGAGAAGAGCGCGTGAGCCGGGTCTTAAAGATGTCCGCCGGCTTTGGCGGTAGCAATTGCGCCATAGTGCTCGGAACCTGCTAACCATGGACTCCCAGCAGGATTCTCCGCTCGTAATCACCGGAATCGGGCTGACTAGTTCACTTGGCTGTACCACGCGGACCTTCTCCAACCATTTATTGTCCGGTCAGTCCGGGTTACAGCATCGCCGTCTGGGCAGAAAATCGAACGAAACGTTGCTTGGAACGTCACCAGCCAAAGTCAAACCCGTGGGTCCGAAGGGTTGGCCTGTTGGCCGCGCTACGGGGCTTGCCTTGGAATCGGCCCGGCGTTCCCTGGCTGGCGCGCGGCTCGGCACTGAGTTCGATCGTTCGCGATTGGGAGTCATTCACTGCACGATGCACGGCAATCTGAAATCCCTCTATGATTACCGCACGGAGATGCGTGAGTATGGTCTGGGCCGCGCCAGCCCCATGCAATTCCCCAACACTATCATGCATGCCTCCGCCAGCTATTTGTCGATCGCCATTCAGGCAGAGGCTTTCAACCTTACGATATCCAACGGTCTCATCTCCGGCCTTGCCGCACTCGGCCGAGCCGCGCAACTGATTGGTATCGGCGCGTGCGATCAATGCCTTTGTGTCACCAGTGAAGACATCTCTCTCGAATTACTCTCTTTTCTCTCGAGCCGCGAAGAATTCGATGCTGAAGCCGCAGATCCATTCGGCCAATCGCGGGGCGGCTATGTCCTGGGAGAAGGGTCGGTAGCTTTGCTGGTAGAGAGCGCTGATGAGGCACGCCGCAGAAAGGTACCCGTCCTGGCCGAGATCCTGGCAGTGGCGGTGTCAAGTAACCAGCCGGCTGCCGGCGCCTACAGTCGACTCACGCGGGAGGTCCTCGATGCCGCAAGCCTGCGCCCGGGGGACATAGGCGCTGTCATGGCGAGCGCCAGGGGCAGCGACTCGGATGCCGAAGAGGCCATCGCTCTGGCAGATGTTTTCGGCAAAGAAACGCCCATCACCGCGTTGAAGGGGGCGCTGGGCGAATGTGGCTCCGCTGGTCCGTACCTGGCCATTGCCGCGGTGGTTGCCTCCTCTGCGCAGCGGCTGTGCCCTCCCACCCTGGGGCGCTCCGCCTACGACCCACGGCTGCCCGCAATCGATCTGGTGCGCAAGCCGCGCTCCTATGAGCACCCCGCTTTTCTGGTGAATTCTTTTGATTATGCGGATTGCGCCGGGGTTCTTGCCCTGGCTCTGCCTGCTTCGAGGAAGACTCATTGAGCCGAGAGATTGTGATCAGCGGGCTCGGGCCCGTCACCTCGATTGGCGTGGGCAAGGAAGATGTCTGGCATTCAATCGAAGCCCGCCGGCAGAATTTTGCCGTGCATCGAGAGACCCTGGACGGCTTCAGCCTGGGCGAATTTACGCTGGCTACCGTCGACGATCAACAACTGTTGCATGTTATCGGCAGCGAGTTTTCCAGCCCTGCCATCAACAACCGGAATGGCCGGAACCTGGCTCTTTTCTTTGCGGCCTGTCGACTGGCCGTCGAAGATGCTGGACTGTCCGCCGATTCCATGCCCCGGATCGGTGTGGTCGTGGCCCATGAGAATCCCGGCTTCGATGAGTACACCAGCCAGATCTGGCAGTCGATATCCGGCGCCTTCGCCAAGCCTCCGGAGAGCGCGCTCCGTTTTATCACTGACACGTATCAAACAATTCAGGATGCGGGGTACGAGACTCACTCCTTCGTTCTGCTGCAGCGCCTCACCAGGCTGCTCGGCGCCCACGGGCCCGCTCAAATCGTGAACAATGCTTGTGCTTCGGGCTTATTCGCGCTCGAAACAGCGGCCGCCTGGATTCGCGGCGGGCATGTGGATGCCATGCTTGTAGTCGGGGGCGACAGCCCACGACAGGTCACCCGATACCTGTGGCTCAATGCCGCCAAAGCCTGTACGGGCGACCCAATCATGCGCCCGTTTGATCGGCGGCGAAATGGATTTCTGCTAGGCGAAGGCGCAGGCGCGCTGCTTCTCGAATCGCAGGAGCACGCTACTGCCCGCGGACGCACCCCCTACACCGAGTACCTTTCGGGAGCGTTCGCCTGCGACGCGTGGAAGTTGACGGTTCCCTGCATGCGCCCTAACTACTACTCCATGGCTTTGCAGGATTCGCTTGATCGTGCCCAATGCTCTGCCGAGGAAATTGACCTGATCGTTCCCCATGGCGCTGCCAGTCCTCTGCAGGATAAATACGAAAGCGACGCCATCGCATCGGTGTTTGGCGCGCATCTCGACCTCCTCCTCGCGACGGCGCTCAAACCATATATCGGGCATACACTCGCCGGCAGCGCAATCCTCGAGCTCATTCTCACTTTGCTCTCCCTCGAACAAGGGATCGTACCAGCCACCCTGAACTGCGAAGAGCCTGATCCACGCCTGTCTCTGCGTCCAGTGACCCAACACACCAAAACGCGGATCAGAACCTGGGTCAAGGCATCTACCGGCTTCGGAGGCTTTCATGCATCGTGCGTCTTTCGACAAAAGGGGGCGTCCCGTTGAGTTGGCCAGTCGTTTTACTTCCTGCTTTCATCGTGATCGGTGCCGCGCTCTGGTTTTTCATTGCACCTTACCTGCTCGAGCACTTTGATCCGCGCATTCTGCTGGGCTTTGGCAAAGATCGAACGGCGATGCGTGTGCGGTGTGAGGTTGTTGGCTATTTCTTACGCGGGCTCGCCGCCGGGATTTTTCGCGAAACACCACGCATTAACCAATTGGCCGACGATTGCAGCGCGTTCTCACGTCCATTTACCCTTGAGGGAATTTGCAGCGGGATGTATCTGCGGCAACAAATCGACCCGTTTCGCAAGCGCGAGTCGCTCGCCACTTTTTGGCAACGCCATCAAAACCATCACTTTCTGCTTACCATCGGCTTGGGCTTTGCCGCAGGCATGGCTCGCCTGCGTCCAAGCCTCCCCACCCAACGCGGCAGCCTGCCTGATCCGCGGCTCGACTCACTGTGGCTCGATGGCTTTGGTTTTGCCCAAACCATCTTCGGCTTCCGTATGGGCCGCTCGATGCGGCCTCGTGGCGATTGGGGCACCGCACAGCGGAAAGGCTACTATGAAGGTGTCGGAAGGGCGCTATGGTTTATTCTTCCGGCGGCAATTGATTTCAGCTCCATGGCCCGGGACCTGGCTCCGGAGCATGCCGTCGATTTGGCTACGGGCTACGGTATTGCAGCCGGATTTGCTGGTTGCCGGGACGCGAACGCCGCACTCATACAGCTGGAATCCCTCGAAACACAATACAAGGGCGATTTCGCGACGGGCCTCTTCATCGGCTTATTCGCCCGCTCCTACACCAACCATTCCTTTCTTAGCGAAACCCTGTCATTGCAGCAACAACCTGCTCTGCTCGAAGGTGCGCACCGGGCCGGCGAGCTCTATGACTCCCTTTGGGATCAGGGACATACTTACATGGAATGGCGCGAGGCTCTGCGGAACACTGCCATACCGGAGCTTGCATGGCAACGGGCTCCTTTGCTGGATGAAGCCGCTCCAGCCTATACACGATGAAAAAGCGAGGATGCATATGAAACGACGGGTCATCGGAACGACCGCGGCACTCCTGGCGTGCTTCTTTCTCGGCGCAGGCTCTTACCTGTTCTACTGGCGTCCAAGCCAATTACAGCAAAAAATCCTGACCTTGCCGGCGATTACCAATTATCCGGATGCGGCGGGACTAGGCGTCCTGATCGGATCGTCTTCCTGCGGCGATCTGCGCCCCGATCACGACCTCGCCCATCTCAAAGACACCGTGGAGGATCTGCGGCGCAAACTCGCAAGCAAGCCCGACGACTTATGTGTAGGCAACCAGTACCGTCAGGGGATACGGTTTCTGACCATCCTCCAGAAGCAGTTCGCTATCTCACCCGAAGCGCTACCGTCTCCGCTCGCCGGACTTGCTCAAAATTCCACCGGCACCGTACAGCAACTGGCCCTGACTGAGGATGCCCCCGCGGACAACGATCCCGCAACCGCCATGCCGGTGAAGACCTTCATCGACCTGACCCGCGCAGATGCATCCGCTGCATTGAATCTTCAGCTTGGCCTTTCGTATGTGGACCTGATGATTCGCGAAGGAGGACGGGAGCAAAAAGCACGCCTTTCCTCCCTCTCGATCGAGCGCCTGTCGCAGGCCATCCAGGAAAATCCCAATATGGTTGGCGCCCTATACGGACGAGGGTTGAACTATCTTTATTGGCCGTCCCTCGCCGGCAAGCTACCTCTGGCCATCGCTGATCTCAAACGCTGCATTGCCCTTTCCGAAGCACCTTCGGTTCGCGATCAGGGGCTGGGCATATTTGCGGAGGCCTACACCGCCCTCGGCGACAGCTATGTCAAGGCTGCCGACACCAGCGTAAGTTCCAGCCAGCGTGCCTCGCTATTGCGCGGTGCACGGGAATGGTGGCGCATCGGCGGCCAGCACTATCCCGGTTACGCAAGACTCGATGAGCGTCTCGCTTTGGATGACGCGCATTTAATCCATTACGTAGAGCAAGCGCGGGGACTGGAAACATACATCGATACCGACCTTCATCTTCTTTGGGATCAACCCGGCAAAGCTACGATCCAATAGGGACGAAACGCAGGTAGACATTTATATTGGGGGAGAGTCGAGGCTCAGCGTGGAGGACAGACCAGTATTCGCAAACCGCACGGCGATGGTAACCGGGGGCACGGGTGCGCTCGGCCGTGGCTTCATCGAGCACCTTCTTGCTTCAGGAGCGCGGGTCGCCTTCACCTGGCATCAGAAGCAGCAAAGTGCCCAGGCCCTGAGTTTAATCGCTGCACCCTGCCGCTTGCTCGGGATTCGGTCGGATGTCCGGAATCCCGACGCCGGGGCAGAGGCAATCGCCCTGCTGCCTAAGGACTGGGGCTCCGTGGACATACTCATCAATAACGCCGGCATTACGCACGACAAACTTTTAGTGATGATGCAACCCGACGAGTGGCAGTCCGTGATTGAGACCAGCCTCATGGGGATTTACAGCTTTACCAAACCGATTGTCATGCAAATGGCGCGCAAACGAAAAGGCGCTGTCTTGAACGTCGCTTCGGTGAGCGCGTTGAAGGGAGTAGCCGGTCAAACCAATTACTGTACGGCCAAGGCAGGACTGCTGGGATTTACCCGCGCGCTCGCGGTCGAGATGGGGGGTTTTGGCATACGAGTCAATGCCCTCTTACCGGGTTTACTCGATGGCGGAATGGCGAAGAGCTTGAACGAAGCACAGACGAAGATTGCGACACAGCAAATTCCCTTAAAGCGCACCGGCTCCATCGCAGAAGCAGTGCGCGTCGGCCTCTTCCTCCTCTCAGAAGACGCGAGCTATCTGACCGGGCAGTGTATTGCGGTTGACGGAGGTCTTTCCGCCACTTAGTCTTGCCCCAAACCCCACTTCACTGCTCCCGGAACCCCGGCCCATACTACTCTTGAGCGTTTGCTCTGACCCGAACTGCGGTTCATTCTGTCCGAACAAAACCATCAGCTCCCGGCGATTCGAAGCATC
This sequence comes from uncultured Acetobacteraceae bacterium, assembly GCA_964657465.1. Taxonomy (GTDB): domain Bacteria; phylum Acidobacteriota; class Terriglobia; order Terriglobales; family Acidobacteriaceae; genus PALSA-350. Next base: position 24,686 of record CAZZVD010000002.1, on the reverse strand, counting down.
CAGTTTCTCGAACAGATGGCTCACGTGGAACTTAACGGTACGCTCTGAAATTAACAGCCTGCTGGCAATCTCTTTATTTGAAGCACCGCTGCTGATCAACGCCCAGACCTCGCATTCGCGCTTGGAGACCAGCGGATGACTCTGGAACAAACGGCACACCTGGCTCATCTCACAGACAACGCGCTCAATAAACCTGGCGATCACTTTATGCGGAAACCATACTCCCCCTGAGGCAATATGTTTCAACACCGGGAGGAGCAGGGTATTCACCTTGGAGGCCTGGATACAACCATGGGTGCCCCGGCTTAAGTAGTAGAGCAGGTCGTCTTCGACCAGATTGTCCTGGTAAAGCAACACCTTTGGACGATGGGGACGCGACGCAATCTGGTTCATGTAGGCATCGAAGGTCAAATGTGTCGAATCAAGGTCGTAGATAACAATCCAAGAGGCGCCGGCCGCCGAGTTCGGGGGCAGGGCCAACATGAATTCCGGCGCAACATTCAGTCGTATGTTTCGATCGCGGGTCAGGATACGACTAAGGACGTCAGCATAGAATGGGCTTCTTGTGACCAATAGCACCTGAACAATCGCCATAATTCACCCCTCCTCAGGGCGCAACGCGTTCGCTACATTCAGCTTGCTGATCCACAGCGCAGGAACAAGCGACGCCAGCAGGGAAACTCCCAATGCAAGCAACGCATATTGCAACAAGACCTGTAGGGACAATTCGTCCCGCGCGATGAAAGGAACCGTAGAGCCCGGTGGTGGTGGCATTGAAATGCCGATGGCGGAGATGGCCACTGCGCCCACGATCGAAAACAAGCTGCCGAGAACGGCTCCGGCAACCCCCAGGCAAAGCGTCTCCTGGGTGAACAGAAGCATGAGGTGCATACGTGTCATCCCCATGGCTAACAAGACAGCCATTTCGCGTTCGCGTTCCGCGAACGACAAGGTGATGCAAATCACAACAGCGAGAAATGCAATTATTTCGATGATGATTCGGATAGCCGCCAGTTCCTTCCCGAACATGGCGACGACCTGTCCGTAGAAGACCGCCATATCCTTCCAGGAAGTGGTTTCCAGGTGCAGCCTCTGTGTAAATGCGGGGTCGCTTTCGAGCGAGCGCTGCAGAGCGGCGGTGTCGGCGGTTTTGTGCAAAAGAATTTTGATCGTTTCTACGCCGGCTTGCCCGGAGAGGCGTTGCAGTGCAGGCAGTGATAATTTGATCGACCAGTCGTCGAAGTCACGGAAACCCTCCTCAAAAATACCCTGCACCATCAGATCGGCGGCATTGTAAGAGCCGTCTTCGGTGGCAACCATCACGTTGATCATGTCGCCAGGCCGAGCCTCGAGCTTTTCCGCCAGCCCGCGCCCGAGCAAAACAGATGGCTGCGCACCTGCATCGGAAAGATCTTCTTTCCCTGCAACCAGCTTCGCTTTCGAGAGGGTTTGCAGCGCAGACGGTTCAACGCCCAGAGCGATTGCTGTTGCTTTGTGGCTGCCCGAAGAAAGCACGGCCGGCATGGAGAGATCGGCGTGAACCTGCTCGACGCCCGGTGTCTTCTGAAGTTTTTCCTGCGCCTCGCGAAAGTCCTGATCCGATATTAGGAAGCTGTAGGGGGCATGGCGGTGGCCGAGTGCATAACCAGCGCGATAAAGCTGAACATGGCCATATCGGCCGTAGATTGCTTCGTCTCTCAGCCCATCGAATATAAACGAGATCAAGCCCTGGTTATCCACCAAGCCGGCAGTCGCGACGGCAATGAGCACAATGGTCAAGCCTGCGCGGCGGCGGTTGCGAAATGTATTCAGAATCGCGAGTCGAAACGAATTCATCCTGTGCCCTGCAGCGCTTTGGAATATGTTCCTGCAGACGTTGCGGATTCAACTGCCAATCTGCCGTTATGCAGCGAAAATGTTTTTCGATACACGGAAACAAGTCTTCGATCGTGTGACACGATCAAAAACGCAGCCCCATATGCGCGATGCGAATCTTCAAATAATCGAATGACCAGCTCAGCATTTTCGTCGTCGAGGTGCGATGTTGGCTCGTCTGCAAGCACCAGCGCCGGTGACTTCACCATGGCGCGGGCGACCGACAGACGCTGACATTCACCGCCACTCATGGTCCCCGGGCGCGCCGACCGCCGGTCCGCCAATCCAGTCACTTCCAGTGCGTGCAAGGTCAACGCTCTGCGCTCCGCATCGCCAATGTGTGGAGCGCCAAGCATCAATGCGTAGGCAACGTTCTCATATGCAGTCATCACAGGCACTAGATTGGCACTCTGAAACACAAATCCCACGGACTTACCGCGGCGCAGCACCCGCTCCTTTGACGGCATTTCTTTCCAGGAGATCCCTCGATATAGAACACTTCCCCCCGTTGGATCCTGCAATCCGCCTGCCAGGCTGAGAAGGGTTGTCTTGCCACTTCCAGATTTGCCCGTGATGCATATCCGGTCGCCGGCGTGCAAAGCGAACGATGCATCAATAATGAGGTTCCCTGCAGACGCAGGCATACGCTGGAAAACACTGACAAACTGTAACAGTGGCACGCTGCTATCGGAAACTGACACAAGAGCACCACAAGGAATGTTTGGTTGGCGAGCTAAAGGGGAAATACAAAGGACAACGTTTTTATATCAAACTTCGCGAGTCTGCACCAAGAAATCCTGGCTTTTTAATTGACCTGCTATGCCTTTGATGACACGATGAAGTCGCAAAGAGAACGACAGGGTACAGGTGCTGTTTCGTTTATGACGTGGATCAGCCTGATTTTCACAAACGCGTTCCGCAACCCACGACGTAGTGCTTCCAACCTGGCGAGCGTTACAGTTTTTTTTGTGGTTCTCGGCTTGCTCTGGAGCGTCTGGAGCCGCTTCTACAGCACTTCTGGCAGCGGCGAACAGGGCGTCCGTCTTCTCACCCGAAATCGCGTTTCGCTGTTCTTCCCGATACTGACATATTATCGCGAGCACATCCGCAAAATCCCAGGAGTTGTTGCAATCGCCCAGCTTAATTTTTTTGGCGGCACCTACAAAGACGGTACGGCCGCAAATTTTTTTCCTCAATACGGTACGGACCCAATGGAAATCTTCACTATCTACCCTGAGTGGAAAGCTCCCGCCGCCGAAATCGCAGCCTTCCAGAAGGACCCTTCCGGCGCGGCTGTGCCTCGCCTGCTCGCTGATCGTTACGGTTGGAAACTCAATGACCGCATACTGCTCAAAGGCACCATCACCCCGGTCGACTTACAGTTGACCGTGCGTACGATTTTCGATTCCCCGAATGGCTGGGATGCTCTTCTTTTCCCTTGGCAACCTCTGGCCGATTCCGTGCCTTACCTCAAGGGACTGGAAGGAATCTTTGTTACTCGTGTAGACAGCCCTGCCTCAGTCAATGCGGTTATGGCCACTATCGATCAGGAATTTCACAACGCTCCTCAACCCACCAGGACCGAGACGGAGTCAGCCTATGCGCTGGAATCCATTGCTCGTTTGGGCAGCATTCAGCGGTTTATGACCTGGATCGCCGCTGCTACAGCCTTTACTCTGCTCTTGATAACCGCTACGACCATTGCGCTCAATACAAGCGAACGTCTGGGCGAGCTCGCCATTATGCGAGTTCTTGGCTATTCGAAACCAGCGGTAATTGCTCTTACCCTATCCGAGGCGGGCCTGATTACGCTGTTAGGAGCCATGCTCAGCGTGCCGTGTGTCGAGCTTATTCTTTCGGCCGCCGCCACGCTTCCTTCCGGCCACATCCTCGGTACGACCCATCTCGGCTATACCGGCGCTCTCATGGCCGCTTTATGCAGCGTTTTCATTACACTCGTCAGCGCCATTCCTTCGATGTTTCACATGAACCGTATGCGAATTGCTGAGGCTATCCGGTTCCGCGGCTAACACGCTACCTATACTTCCAGGAAATTACCATGAGCGTTTCCCGTCCTGCCCTCCGTATACTCTTTGCCGCCGCATTCGTCGTCCTGGTAACTCGTTCCGAAAACATCCCGGTATCTGCAAACTGCCAGGCCTCACCAATCAATCTCAATCGGTCCCAGATGAACTGGCAAAAGATGGAACCATCGCTCGGAAAAGCCTCTCCAGAGAGAGCGGTGCTTCACGAGGACTCAGATTCTCATTTGACTCAATTCATGATTCGCATGCCCAAGAATTTTCATGTGCCCAGCCATTGGCACCACGCAAACGAAACGCATACAGTAATTAGTGGCGCACTTATCATCGAAGAGGCCGGCAAAAGGATTCTCCTCGGGCCCGGCGGATTCAATTTCACCCCTGCCACCGTGGCCCACAGCACCTCGACATCGCCACAGCAAGGGGCAGTGTTGTTTGTAACTGTCGACGGCCCCTACGACCAATTCTTAGCCGACCAAGCCGGCAAGTAGCCGATGTGCCGCCGGTGCCGGATCAGAACACAGACGCTACACCAAGCGAATCTCGCCTGACCTCGTCCGGGTCTTTTGCGGGTCAAGCACCCGGCCGATCATCGCGGCAAAGATACCAAGAGCGTGCAACCGGGTCACCAACTCGTCGGCTTTTTGCGCGCTAAGCGAAATCAACAACCCGCCCGAGGTCTGCGGATCATACAGAAGGGTCTTCAGATCTTCGGCAATGTCGGATGCAGGGCCGCAGGAAACAATGCACTCTGCAAATTCCCGGTTGGCAAGCAGTCCCGCGGGCACCGCTCCAAGATGCACTGCCTCCAGTGCTCCTTCGAGTAACGGTATGGCTTCGACCTGAATCTCCAGGCTCACCTCGCTGCCCCGGGCCAGTTCACGCGCGTGCCCCATCAAGCCGAAGCCCGTAACGTCTGTGACTGCATGGACGTCGAATGACTCCTTGACAATCAGATCCGAGGCTTGCTTATTCAGTTTCGTCATCTGTGAGATCGCTGCGGCTACCCAGGACTCCTGCGCCTTATTCTGCTTCAACGCTGTAGTGATGACCCCTGTGCCTATGGGCTTGGTGAGAATCAATTTGTCGCCGGGCTTCGCTCCTGAGTTGGTAAACACGCGCGCCGGGTCAATCAAACCTGTGATCGCATAGCCGAACTTCACCTCGGCGTCCCGGACTGTATGCCCGCCAACCACGGCACAACCCGCCTCCGCCATCTTGGCCAGGCCGCCCTTCATAATCTGAGCAAGCACATCGAAGTCTCCGTCTTCTGGAAAGCAAACCACCGCCAGCGCGGTAATCGGTCTTCCACCCATCGCGTAGACATCGCTCAACGCGTTGGTCGCCGCGACCTGACCGAATGTGTACGGATCGTCGATAAGTGGCGTGAAGAAATCCACAGTGTTGACAAGCGCCAGATCGGGGCTTATCTGGTAGACGCCGGCGTCGTCGGAAGTATCGAAACCGACTAACATCATGTCGTCTTTCTGTCGTGGCAGCTTGGCTAACACGGCCTGCAAGGAGCCCGGCGCCAATTTACTGGCGCAACCTCCGCTTTTGGTGTGTTGCGTCAATCGGACTGTCTCGCTGGTTGCCATTTTTATTTCCTCAATGTTCTTTTACCTGGCTACGCCTTTAACTGCAAGCGGTGCCGCTGAATTTTCCCCGATGCGGTGCGCGGCAACTCCGCCAACACTTGAAAGCGAATTGGTCGTTTCCTAACAGGAAGCCGCTCTGAAGCAGCTAGCTTCAGACTTTCAATTACGGGCGTAGTTGATTCTGTCGTTGCGTCGAGAACCATATACAGGCACAGCTTCGATAGACCCTCTTCGTCCAGGCACATACCAATCGCCAGTTCCCTGACGCCTTCCACCCCGGACAGGGCGGCTTCTACTTCTACCGCGGAAACCCACTGTCCGGAGATGCGGAACATCGAATCGGATCTGCCATGAAAGTAGTAATAGCCATCCTCGTCTACAGAACACTTATCGCCTGTATCGAACCAGCCCCCACGCATATGACGCTCGGTCGCTTCGTCATTCTTCCAATACTTCTCGGCCAGGCTCGGGCCCTTCAGCCAAAGATTGCCAACCGTGCGCTGAGCATCCATTTCCTCCGCGTCTCGAATCTGCGCTTGATATCCTTCTACCAACCTGCCTACGCTGCCTGGCCGATGTGCGCCGGGCCGAGCGGAAAGGTAGATGTGCAGTGCTTCCGTCGAACCCATGCCATCCAGAATTTCTCCGCCAAACCGCTGCGGCCACTCGTTATAGATCCGGGGAGCGAGCGGTTCTGCCGCGGAAATAGCCAGCCGGAGTTGCGGCAATTGCAAGGAGTGGTCCTTTTCGCTACAACGCAACATCAAACTGAAAAACGTAGGCACTGAAAACAAAAGCGTCACTTTCATTTTCTGCGCAAGCTGCAAAGATCCACGCGGTACTGGTCGTTCTGTAATTAAAATGCTGCGCGCGCCCGCATAGAGCGGGAAAAACAAGCTGTTGCCTAGTCCATAGGCGTGATACATCCGCGACGTGGAGAGAAAGGTGTCATGACGCGACATTCCTAGGATCTTTTCGCCATAGTTGCTGCAACAAATAAGCCAATCCGACTTCTTGTGCGGAACAGGTATTGCATGCCCCGTCGTTCCCGATGTCCACAGAAGAAAACTTACTTGGTCTTCTGCAGCAGTTGAACCTCGCAGAGACTTCGGCCCCGTCTGCCAGCTATCCCAGGAATCGTACTCTTCAGCATCGACGGAAAGCGATACTAATCGGGCACCCTGGTGTCTCACCGCTGCCAACGTTACCGCCTGGTTGCTTTGTTCCGCCAGGATCAGCTTTGGTTGAAGATGCCCGAGAATTTGGAGGTACTCATCCTCTCGATGGTAGTTACTCACCGGAACGGCAATCGCTCCGAGCTTCATACATGCCAAAAACACAGTGACGAATTGGATAGAATCCGGGAGCGCAATCAGTACCAGGTCACCACACCGAATTCCCTCATCCTCAAGCCCGTGCACGGTGCAGCTGATGGCGACCGCCAAATCGCCGTAAAGCCATGTGCGGTCGCGGGTTTCAAACGCGACCGCATACTCCCCCGCAGTACGGATTTTCTCTTCGACTACGTTGGCTAAGCTTACGGTTGCGTGTGAGATCTCGATCTCCTGTGCGCGCCCAGTTCAGCAATTTGGGCGGTTGCCTAAGCGAGCTTTGCGCTGCCTCGAGCAAGGTTTCGCGAACTACCAGACATTGGGGGAAATCCGACTGATCCTTGTGCCCCAGTTTGCAAGGGTTGCTCGAGATTTACCGCAGCTCAAACTGGCAGGCGGATCGGAAGCGTACTCCGCCAAGGTGCAGGACTGCCCTATGTATTCAGTGTTAATCCAGAACGAGTCGCCATCCAGAAGCGCCGAGCTGTAGGTGCCCCATCGCGGCGAGCTGCCAAAAGCTGCGTAGCCTTCAAATCCATCTTGTGGGCCCTTGCCGGCTGCAGCAACGCGCACCGTCTTATCGCATTCTCCAAAAACATCAAGCATTGTGTAAGCCGAAGCGGGGTAATAGTCCGGGCCAATCAGGGTGTATGCGATAACTGCCCTGCCCCAGGGGGTCGCAGCGATGGAAGGATACGTCAGGTTGTTCCCCTTGACGCCGATATTCGAGCTCAACAATACCTTCGCCCCCGGTCCCGAACTGTTGACCCAGGGCCAAAGGGCGAAATACTGCAGTCCAGCGACTGGCTGGCCGGCAATTGTAACCGTGGTATCGAAAGAACCCCACAGCTTGCCGTTGGATATGACTACTTCGGTCATACGTCCATCGTTGCTGGGAAGGTTGTAGAGGGTCTCATTATGCGCGGGTTCCGCCCCCAATAGTAGATTCCGCCAGCATCCTGCGCCGTAAGGCGTTGGCAGGGTCGTGTCGTTGATACATTGTCCTAGCGGAAAAGGTCCTGGCTTCTGCACTGAGTCGGGTGGAGATGAATAGCTCTTCACCGTAACTGTGCCCATCTTGAGGCTTAGCTGCGGGGAGTGCCCCGCCAGCGACTCCGTATTTTTCAGGCTCCAGATCTGTAGCCGGTCATCGACGGTGTTAAAGCCGGCAAGGTTGCTCAGCAGAAATTCGGTGCCGTGCCGTCCACCGGGAGAGTCCTGGGCAAAGTCCAGGGCAGGCTGCACGGAGTAGCCCGGGTTCCCCTCGAAGAGATAAGCAGCATCAGCGGTGTCGAATTGCACCACTGTTGGATCTGACTCGCCGTCAATCAACTGTTTTTTTGAAAGTGCATAGATCTGCGATCCATGAAAGCCGGGGCCAAAGAATGCAAATTCATTGGTGGTTATGTAAATGCCGTTTTTGTCGACAGCTATCTGGGGAAAGTCCCCAAAACATGGGCCGTACTGGCAAGCGTGGTTGGGGGTTCCATCCGTCCCGTCGTCCTGAACCGGCAGTTTGTAAATACTCCAGCTACCAGTAGGATCATCGCTCCGGCTGACGGCCAGATCAAGGTGGTTCGTGCCTGGTATACCGTTGGTCAACGGATCCCGGTCGAGAGTATGGGCAATATGAAACCACCGCCGGCTCGATTTATCGTAAAAACAATGTTCGTCCGTGATCGACGGCCCGAATGCGCCCGTGGTACGGTTGATGGCAGGTGGGTACCCGTAAAAGGTGTAGACATCCAGGGGAGCCGCGACCGGGTTACCATGCGTATCGAACACGCGCAGTATTTCGTTCACGGTTTCCAGCACGAAGCCATTCCCGGCACACAGTCCAGGATCGGTCGGCTCGATGGCATACTGGTTTCCATCATTCGCGTTTCGTTGCTGATAATAATTCAGGCCGTCGAAGCTCTCGCGCAATTCGTGGCCGCCGCCTTTTACCGTCAGGGCCACGGGATCCTTTGCGGGCGCAGTGCGGGCACTCATCGCCTCTGCGGCAGGTCCCACCACACGATTGCCGGGTACAAACGAAGACGCGGGAGCTTTTGCCAGCGAACGATGCAGGTAAGCACTCAGCTTGGCGTCCGGTTCCCGCGCCGGCAACGTCGTTTCACCCGCGGCTGCTGAGCGCGCGCCCGAAAGACCCGCATACTGCAGGTGCCTGACTATCTGAGCATGGAAAGGCAGGCACCAAAGGATCACGGTAAAAAAACACAGCAAATTGCGCTTCAAGATAGACATCACTCTCTCCATCAAGCTATTGAAGGTTATGCAGGTTACTGCCCGGGGTAGTGAAACACTTCAGACGACTTCGACCAGGATGTTTTTCTCTCGCATCCCGGGTTCACCCGTTCTTTTTCGACCAATCAAATACTCGATCAATCTCTTCCGCAGGAATGACAGTTGCGAGAAGGAGCGGATGCTAGTGAGCGTACCCCAAAGAATTCTTGGCCGCAGATGAAAAAACAAAAACCCTTTTCGCTGCAACCACTTCAGCTCTGAGGTTGTCATGCCGGGTGGGCTGTACGGGTTGTCCGCGGTGTGCAACTTTCGCTGTTCGAGACCCTCGATTTCTCCCCGCTGCTTCACAAATTCGTAGGCCTCGGTGCCGCGGATTGGGAGAAAGTTCGAGAACTGGGCGCGCTGCACATCTAGGCTCATCGCATAGCGAATGGTTTTCTCCATGTCTCCACGCGTCTCGGTAGGATAACCGAGGATAAAAAGCGCATTCAGAGTGAGCCCGGCGTTTCGCAATAACCTGACCTGGCCGGGAACCTTGGCCAGGTCGAGATTCTTTTTCATATGGTTCAATGTCGCCTGCGACGCCGATTCGATCGCAATCGTTGCCGTGTAGCAACCCGACTTCTTCATCAGCATTGCCAGCTCCTCGTCGATCAGGTCGAGGCGCAGCCCGCTCGTGCAATACCAGGCAATATTCACCTGCTCATCGATCAGCTTGTTGCAAAACTTTTTCATCTCTTTTCGTACAGCAGAGAAATTGTCATCCTCAATATGCAATTCGCGTACCCCGTAAGCGTTCTGGAGCATGCGGATTTCCTCGATCACGTGCTCCATCGAGCGATAACGCATTTTCATGCCGGTCACGTTTTTCGTTCCGCAGAAGGTGCAAGAATACGGACAGCCTCGCGAGATGATGAAAGGCGCAACCGGAAAATAGCGAGCAAATCCTCCGTGGGGAGCCACTGGGTATTTGCGCGGATCGATAAGATCCCAGGCGGGAAACCCCAATTTATCAAGGTCCGCTTCAGCGTGCTTCGGATTGGCCCGAACACAATTGCCGTCGCGCCACAAAAGACCAGGAACCCGGCTCAGGTCTGGAGAGTCACCGGCTTCCAGTAAGTCGCAAAATAACGGCAAGCCGAACTCCGCCTCACCCTGAAACGCAAAATCCACGTCTGGTAGCTCAAACATGCACTCCTGCCCACCAGAAGGATGAGGGCCGCCAATCACAGTGACCGCATTCGGAACTCTCCGCTTTATCTCCTTCAGGCAGCTTTCCACGACATCTACTTCACACGAATAAGTCTGGAAGCCATAAACCTGAAACGGCGGCGTCGTCGCTAAAAACTCGCCAAATTGCTTGGCCGTCATCGAAGTCAGCGTGCAATCGAGTATCTCCGGGTGATGTCCTGCACAGCGAAGTGCTGTGGCCAGGTAGCCCAGGCCGATCGGAGGCGAGACAATAAACGTTTCGGTAGGCGGCCGTATAAGCAAAATGCGCATTTGTGGAAGTCAACCTTTTGAGGGCGCCGAGTTCTCCCGAGGCTCTAGCAGAATGGACACGCGATTATGCGACAACTGTACTTCGGACCAGCACTGTGCGCTTTTTCTGGTCTATGCTCTCGGTCTGGGGCATTTAATGACTGCGACCGCAGGAGACAGTGACGATGACTTCATGGCCGGCTCTCCCTCCAGCTTCGCCATCAGTCTTCAAAGTCTCCCTCATCGCTATCCATTTCTTTTTCTAGACAAGGTCCTGCAGATAGAGCGCGGTGTGAGTATTTCAGCTTTGAAGAATGTGGCCTTTAGTGACTGCGGTGGAGGAGGAGAATTACCCGAAATGCTTATGCTGGAGTCGATCGGCCAGGCAGGTGCTGTCCTGTTATCGGCAACCATGACACTTCCGAGAGAAGGCGGCTTGATGGTCATGGTAGCCATTGAATCGGTCAGCTTCGCAGGCTCACCCGTGCCCGGCGATCGCGCAACCATTACAGCGACGATTTTGGGCTTGCGCAACTACGCGGCCCAGATTTCCGGAGAGTTTCAGGTAGAAAGTCATGTTCATTGCGCAGCCCGTCTGCTTTGCCAGATTGTTCCACACCCTGGCGCCCACCATCCCGTGTAGGCTCGCGCCGTAGGACACATTCTTTGCGGAGAGGAGCGAAACCTATAGTATTAATTACTTCTGACAACAGATGGAAGCGCTTAGGCTCCGGTGATCCTCCCGGTCTTCAAAACCGGTGGTCGTCCCTACGGGCGACGGTGTGTTCGACTCGCACGCGCTTCCGCCAGGCCCCTTGCCTCTATACCATCGACATGCCAGAACCTGATTATCGAGGACGCCGTGATTGACCCGCTCTCTAAAACGGCCTTCATGAGTTATCACCGGTTGCCCTCAATCGATGAACTGGCAAGATCAGAGGAATTGAAACCTCTGCTGAAGAACTTCCCCCGGCATCTCGTGATTCGCGTCATCCGGGACTGTTTGCAATTGTTACGCCAGCGAATCGCCTCCGGAGAAGTACAGGAGGATACATTCGAAACCGAGTTATCCAGGCTCTCTCAGACCATTCACGACCACATCCGCGACGCGAACCGTCCATCCCTGGTGCCAGTACTGAATGCCACAGGAGTTTTGCTGCATACCAACCTGGGCCGTGCTCCTTTAAGCGCAAAGGCGCTCGAAAATGTTGCCCGCGTTGCCGGCGGCTATTGCAATCTCGAATTCAACCTGGCAACTGGCGAGCGAGGCAAACGCGACGACCATGTTGAACAGTTGGTGCTTCGCGTGCTCGCACAACATGCCGGTCTGCCGCTGCAGGATTTCCTGGAGGATTATCGCGCCATCGTCGTGAACAACTGTGCGGCGGCTACTTTCCTGGTCCTGAATTCTCTTTCCGACGGCAAGGAAACCATCGTCTCCCGTGGGGAACTTCTGGAAATTGGCGGCGGATTCCGTATTCCTGACATCCTCGCGAAGTCCGGCGCGATCCTGCGCGAGGTGGGGACGACCAATCGCACGCGCGCCTCTGACTACGCCAAGGCGATCACCGAGGAGACCGCTTTGCTCTTGCGGGTGCATCCCGCCAATTTCACCATGACCGGCTTCGTGGAATCACCTTCCTCAGCCGACCTGGCCGCCCTGTGCAAGGAACACGGCAAGATTCTCTTTGAAGATCAGGGCACTGGCTGCCTGCTGGTTCTGGAGGACTATGGCATCTCTGGGGAAGACACCTTGATCAAAGGCCTCAAAGCCGGCGTACATATCGTGGTGTGCAGCGGCGATAAGTTGCTGGGCGGTCCCCAGTGTGGAATCGTTGTCGGCCAGTCCCGTTCCATAGAGAGTATCCGCCAAAACCCCATGCTGCGTACGTTCCGCGTCGATAAAATGGTGTACGCCGCGCTGGACAGTACGCTGCAGGAGTACCTCGACTTTCAAACTCCCGATATTCCCATCAGCCGGATGTTGCAACAGACGCTGGGGCGATTACAGGCACGGGCCGAAAATATCAGGGACTCGCTGAGCACGACCGGCGCAACGATCTATTTGCAACCGGACACGAGTCTGATCGGAGGAGGAACGACTCCGGGGGCAACTCTCGAAACCGTTCTGCTGATCGTGGATCACCCGACATGGACCGCGGGCGCGCTCGCGTCTGCTTTGCGGTCACTCGACCCACCAGTAGTCTCAAGGACTTACAAGGGCTCAGTAGCTCTGGACCTCCGGACCATAACGCCGGAGTCCGATGCTCTTCTGATCAACCATTTGAAAACCGTCATCGGTAACAGCCATCCCATCGGTCTCGCGCGGTCAGTTTCATGATCAATCATCAGCAAACCGATCCAACCTACCTGGTTGTTGGTACCGCCGGCCACATCGACCACGGCAAAACCAGCTTGGTGAAGGCGCTTACTGGAATCGACACGGATACCCATCGGGAAGAGAAGGCGCGCGGCATCACCATCGATCTGGGGTTTGCCTTCCTGGATGACGCACTCGACGATGGCTCTCCGCTACGCGTTAGCTTCGTCGATGTGCCCGGCCACAAGTTATTCGTGCGCAATATGTTGGCCGGCGCAGGCGGCATCAACTGTGTGCTTCTGGTCATCGCTGCAGACGATGGCATACGCCCCCAAACTGTCGAACATCTTGAGATCTGCAGCCTGCTTGGCATCGATCGCGGCATCACCGTCCTCACCAAGATCGACGCCGTAAGCCCGGATCGGCTAGAGACGGTGCACACGAACGTGGAGGAATTCTTGTCCGGAACATTCCTCGACTGCCGTCACAACCCCATACTGCACGTAAGCAGCCTGCAGCGGACTGGTCTGAACGAGCTTAAGGCTGCGCTGCGCAAAGTGGCCCATGGCCTGCCTTCGCAAGGGCTAGGGCAACCGGCGCGCCTGCCCATCGATCGCTCCTTCTCGATAACAGGCGCCGGCACCGTCGTTACCGGGACGCTGGTTTCAGGCCAGCTGACGAGGGGGCAATCGCTGGTGCTGGAGCCGTCGGGGAAAGAGGTACGAGTAAGAAATATCCAGGTCCACTCCAGCCATGTACAGCATGTAGCTTCGCGCACCAGGGTCGCCCTCAATCTCTCCGGGGTCGAGCGCGATCAGGTAAGGCGCGGCGACACCTTAGTATCCACGCATTCCATCGCAGCCCTGGACCTTATCGATGTTGAGCTTTCGCTCTCGCCGGGAGCCACCACGCTCAAACATCGCAGCATGGTGCACTTGCACGTCTTCGCGACAGACGTGGTGGCGCGGGTCAATCTCTACAGCCAGACTTCCCTGACGGCAGGAAGCCGCGGCCTCGCCAGATTGAAATTGATGAGCCCCATACTGGTTGCCCGCGGCGACCGCTTTGTGCTGCGGCAGCCGTCGCCCGTTGGAACCATTGGGGGTGGAATCGTGATTGAAGCCCAACCCTTACCTGGCATCAAGAAGCTGCACAACTACCAGTGGCTGCGGCAGTTACAAGAGATCAAGGATCCCGCGGATGAGTTAGTCGAACGCGCTGCAAGGCGAGGCATGCAGGGGCTCGAACTGTCCATGGCCTGCCGCGAGATGCTGCTCACCGGGGAGGAGATAAAGCAGCGATTGTTGCCGTCGCTCACCCAAAAACAGCGGCTCCTGCTCATCGGCGGAGAATGCCTGATAACCAGCTCGCACTACCACTTAGCCATCGAACACTTCGATCAACACCTGGCCCAGCTGCTTAAGGCTCGGCCGCACGAAGGAGCGGTGCGAAAGGCAGAGTTGCTCAATCGTAGTAAGCTGCCGTCCGGGATTTTCGGCGCGATCGTCGCTCAGGGTATGCAGGATAAGAAGTTGCGGGTGTCCGGTGACCTCCTCGCGCCGGCAGGCTACCATGTGGGTGCAAGCGTAGCGGAGAAGCGAATCCAACTGAGCATTTTAGCTGCCTTCAAAAAATCTCCCCTGGCAGCGCGCTCCATTCCCGAAGTTCTGGGAGAACTCTGTCTCGACCCTCAGACGGTGAGGCCCCTGGTGACGTCGCTGTTGCGCGAGCGGCTTCTTATCCCGGTAGACGGCACGCTGTTCCTACACCACGACTCGGTTTCAGGGTTAGCCACACTGCTGGCGCCCTATAGAGGCAAGGCACTCAACGTTCAGCAATTTAAAAACCTGACCGGGTTAACCCGTAAGCACGCCATCCCTTTGCTGGAGTTCCTGGACAAGTCAAAACTTACTCGCCGCGATGGTGACTCGCGTCTCGTGCTTTAGCAACAGCGATTGACTCCGCTCGTTGATGCGCGGGCAAATTGTAATTAATAAACTTTGTTTTGTTGCTGCGGATATTTGTATGTTATGTTTTGCTCACCAACAAAGGTCGTGACTATGAAACGGCGAACCTTTCTACATCTTGCGACGACGGCTCTAGGATATGGAACCTCCCGACTAATGGGTCAGAGTGTTCCTGAGAAACAGAAGGCAGTACCCAGTCCGAATTCGGACCTTATGCCGCGGCTCCGGCAACTGGCTGACGGCGGCTCGTGAGGAGCGGTTCAAGCCCAGTTTGGGCTTACCGCGCAAAGACGATTCACAAAGCCCAAACCTCCTGCGGTCAAGCCTGGCCCTCCGGGCGCCGCCCCACACAAGATGTCTTACGATCTGCACAATCATGCATTCGATGATTGCGAACTCGAGCTGTCGGAGTACAACCCAAATGCAGGCTACCTGAGAGATCAAACCGGCGACTCCGCGCGCGACAACTTGTACACGCTGTTGTTTCCTTTTGAAAACCTGGGCGATCAGCTCGACAGCGAAATCATGCCCCTGCGCGTGCAGTGGGCTCTGGACAAGGGAGACGACGAACTCGACCCTGCTTCGGAATCATGGCAACGCTTTAAACACCTCTACGGTATGCAGTTCGGGGAATCTAAAACGGTGGCCCTGGTGGCGCCCGAGTTGTCCTACACCGGCGCGACGGCGACTGAGACGGGGAAGGTTCCCTATGATCTGGGACGATATCTTCGCGTTGTTTATCTCTACGTGCAACCGGGGGTGGAGCCAGAGTTTGAAGATTTCGTCCACAAATACATCGTGCCCGCGGCAGATAAAATCCTGGCCTATCGGGACCAGGTGACCAACGCGCCGCCTCTCAACAAGAGGCGCTATTTTCGCTTCGGTGCTTACTGGCGAAAGCTATCGATGAATGTGAACATGCCGACAGTTCCGGAATTCGAGCTTTTTGTCCAAAAGCATCTGGTCCGCGCCGCACGCGAGACGGATACTCCCATGCTCACCTATCGCACGGTGACCGGTGATCGCCATAATTACCACATGTTTTTCCCCTTTAACGAACCGCAACAGATTCATAATGACCGCAAAAACCTAATGGTCGCGTCCCTGCTAAAAAAGCATCAACTTCAGTCGTTTGCAGAGATCGCCCACACCAGCCTGGGCCCGCGACACATCGCCCGAGAAACGGCGATCAGCCATGCTGAAGACCTATCCGCTGCGTTTCACAGCCACCTGCTGGACCTTGAGGAAATCGTGTATCGCACTCGGCCGGACATGAGTTCGAAACTGAGCGGCCGCTACACACCAGAATCGATCGCTACCGTCCAGCGAGCGTATGAGCGAGGCACACTGCCCAACCGCAACTCTACGACCCTGGATCTGTGACTGGCTGGCGAATGAAAGGCAACTATGAAACGGATTACTCTTGCTGCACTGCTGGTTGCAATGGCATGTCCGGCCCAGGCACCGCACCCAAAGGTAGACGCCCAGGATCTGTCTTACCGTACGGCGCGCGATCGCATGTATCAATGGCGGGACTGGCAATTCCTCATGGGCACCTGGGGGGGCACCGGCAAAGGGTTCGCCGGCGAGGGTCCCGGACAGTTTACCTTCAAACAAGATCTGGACGGCAAAGTCCTTGTGTTTACCAGTCAGCAACAGTTCGCCGCGCAAGCGGGAAAGCCTGAATTTACTTACCGCAGCATCGTGTACGTCTATTTGTACGGACTTAAGCAGCGCGCCGATCTATTTGACAATGAGGGCCATTTTCTGACCTTCAACGTGTCGGTCAGCTCATCTCCGGCTAAAGTCGTGATGACTTCGACGGAAGGCGCCGCCGGCTTTCCACGCTTCCGTTTCACCTATGCCCAGCAGGCCAACGGTCGATTAGCCATCGATTTTCAGATTGCGCAAGCCGCGACGTCACAACGCTTTACCAGTTACATCGCAGGCACCGTCCAAAAGCAACCATGAGCGACGGTTGTCAGTCTATGCTTCGTCGTAGGCTTGTTTCAACCAACGTTTGAACTCGACATCGATGTCTTTTATCGTCTCGACGCGAAGACGGTGGGTAAACATGGCATTGAAGCTACCCGAAGCCTCGAGCCGGCCCGCCGGTTTCACCCCCTTCAGTATCAAGCCAACATCGATGCGCGTCTGTGTCGTCGGCTGAAGCAGGGCAAACTGCTTGTTGCGGCGGACACTTACATTCGCCTTTTTCGGAGCGATTTCGATATCTGTCCCGAGGGATTTCGCGGTTTCAATCAGTTTCTCGTACAGCGGCCGCAGCGTTGCTTTTCCGCCTGCGTACTGCGCATCCACCAAGCTGCTCGGGGTCTCTGAACCTGGATTGTCTTTCAGCGATTCCTTCGCGATGAAGTTGGCATAGCCGTGACTTAATTGATGCTTTGATTTCAACCACGCGACGATTTCGCCGTGCTTACTGAAGCCGGATGATCGAGAAAGATTAATCCAGTTCGGAAGAGACTTGCCTGTTTTCTCCTCAATATTTTTCACCATCGAAGCGATTGCGCTCTGCACTGATGCCATATTTTTCGACCTCCTCGAATACTCTAAATCCTATTTGTTTGCATGGCGATCATTTGGTCACAGCGGAAGCAACAGGTGCGCTTGGCTAGATGCCGAGAGTTGAAGCGTGCCCTTTCAGCACCCGCAGCCCCCTTCGCGAGTTTATCTTCTACACCCGACGCCCCTCAGTACGATGCTCTCGCGCCGTTAAGGTACAAGGCAGATGAGGAGCGTATTCGTGGGCATTACGGCTTCACCGTTGATCGGGCCGCTTGGGTTAGCCCTGTCGATACTCGTTGCGTCATCCCTAGCCTTTTACTACGTCCACCATCAACATACACCGTGGACTTTAGATCTTAAAAATCTCGAAGGTCAGGTCTATCACATCTCTCTCGGGACAAAATAGAGGCCGACCGTACACCTCAGAGGTTGAGGCCGTCATCTAGAAGAAGGATGGAAGCCATGGCGTACTCCAAATCGAGTGACGTAAGGACTTCCCCAGACCGGGTGCTCGTGCCAGTGACGAAGACCCGGAAGCAATATGGGAACAACCTCCGGATGAAAACAGCCCAGATGATCCCAAATAATTCTAGATCGGCACTGCGCTAACAGCTTCTGTTTCAACTTGCTCGCAGGCCCCGCAGGCAAAACTTCGGGCGCACATGCTGGAATGACCTTGTAGGTGGCCGGAATGCGCTCCAGTTGCTCAGAAACATCTTCGCCGAACTGACGCAGCCCGCCGCCACAATCCAGGCGCTGACGAACAGACGTTCAACTCCCTTTGGTTGATCCATGACGCTATGCTCAGGCTCGAAACCCAGCCCTACGCCAGAGGGGAAGTTCGGACGCTTACTTTGAAGATTCTCACATTCTCGACCCGCATGAGGCATTTAGAAATAACCGCTGATACTATTTCAAGGCAAGCGCCCGGGTCTCTGAACTTGCCAGCGAGGCTCAGATGACTCCTCGACAGGCGATTCCCTATAATCCGCTACGCACCCCGTAATCTAGCGTAAGTAAGGCAAGTCAAACATAACCAGCCGATGTCCAGAAAAGCCCGCCTCTCTTAATCTATGGAAATAAAGATGATGCGGACTGTACCTGTTTCTGTACCCGAAGATAGTCTTTCGAACCGAGATGCCGCCCAGCGGCAAAGACTGTGCATCTCATAAGCTTTTCATTTTTGAGGACTTACAAGCTGTCTTCTATGGTGCCCGGAGGGGGACTTGAACCCCCACACCCATCGAAGGGCTACGGATTTTAAGTCCGCTGCGTCTGCCAATTTCGCCATCCGGGCGGGCGGATGAAGGCTCCTTGAGCCTGCATCCTGGCGTGCCACCTCAGTATGGCATAGCCCCCGGAATGCACTCAAAACCCGACGCTCACGGCTGCTTACCCCAGGTGGCTGGCCCCAAGCTCCACCGCACCCTCCAGGTAAAACACGCAGCCACCTTCCAACTCCACGCGATCGTTCAGGAGGCGGCAGAGCATCTCGCCGCCGCGTCGAGACGCCTGAAATGCCCGAAGCTCCGCCTTCCCCAGCCGCGCCGCCCAATAAGGCGCCAGCATGCAGTGCGCAGCGCCGGTCACCGGGTCTTCGGGTATCCCTTTCTTTGGCGCGAAGTAGCGGCTCACCATGTCGTAACCCCCATCGCCAACAGCACTCACGATCACTCCGGGCCGGTCTACCTCGGCGAATCCGGCCATGTCCGGAGCAAGATGCCGCACGGCATCGGCATCCTCCAGAACAGCCAGGTAATTGAATTCGTTCGACCACACCTCCCGGGGAACAATCCCCAGCGCTGCAGCCAGACCCACGGGCGTCTCGATCTGTTGAGACGGGCGTGCCGGCAGATCCATCACATACCCGGCGCCCCCATTGCTCACATTGGATCTCACCGTCAACGCACCACTGGCGGTATGGAAAACAACTCGCGTGCGGCCAGGCTCGAGCCGCTCCATCACCACGGCGGCAGACGCCAGCGTGGCGTGCCCGCAAAGGGGCACCTCAACCATGGGAGTGAACCAGCGCAGGCGATACTCGCCAGCCTCAGGCACCAGGAAGGCGGTCTCCGAAAGATGGTTCTCTTCCGCAATTGCCAGCATCGTCGAATCCGCCGGAAATTGCTTCATCGGCATGACCGCAGCAGGATTTCCCTGGAACGGGCGGCTGGCGAAAGCATCGACCTGATAAAGCGGCGTGCGCATACACTTCCCTTCCTTCCCCATCATGCAATTGGCAAGCCCTCTGCGCAAACAGCAAAATGCCCTGCTTCCCCAACCAACTGCGTTGGAAGAACAGGGCACCTGTTGCTCAACTCACTGCACCTTTCGCTTAGTGCGGCTTGCGGTACTCGATGCCTTCGTCGTTCAGGTAGTACTCCGAGGAACAATTGTCGGAACCGCAGATCATCGATTCCATGCCAACATACTGGGTTTTCGTGATCAGTCCCAGCGCGCCGCATTGCGGGCACGCCAGCACAGCGACGTATGGGTTGTTCGCCTCGCCCATCGCTCCCGTGTTCTCCAGCACAAACAAGGTTCCGGGTTCCATTTGCTCTGGAATCCACTCACCAAGCAACTCAAGATCCGTCAACATGCCATTCCTCCTGTGCGATCCTGTGAAGTGCGGTCCACCACTTGTTATGTAGCGTGCAGGAACACTTTCTTTTCTGACTGTCGCTTGCTCGATCGTGCGTTGCTTATCCTCGGCCACCCTCCCGTGGCGATTCTTCCTCATGGCTCCAATGGAAACTGCCATTGTTCTTTTTGCTGGCGAAGGTCTCGCCGGCAAACTCCGGGCGAACATGGTGACCGCGCAACGCATGGCGCCGGAATGAGAGCACGGCCGCGGGGCGTCGCAGTGAATCCGGCGTGGCGAAATAGCTCGCTACCTTGCGCCAAAGGGTGAAGAGCGCGGTCGCCAGCCAGCCACGCGATGAGTCTGGCATGACCGCCATACGAGGATTGCTCTCGCTGTAGCAGCCAGTGGGGCTATTTTCCCCATCGCCGGAGCGCAACGCAAAGGTGCGCTCAGAGGCCCACCAGCGATCTGCCGCCGGCCTTACGTCCTGCTGTCTTCCGTGCGAGCCCACAATCGCAAGCCGGGGGAACCTCTCCTGCGAATACTTACCCATTGGCTGAGTCACCTGCCGCGGTCAAATGAAATGCCCTGCACTCTCCTGGCCGCCGACCAAACATGGCTCATTCTTTCGGCGTGCCACTCTTTCGTCAATCCACGTTTCGTCCGCCTGCATGAATTCCTTTCGCTGGCGCACCAAACATGCATACACTACGGCTGCGTGACCACTGGCTTGCCTTGCGCCATGGTATTCGAAGTGGCCGGAGCCGCGCCACTAGCGCCCCCCCGCACTTCGCTGGCCTGCATATCCTTCGCGGCCGGGCGGGCTTTGTTCAACTCACGATAAATCGCTTCGTTGCGCAGAATGGCCTGCACGTAGTCGCGGGTCTCAGTAAACGGAATCGATTCCACAAACTCGTCCAGTCCGTGGTACTTCCCAATGGATTGCCAATCGGTCACGCGGCTATCGCCCGCGTTGTAAGCGGCAAAGGCATAGGCGGCCTCGCCGGAGAATTTGTCGAGCGTCTGCTTCAGGTAACGCGTACCGAGGCGAATGTTGGTTTCAGGATTCAGCAGTTCGCCTTCGTTGAAGTGGCGAATGCCTTCTTCCCTGGCCAGGGAGCGGCCCACCGAAGGCAATAACTGCATCAGGCCCCACGCGTTCGCGCCGCTGATCGCGCCGGGGTTGAACTCTGATTCCTGCCGAATCAGTGAGGCCACCATGTATGGGTCGAGCCCGTTCCTGGCAGCTTGCTGTTGAATCGCGCTCCAGTATGGTTGAGGGAACAGAATTTTCCAGCAGCCCATCGGGATGCTCTCAATCGGCGCCGAAGCGTAGAACGGAAGCGCTTTCTTGAGCACGCGCATCGCCCGGTAAATCTCACCATCCGAAGCGTAGATATCGGCTTCGGCAAAAGCGCCCCACTGCTCGCTGCCGTCCGCGGCCTGAATCTCGAGCGGGATAAATTCGTTCAACCCCGCGTTGGCCAACAGCCGCGCCTTGATCACATGTTCATCGTCCTGCGGCACATCGTCCGTCAGCGCAGGAATTTCTTCCCGGTGGATGTTGTTCAACATCGCTACGTCTGCCGGCGCCACGACGCCCAGCTCGGCTAACCGCACGCGTGCCATCTGCGCGTAGTAGTAATGTTCAAACGTGCGCGAAACCGTTTGGTAGTAAGCCGCGGCCATCGCGGGCTGATGCTCCTGTTCGGCGTAGAGCTTACCGCGCCAGTAGAGCGCAGCGGGTATTTCTTTGCCGCCAGCATAGTTCGCAATCTGCTGGTCGAACATCACCGCCGCGGCGGAGTAGTTCCCCAGCCGATAGTTCAACCACGCCGCTTTCCAGTGGCTGCTGGGCGCGTAATGATGATCGGGAAACCGCGTGGCCAGCTCGTTGAAGTAAATGATCGCCTGCGGATAATCCTTACGCAGCAGGTACATGTTGCCCGAGGTGTAGAGCGCTTCCGCCAACCACGGGCTGGAGGGGAAACGCTGTTCCATCTGGGTGACCAGGGATTGTTGGGCACCGCTGTCGTCGTGGCTGCGCGCCAGCTCGACGGCCAGGTACATGCGGCGGGCTCCACTCTCATCGGCTGAATCAGGCAATGCCTCGACTGCTTCCTTGCTGAGCCGCTTGCTCTTGAAGTCACACGCAGCGGCTGCCACCAGCAGCGCGCTCCGTGCCTTTGCATCCGATTGAGAATCATTCGCCAGCGCGCGGTATTCGTCCCCCGCGTCGTTGTAGCGTCCCCCGGCATAGAGCGCGTCCGCGAGCGCTCTGCGTTCTGCGGCGGTGAGCGGCGGCGTCGCGCCCAGGATCGCCAGCTGCGCTTTGGCTTGCGCGCCTTCATTGCTGAGAGGGAAACCGAGAAAAATATGGCGATACAGTCGTGAAGCTTCTTCCACGCTCCCACTCATCTGTTGGGCGCGGGCCAGTGCCAATTGAAAGTCTGCGTGTTTTGCCGCATCGTCTGCTGCATGCGCCTGCAACACATTGAGCGCAGTCGTTGCATCATTTTGCTGCAAAGAAAGGTTTGCAATCATCACCGGCATGCGATCGACAAAAATGCTGTCTGGATATTTCGTGGCAAAGTTTTTCAGTAGCGTCTCTGCATCCGCGAGCTTGCCCGCTTCCATCAAGGACTGAGCGGCCAGGAAATCAGCGTAATCATCCAGGGTGGTTCCCGCGGCATTCGCTTTTTGAAAGCTGCTGGCTGCTTCCGCATAGCGGCGATCCTGCAGGTACGCGTGGCCCAGGGCCAGGTAAGCAGCAGACGCCGCTTCGCCGGTATGCGAGCGCGCGTAGTTGGTTACGCCGGTGTAAGCGGCCGGTGTGCGCATCGTCGTCAGCTCCTGCGCCATGGGCCGCAGCTGCGATGAGGCGACGAACGCCCGTTGCAACTTGCGGCTGCGCGCAATGCTGCGTGCACTGCGCGGCTTGCGCCGGGTCTTTACGTGGCGCACGTGGGGTTTGGAACCCGTGGCTTTGCCATGAACCGCGGCCGTCTTCTTTGTGGTCGTTGTGCCTGCATGGTGTTGTGCCGGCGCGTGCTTATGGGCGGGCTGGCTTGTTTGCGACAGGGCGGGCACCCCGCTCACCGCAAGCAAAACCATCCAAGGCAAAGTCGTTCGTAATACAGCAGTCGTTTTTCGCTTCATTGCTATCGCCACTGTGTCACTTCCCTGCCTGCTCGTGTGGCGTGCGGCATTTCTGCTCTAATAAGACTCTAAGCGGAAAATTAGGTTGCGGGTATGGTTTACCGCCCTGTCAAACCTGTCAGGAACCCAGTCAAACACGGCAGCGTTCGCTTTCTGGCTCGCCGGTGCGTATCGTTTTACAACCTTCTACCACCAGGCCGAAACCCGCCCGAATGATCATCAGGCCGGCATGCACTTTGGTCGGAGCCGTGACTTCACCCTATTCGCAGATTACGCATTTTGCCGTGTGCCGCCATGCCCATTTAGTATGAGGGGGATGCGGAGTTGCTCCCGAAACGGTTAAGCAATGATGCCCCTCTCCCTTGCCCGCATTCGCACAAGCGCCCACTGGAGAATGCTGTGGAAAGGCCGAATTTCTGAACCCGACTGACATGCCCATCATCCAAGCAACAGGGACTGAAGAAGTTCACCCTGACATCCTACTGGTTAACCGTGCGCGAGGGGGCGATGTACAAGCCTTCGAACAGCTGGTGAAACAGTACGATCGCCAGGTATTTCGCATCGCACAACACATCACGCAAAACCGAGAGGATGCGGAAGATGTGGTACAGGATGCCTTTCTAAAAGCGTACGAGAAGCTGGAACAGTTCCAGGGCAACTCGAAATTCTATACATGGCTGGTCCGGATTGCGGTAAATGAGTCCCTAATGCGTCTGCGCAAGCGGCGCACCGGACGCATGGTGTCGATCGACGAGGATGTTGAGACGGAAGAAGGCTCAATGCCCCGCGATCTCGCCGAGTGGAGACCCGATCCCGAAATGATGTACGGGCAATCGGAGCTGGCCGAGATTCTCCGCAAAACGATTCAGGGCTTGCCGCCGGGGTTTCGCGTAGTGTTCGTTTTGCGCGATGTAGAAGGCCTTTCGACGGAAGAAACTGCGGAAACGCTCGGTCTGAGCGTGCCAGCAGTCAAGTCGCGGCTCTTACGGGCGCGGCTGCAGTTGCGGGAGCGGTTGAGCCGCTACTTCCGTAAGAATGAGGATGGGACCAAATGAACTGCTCAGAGTTTCTGGCGCAACTCGGTGATTTTCTTGACAACCAGGTGCCCACCGGACTGGTAGCCGACCTGCAAATGCATCTCGACGGGTGCGATCACTGCGTTATCACGTTGCGCACTACGCAGAAGACGATTGAGATCTACCGCAACCACGAGGTCTACGAACTACCCGAGGGCCTGCGCGAGCGGTTGCAGGTAGCGATTTTGGCCAAGTGCAAAAAGGGCTGCTGAGCCGGCGCCCGGGTATACAGAGAACAGCTACAGAAAAGGCCATCCCCCTGGGCATGGCCTTTTCTATTGGTCTCCGCACTTCTCACCGCCCGTCCCGTAACGCCCGTAACAGATGATGGGTGCCCCACATCTCGCTCGTTTTTCGCGAGGTGTGGGATTCCACCAACCTCTGCCCCTGAGTGGTAGGTGTATACCACCGTCGTTCAAAAGCGGTTTCCAGGGGAGAGTAGCCGGTGGACAGCCTTGGAATCCCACATCTCGCGAAAA
>CAZZVD010000001.1:49402-65946 GCA_964657465.1 uncultured Acetobacteraceae bacterium | reverse complement strand
TTCAACCCACGCACGCCGGAGTCGGCGAGCATGGGGCACCCGTCCAGGGATTAGGTCATTGTGGTCGCAGCGGAGATGAGTGGTGAGACGTGCGTCCAGGGATTAGGGCTTTGTGGTCGCAGCGGAGATGGGTGGTGAGACGTGCGTCCAGGGATTAGGGCTTTGTGGTCGCAGCGGAGATGGGTGGTGAGACGTGCGTCCCCCCACGCTCGGTTTTTTTGCTAGGCCTGCGGAATGGGTGTCAAGCGTACAAACTTGGGAGCGAGATTCGCCCAGTCAGACAAGATCCACTTTGCTCGTGTGCTGGCCGACTTCTCTGCATGCAGTGCGATCAGTTGACGGAGTTCTTCGCCCGCCTCCAGATCAAGCTGCCCCAACGGCTCTGGCACTAGAAAGCTGGCGTGATAACGGCCCTGCTTCACGAACTTGCCGTCTTCGTCGAACACCCAGGCAAGCCCGCCGGTCATCCCGGCGCCAAAGTTCTGACCGGTGGATCCCAGCACGGCCACTAACCCGCCTGTCATGTATTCACAGCCGTGATCACCAATGCCTTCGACCACAGCCAGAGCACCCGAGTTGCGTACCGCGAATCGCTCGCCGGCCCGGCCCGCAGCAAAGAGCGAACCGCTGGTTGCGCCGTACAGCGCGACGTTGCCAAGGATCACGTGCAGTTCGCTTTCACGCGCCGCGCGACCCTGGCCGCGCAGGATGAGCTCGCCGCCACAGAGGCCCTTGCCCACGAAGTCATTCGCCATGCCGTCCAGCACCAGGCGCATACCTGGGATGGCAAAGGCGCCAAACGATTGCCCGGCAACGCCGGTCAACTGGAAGTTCAACGGAGTGTCTTTCTTGTGCAGCCCGTGCCAGACCAGTTCCCCGGCCAGGCGCGCACCCAGGGTGCGGTGCTCGTTGGCAATGGTCGCTTCTACGGAGTACGGCTGCCCCGCGGCCCGCGCTGTCAGCGCAGGCTGTACCCAGGCGTTATCAATTGCCGCGTGATCCGTCGGACGCCGATTGCGTTGCCCCTGCCAGCGCACATGCCCTTCAGCCGCCGGCGCCAGGAGAGCGCGCAAGTCAAGACCACCGGCAGCACTCACCTGCTCCAGCAAATCCACGCGACCGGTCGCCGCTTCCAGCGAAGGCAATCCCAGACTGGCCATCAACGTTTGCAGATCGCGCGTCAGCTCCTCGAAGAAGCGAACCACATTCGCCGGCTTCCCACGGAATTTTGCGCGCAAGTCAGGCCGTTGTGTCGCGATGCCGGTTGGGCATGTGTTCAGGTGGCATTGCCGGGCCATATCGCAGCCCAACGCCACCAGCACTGCCGTACCGAAGGCAAACTCATCAGCGCCCAACAGGGCTGCGATCAAAACGTCGCGGCCGGTACGCAGCCCACCATCGCAGCGCAAACGGACGCGACCACGCAGGCCATTTTGCATCAGCACCTGTTGCGCCTCTGCCAGGCCAAGCTCCCAGGGATTGCCCGCATACTTGATACTCGAAAGCGGCGATGCGCCGGTGCCACCGGAGTGACCGGCAATGACGATGTAGTCGGCATAGGCCTTGGCTACACCAGCCGCGACCGTACCCACACCACAGCCGGAGACGAGCTTGACCCCGATCGCCGCGCGCGGGTTGACGCGCTTGAGATCGAAGATCAGCTGCGCCAGGTCTTCGATCGAATAGATGTCGTGGTGCGGCGGCGGGCTGATCAGCGTGACCCCGGGCTGTGCATGCCGCAGGCGCGCGATCAACTCCGTGACCTTGTGGCCCGGGAGTTGGCCGCCTTCGCCAGGCTTCGATCCCTGGGAGATCTTGATCTCGATCTCTTCCGCGTTCGCGAGGTACTCCGTCGTCACGCCAAACCGGGCCGACGCCACTTGCTTGACCTTGTTGTTCAGGATCGCGGGTGCGCCCGGATAGCTCGGATACACTGCTGGGTCTTCGCCACCTTCGCCGGTGTTCGAGCGCGCGCCAATCTGGTTCATCGCCTCAGTGATGGTCTGGTGTGCCTCAGGGCTCAGGGAACCCAGCGACATGGCAGACGCAACGAAACGGTGCATGATGCCGTGCGCCGCCTCGACCTGTTCGAAGCGCAACGGAGCAGCTGCCGGACGAATCTCCAGCAGGTCCCGCAAAACGGTCGGCTTGCTTTCTACGGCCTGGGTGGTGAAGGCCGTCCATGCCTGTGCCGGCACCACATTCAGTGCCGCCGCGCCGCGGGCCGTGCCAGCGACTACCTGCAACGCCTTGACGGTTTGCGGCTGCCAGCCATGCGGCTCAGCATGTTCATCTTTGCGGAAGCGCACCCAGCCGTAATCCGGCAGAGTCTTGGCCTGGTGCGGCGCAACCGACTGCTGCGTCGTTCCTGCGGGCGGCTGACCTTCCTTGGGTCCTGCATTCACCAGGGCGGGTTGAGTATCCTCTTCCTGACCGGCTGCCCATATATCGCGTAACGCAGCTTCAAGGTGGGCAAAGCCGACGCCGCCGATGGGCGATGGTGTCCCGGGAAAGCAACGCTCTACCACGTCGTGGTCGAGCCCGAGAATGTCGAACAAATGCGCGCCGCGATAGCTATCGAGCACCGAAATGCCCATCTTCGACATGATTTTGGCCAGACCCAGGTCGAAGGCATGCAGCATGTTCGCCTCGCCCTTTTCCGCATCCAGGTTGCGCGCTGTTTCGAGCGCCAGCCAGGGGCAGACCGCGCCCGCGCCGTACCCGAACAGAACCGCGGCGTGGTGAAGATCACGGCAATCGCCTGCTTCGACCGCCAGCCCAACGTTGGTGCGCACACCGGCGTTCACCAGGGTGTTGTGTACCGCTCCCGTGAGCAAGGCCATGGGGATGGGCAGCAGCTCTGCCCGCCCGGTGGCTTGCGCCATCGCCCGATCGCTGAGCAACAAAATGGCTGCGCCGCCACGCACCAACTCCACCGCCCGCGCGCACAGATCGTCGATCGCCTGGCGCAGATTGCAGGAAGGGGTAAAGACGGCATCCAGCACCGCCAGCGGCATTTCGTCCGCCAATGCATGCTCCCGGTTGCGCAGGGAGTGCATTTGCCCCAATGACAAGAAGGGAGAAGGGAGTGAAAGGCCGGGAATGCGTGCCCGCGTGTCGAGCAGGGGCGGCCACGGTCCGAGGCGCGTGTGCAACTGGATCACGATCGACTCGCGCACGGGGTCGATTGCCGGATTGGTCACCTGGGCAAAGCGTTGCCGAAAAAATGCATAAACGGGCCGCGGCGCATGGGCCAGCGGCGCCAGCGGCGTGTCGTCGCCCATCGACCAGACAGCATCCTTGCCCTCGCTGGCCATGGGAGCCAGCATCATGCGCACGTCTTCCCGGGTATAGCCGAATACCTGCTGCACCTGGGTCAGGTCTTCCAAACCCGGCGTAAATGCAGCTGCCTCGAGCGGTGTGTCCTCGACCAGCGCGGCATAGGCGGTAAAGCGGTCGAATTCCTTAAGCAGGCGCTCATCTTCCAGTAACTGGTGTGCGGCAAGATCGGCCACCAGCATCTCGCCGGGACCGAGGCGGCCGCTATGAATGATCTTTTCCGGATCGAGATCGACCAGACCGGCCTCTGAGCCGGCAACCACCAATGCATCGTCGGTGAGGAAGTAACGGCACGGACGCAGACCGTTGCGGTCCAGGGCCACGCCCACCAGTTCCCCATCGGCAAATGCCAGCGCTGCCGGGCCATCCCACGGTTCTACGCAATCGGCGTGGTAGTGCAGAAAGGCTGATTCCTTCTCGCGGCCGGCGGGGGGCAGCAACATTCTTACCGCTTCGGCGACACTGCGGCCGTTGCGGGCCAGCAACTCGACGACCTCATCAAGGCTGGTGGAATCGGAACCGTCCTTGGTTAGGATCGGGTGGCATTCCTGGGGGATCGTGGCTGCGCGAGCGTCCATGCGGCCGCGATTGCCCCAGACGGTATTGATTTCTCCGTTGTGCGCCAGCATGCGCAAAGGCTGTGCGCGATCCCACGAGGGCGCGACATTGGTCGCGTACCGCTGGTGAAAAATGGCGAACGGCGTCACATAGGCCGAATCCGCAAGGTCGGGATAGAAATCCGCCAGCAAGCGACCGGCGCACATGGACTTGTACACCATGGAATGGGACGAAAGCGAACAAACGTACGCCGAGCGCGTCTCCACTGAGAGCTCGCCGGCCCGTTCAAAATGCTTGCGCGCCAGGTACAACCGCCGTTCGAAGTTGGCGGGGTCCTTCGACGTGATCAGTACTTGCCGGATAATGGGGATGCTGG
Organism: uncultured Acetobacteraceae bacterium; assembly: GCA_964657465.1. Classification (GTDB taxonomy): domain Bacteria; phylum Acidobacteriota; class Terriglobia; order Terriglobales; family Acidobacteriaceae; genus PALSA-350. The sequence continues at coordinate 61,673 of CAZZVD010000001.1, read as the reverse complement.
ATAAAGCGATCTCGCCCAGGATCTCTTCGCGGGTGGGCACCACACGCCAGCCCAGCACATCCAGTTGGTGCGCGGCGAATGCCTGCTCCAGCGCTTTTTCGCAAGTTCCCGACTTATCCGCAAAGAAGATCACGCCCACACCCAGCGGGGCGTCTTCAGGGAGCGTAAAACTGGCGGAAGACAGAAGAAACTGCCGCGGGATCGCGGTCATGATGCCCACGCCGTCGCTGCTCTTGCCGTCGGCCGCAATGGCGCCGCGATGGGCCAGCCGGGCCAGTGCGGTGAGCGCCTGGGTCAGGATTTCATGCGAGGGTATATTGCGCAGCGTAGCGACAAAACCCACGCCACACGAGTCGTGGTCAAAGCGTGAATCGACAAGATTGGCTGGGACGCCGCGCTGCGGCTTGTCTGAAGCAAAGGAACCCATACGTAACTATAATCCCCGTTCCCGTCACCGGCATCCCGTGCTTACATTTTCTTTTGCACTTACCCGGCGACCGTAACAAAAGTGGCGATTTTATTTCGCAGTTCCGGGGTGTAGTCCCGGGAGTAAATATTGGGATAAAAAAGCATCCGTTCGTTGACAGGGAAACTCTGTATATTTATACATGTTGATGTATTTTTATGCATACCGGGCGCGGCCATCGGCCGCGCTCTGCCATTGAGGGCAGAAATTCACAGCACCGCACTTGCCCGAGTGCCCGAGGACGAATGAAGCAAGACCGGCACAGCGCAATTCGGGAACTCGTTTCTGGTACCCCCATCGCCAGCCAGGATGAACTACGCCGGCGGCTGGTGAAGCGCGGCTTCGAGGTGACCCAGGCCACACTCTCCCGGGATATCCACGAACTGCATCTCTACAAGGGACCCAATGGCTACGCAGCCCCGAACGGCGTGGTGGAAGACGATGCCCTGCCCAGCACTGGAGAAATGTTGCGCAGCTTCGGCCTGCGGGTCAAGCAGGCCATGAACCAACTGGTCCTGAGTACCACGGGCGGCAGTGCACAGCCAGTCGCGCTGGCGATCGACGGGGAAGACTGGCCCGAAGTCGTCGGCACGATCGCGGGAGATGACACCGTACTCATCATCTGCCCTGACCAGAAGAAGGCTTCCCTGCTACGGGATCGCCTGGAAGTGATGATCGGTTGATAACCAAAGGCTCCATCCAAACCGCCGTTGCCGGAGTGAGCGGATATGCCGGCATGGAACTCGCACGCCTGCTGCTGCATCACCCGGGGCTGCGGGGCAGGCCGCCGGTATTTGTCGGCCGCGATCCGCAACCCGTTCGCCTGACTGACCTGCATCCGCAGTTAGCCGGGCCCAACGGAAGCGCCGACCTCATGGTCGAACCATTTTCGTGGGACCTGTTGCAGGAGCGGCAGGTAGAACTGCTGTTTCTAGCGACACCGCACGAACAGTCGCGCAACTGGGTGCCCGAGGCGCTGGCCCGCGGGTTGCGTGTAATCGACCTGAGCGGCGCCTGGCGTTTGCGGGGGCACGAGAACCGTGCAATTTATAAGTTTGAGGATGAAAACCCGGCCCACGCGGAACAGATCCAGAACAAGAGCGTCTATGGCTCACCGGAACTCCACCGTGACTGCATTCGCAAGGCGCAGCTGGTAGCTAACCCGGGCTGCTACGCCACTTCAATCATCCTGGGGTTGAAACCGCTGGTTGCGGCCGGCTGGGTCGATCTTGACCGCGGCATCATCTGCGACAGCAAGTCGGGCGTTTCGGGCGCAGGCAAGGCGCCTACGCCGGGGACGCACTTCATGTATGCGGCTGACAATCTATCGGCTTATGGAGTGTTCGGCCATCGCCACATGGGTGAAATGTTGGAGCAATTGGAGCTGGAGGAGTCGCAGATCATCTTCACGCCGCACCTGCTGCCGATTCCCCGTGGAATTCTCTCCACCATCTATATCTCCTTTACTGAGCCGAAGCAGGTAGAAGAAGTGGATGCATGCTTTCGCGACTTCTACGCGGCCAGCCCGCTGGTGCGCATCTTCAGCCCCGGCAAGACAGGGAGAGGCAGCGCGCACCTGCCGCAGATTCAGTATTCGGTACGTACCAATTACTGTGACATTGGCTTTCAGTTGGCGAAGGATGGGCGACGATGTGTGATCGTCTCGTGTTTGGATAACCTGCTTAAGGGCGCAGCCGGGCAGGCAGTAGAAAACATGAATTTGATGTTCGGCTGGGATGAAGCGGAGGGACTGGCATGAGATTTGTGGTCAAATTAGGTGGTTCCGCGCTTGAAGATGCAACCCTGCTCCACGGTTGTGCGCGCGCCATCGCCGTCCTCGCCCGGGATGGCAACGAAGTAGCCGTGGTCCACGGGGGCGGCGCGCAACTGACGCGCACGCTCAAGCAGATGGGCAAACAGAGCGAGTTCATCGCCGGATTGCGCATCACCGATGCTGAAACGCGTGACGCAGCGCTCATGGTGCTTGGCGGCCGTGTCAACAAGGAGCTGGTAGCCGCTCTGGGCAGCCACGGGCAGGCCGGCATGGGCCTTACTGGCGGGGATGGCCTGATTTTTCGCGCGCGCAAAAAGCGCACTACCCCTGACCTCGGGTTTGTCGGGGAGATCGTAGCGTCGGACACGCGCTGGCTCGAAGCTATCTGGAAGTTGGGAGCCGTGCCGGTCATTTCCAGCCTCGCCCTCGGCTTCGACAGCGAGTACTACAACATCAACGCCGATGAGATGGCCTCGGCCTGTGCGGTCGCCTGCCAGGCAGACGCGCTCGTCTTTCTTACCGACGTACCTGGCGTGCGCGGCGCGAATGGTGAGGTGATGCGGTGGTTGACCGTGGACCAGATCGCCGGTCTAACCCAGGATGCAGTGATCAGCGGAGGCATGCTGCCCAAGTTGCACGCCTGCCGCGAAGCGCTGCTGGCGGGTGTGAAACGCGTACGCATTCTGCCCGCGGATGCAGCATCGGTACTCCCCGATTTGTGCTCGACCCGGGTACTTCAAGGAACTGAGGTTATGGTGGCATGAATTTTGAAGAAATCAAGGCAGCCGAAGCCCGGCTGCTGCTCCCCACATACGAGCGCAATCCAATCATGTTCGTCGATGGCGAAGGCATGGATCTGATCGATGACCGCGGCCACCGCTATCTCGACCTGCTCAGCGGCATTGGCGTGAACGCGCTCGGGTACGGGCACCCGGCCATTGTGGAGACCATCCAGAAGCAGAGCCGCAAGCTGGTGCACATGTCCAACCTGTATTTCCATGAAGGCCAGGCTGAGCTGGCCATGCGCCTTACCGAGAGTTCAGGTATGGACCGCGTCTTCTTCTGTAACAGCGGCACCGAAGCATGGGAAGCCGCGATGAAGCTGGCCCGCGCCTGGTCGGCCCTCAAGCGGAGTGAAGGCCAGCCTCTCGGCACCCATTTTCTCGCGCTGGAGAACAGCTTTCACGGACGAACGATGGGTTCCGTTTCCACCACCCACAAAGACAAGTATCGTGAGCCCTTCCAGCCGCTGATTCCGGGTGTGGACTTCGTTCGCTTCAATGACGTGGAGCATCTGCGGGCCAGCTTTTCGAGCGACGTCTGCGCGATCCTGATTGAATCCGTGCAGGGCGAAGGCGGCATTCGTCCTGTATCGCAGGAGTTCTTCGCCGCCGCACGCGAACTCACCCGCTCAACCGGCGCGCTGTTGATTGCGGATGAAATTCAGTCTGGCCTGGGACGCACCGGAAAGTGGTTCGCCTATCAGCACTTTGGTATCCAGCCGGATGTGACCACGTTGGCCAAGCCACTGGCAGGCGGTCTGCCGCTCGGCGCCATGCTTTGCACTGAAGAAGCCACCCGCGCCATTCACCCCGGCCTGCACGGCACCACCTTCGGCGGCGGCCCGTTAGCCTGTGCCGTCGCTAACGCGGTGATCGACACCATCGAGAAAGAGGGTTTGCTGGGTAACATCCAACAGACCGGCGCATATTTCACGCAGCAGTTACATGAGCTGGCCGCCAGGCATGAGAGCGTGGTGGATGTGCGTGGCCTGGGATTGATGTTGGCGATCGAGCTGAACTCCGCGGAACTGGCAAAACAGGCAGTCGCGAACATGCTGGAGCGGCGCATCCTCATCAACCGAACCAGCGAAACCGTTCTTCGCTTTTTGCCGCCCTACATCATGGGCCGCCAGCATGTCGACACCGCCGTTTCTGCGCTGAACGAATTTTTGAGTGAAGCCGCCGCGGTCGCGCCTTCGTTCGCAGCAGCGCATCAAAATACAGGGGGAGCTCACCATGGCTAGCAAGACTTTGATCAGCGAAGAACACGCACTGCACCAGGACAGCCAGATGCTTTCTCAAGCCACCGTCACCCTTGCCGGCCGCGACCTGTGCTCCATCTCCGACCTTTCACCGTCTGAGATCGCCTCCATCATGGAACTGGCGCACGCCATCAAGGCATCGCCTTCCGATTACCGGTACTCGCTGGATGCGCGCCAGATGGTCATGTTCTTCGAGAAGGCCTCGCTGCGCACGCGTCTCACGTTCGAGGCGGGCATGAATACGCTGGGCGGCTCGGCCATGTTTGTGGATCAGACACAGTCGCCTCTTGGAGAACGTGAGTCGCTCGCTGACATCGCGCGCAATGTGGAACGCTGGGTCAGCCTGATCGTGCTGCGGACCTACTCTCATGAAACCATCACCGAGATGGCGGAATACTCGCGTGTGCCGGTCATCAATGCGCTCAGCGACCTGGAGCATCCCTGCCAGGCGCTGGCCGACTTCATGACCATTGAAGAGCGGTTTGGCACCGCCCGGGGCGTGCGCTTCACCTATGTGGGAGACGGTAACAATGTTTGTCACTCATTGATGCTGACCGCTGCCCTGCTGGGCGCGCACTGCACCGTGGCCTCGCCGAAAGGCTACATGCCCAAGCATGAGATCACGGCTCAGGCCCGCAAGCTGGCGGAGGAATCGGGCGCGACGCTCACATTGACCCATGATCCGGTCGCCGCGGTGCGCGACGCCGACGCGGTCTACACCGACGTGTGCACCAGCATGGGCTTTGAGCACGAAGTGACCAAGCGTCAGCCGATCTTCAAGCCCTACCAGGTGAACGAAGCATTGATGGCGCATGCCTCGCCGCGGGCTGTCTTCATGCACTGCCTGCCCGCGCATCGTAACGCCGAGGTAACCGATGCGGTGCTTGACGGGCCACAATCGGTCGTCTTCGAGCAAGCGGAAAACCGTCTGCACGCCCAGAAAGCGTTGATGGTGCTCCTGCTGGGCGGCGGCATGGCCAGCCCCGCAACCCGATAGCAGTGCTGGGTGAAGCTGCGAATCCCTGGTGCCGTGCGCGGGTGGCCCATTCAAGCCGCGTTTGGCTTGAGTGGGGTACATCTCACATTTGCCGGCGGCTCCGGTCAGGATAAGAGTACGACCGGGGCTAAAGCCCAACCTACTTGCACACGTTACGGCACGACTAAAGTCGTGCCGTAATGAACTGAATAGCGTGGGCTATTAGCCCCCGAAAAGGAGTTTCGCATGGCAAAGAAAGTTGTTCTCGCATACTCAGGTGGTCTCGACACCTCGATCATCATTCCCTGGCTCAATGAAAACTACGGCATGGATGTAATCGCCATGATTGCCGATGTAGGTCAGGGCGAAGATCTGGACGAAGTGGTGAAAAAGGCCTACGCCACCGGCGCGAAGAAGGCTGTGGTGCTCGACCTGCGCGATGAATTTGTGCGCGAGTACGTGTATCCGACCGTGCGTGCCGGTGCTATTTACGAGCACAAGTACCTGCTCGGCACCTCGATCGCGCGGCCCGTCATCGCCAAGCACCAGGTTGCCGTCGCACTGGCCGAAGGCGCAGAAGCAGTCGCGCATGGCTGCACTGGCAAGGGTAACGACCAGGTTCGCTTTGAGCACGCCTACCAGGCACTCGCGCCCGATCTCAAAGTCATCGCGCCATGGCGTGAGTGGACCCTTAAATCCCGCGAAGACTGCCTCGACTACGCCGAGAAGCATGGCATCCCGGTCGCCGCCAGCCGCGAGAAGATTCACTCCCGCGACCGCAACCTTTGGCACATCAGCCATGAAGGCGGCGAGCTCGAGAACGCCAACAATGCGCCGCTGCCCAGCACATGGGTGATGACCCGCTCTCCCCAGGAAGCGCCGGACCGGGAAGAAGTCGTCGAAATCGGCTTCGTTGAAGGTAAGCCGGTCTCCGTCGACGGTATGCCCCTGGAGCCGGTTCAGATTGTCGAACTGCTCAACGAGATCGGCGCGCGCAATGCCATCGGCCGCATCGACCTGGTGGAAAACCGCTTTGTCGGTATCAAGAGCCGCGGCCTGTACGAGACCCCGGGCGGCACCCTGATCACCACTGCGCATCGTGAAATCGAAGCATTGGCCCTGGATCGCGAAGTGGCCCACTACAAGCAGCAGGTCGCCCTCAAGTATGCGGAACTGGTGTACTTCGGCCTGTGGTTCACGCCCCTTCGCGAAGCCCTGGATGCGTTCGTAGAGAACACACAGAAATACGTCACCGGCTCAGTGAGCCTCTCCTTGTACAAAGGCAACATCAGTGTGGCCGCGCGTCACTCGCCGTACTCTCTCTACTCCGACGATCTTTCGTCCTTCACCATGGGCGAGAGCTATGACCAGAAAGATGCGAAGGGCTTCATCCAGATCCTTGGTTTGCCCGCGCGCACCCGTGCCCGGTTGTTGCAAAAGAAAGAGGCGCACCAGTGAAGATGTGGTCTGGCCGCTTTCGCGAGCCTCTGGACCACGACTTCGAACAATGGCAGCGCTCCCTCCCGTTTGACTGGCAGCTACTCCCCCAGGAGATAGCTGCCAGCAAAGCGCACGCGCGCACCATAGCCGCGGCGAACATCCTCACGGATGCGGAACTGGCGCAAATCGTCAATACTCTCGACGCCATTCGCGACGAGTACGCGCAAAGGCCTGCAAGTGACATCTATGGCCGTCTGGAAGCCGAGGACATTCACCACTTCGTCGAGCTGGAGCTGACCGCGCGCATCGGCGATCTCGGCTTCAAGCTGCACACCGGGCGTAGCCGCAACGAGCAGATTGCTACCGATCTGCGGCTCTATGTGCGGGAGAAGTGCAGCGCCATCGCGGCCAACCTTGCAGGCTGGTGCGAAGCGCTCACGACGCAGGCACGGTCGGCGGGTAATGCGGTGATGCCGGCCTACACGCACCTGCAGCGGGCAGAGCCTGTGCTGGTGGCTCACTGGCTGCAGGCCTACGGAGAGATGCTGTTACGAGATATCACCCGGCTGGGGGATTTGAGCCGCCGGTTGAATTATTGTCCACTGGGTTCTGGCGCTGTGGCGGGGGCCACCCTCAAGCTGGACCGGACGATTGCGGCCAGGGAGCTCGCATTCACCGCGCCCACCGCCAACAGCATGGACGCTACCAGCGATCGCGACTTCGCCCTTGAGTTTCTGCAGGCGCTGACCATGTTGGCGATACACGCCAGCCGCTTCGCGGAGGAGATCACCTTGTACGCCACCGCGGAGTTTGGCTTCGTCGAACTGCCGGAGGCATTCTCCACCGGCTCAAGCGCCATGCCGCAAAAGAAAAATCCAGACCTCACAGAGCTGGTGCGCGCCAAGGTGGCTCGCATTAACGGTGCGGCCCAGACCGTAACTGTCCTGCTTAAAGGTCTGCCGCTGGCCTACAACAAAGATCTGCAGGAAAGCCAGGAGCCGCTGTTTGCCGCCGCCGACTCGGCGCAACGCATGACCGCGCTGCTGGGCCGGTTTACTGCTGCACTGCGGTTCAACACCGACCGCATGCGCAGTGCCTGTGAAACCGGCTATCTCAACGCCATGGCCGCTGCTACTTACCTCGTGCACAAGGGAGTTCCCTTTCGCAAAGCGCACGAGAAAATAGGGTTAGCGGTGCGGTATGGTTTGGAGAAGGGTTGTGAACTGGACGGCCTCACGCTTGAAGAGTTGAAGCAGTTTGGACCAGAGTTCGAAGCCGATTTTTTTGCCAGCATCACGCTCGATGCGACCGTCGAATGCCACGACGTGGTAGGTGGCACCGCGGTCAACCGAGTCAAGGATGCACTAACAAAGCAGGAGTCCAGGCTCACTGCTGCCATGGGACAGATGGATGCACATACGTAAGGCGCGCCTGCAGGATGCGTCCAACATCTACGAACTAGTGAACAGCCTCTCGCACGATGGGACTCTTCTCCGCCGCGCGTTCGCCGAGATCTGCGAAAACGTGCGTGACTTTACCGTGGCCGAATCAGCACAAGGTATCTTCCAGGGATGCGGCGCCTTGCACCTCTACGGTCCTCACCTAGCCGAGGTACGATCGATCGTGGTGCGGCCGGAAGCCAAGAGCAAAGGCACCGGCGGTCTGCTGCTGAAAGCCCTGCTCGACGAAGCAGAAGACCACGGCATCGGGTGTGTTTGCCTCTTCACCCGCATCCCCGACTTCTTCTTCAAGCACGGATTCCGGGTGGTCGAAGACAGGACGGCGCTTCCAGATAAGATCTACAAAGACTGCCAGAACTGCCCGCGCCTCTACCGCTGTGATGAAGTCGCCATGGCCCGCGGACAAATTCCAAAAGTAAGCATCCTCGGCACCCGGATCGAAGCCGAGCAACTGGTCCGCCTGACCGGGTGATCTGCCCTTGCTGGCGTTAGCCGTACTGCAAGGAGATCCTCATTGAACAAGAAATTGCTGCCCATCGAGGCCATCGCAGCCAAACTCGATCTTCCCGAAGATCTCTACGAGAGGCGCGGGCCTCACAGCGCCAAGCTGAGCCTCGATCTGCTGCACGATCCCCGCTTTCACCGCAATGGCAAACTCATCCTCGTCACCGCTACCACACCCACGGTATCCGGCGAAGGCAAGACCGTCACGTCAATCGGCCTGGTGCAGGGGCTGGAAACGATTGGAAAGCGAGCGATTCTTTCTTCCCGGGAACCTTCGCTGGGTCCGGTTTTCGGGATGAAGGGCGGAGCCGCGGGAGCCGGCCGCGCCCAGGTGGAACCATCCGAAAAGATCAATCTGCATTTCCATGGTGACTTCCACGCCATCACGTCGGCACATAATCTGCTCGCCGCGTTGATCGATGCGCATCTGTTTCACGGCAACGAGCTGGACCTTGATCCGGGAGCGATCACCTGGCCGCGGGCGCTCGACATGAACGATCGGGCATTGCGCAACATCGTCGTCAGTGTGACCGCACCCGGCAAGAAGCAGCGCGATGGCAGCAATCGGGCCAGCGGGTTTCTGATTACCGCAGCCTCCGAGATTATGGCCATCCTGGCACTCAGTGCGAGTCGTGACGACCTGCGCGCCCGCCTGGCACGCATCGTGATCGGCCAGAACCGCGAAGGCGAACCGGTGCGCGCAACCGATCTGCAGGCGACCGGTCCCATGATGGCGCTGCTGAGTGAAGCGATACTCCCCAACCTGGTACAAACTACAGAGGGCACGCCCGCCATGGTTCATTGCGGTCCCTTTGCGAACATCGCGCACGGTACCAGTTCCGTCGTATCGCAACGCATGGGGATGCGGCTGGCCGACTATGTCGTAAACGAAACCGGGTTCGCTGCCGATCTCGGCTTTCAGAAATACATGGATTTGGTGAGCCCACTTTCCGGCATCAAGCCTTCGATAGCCGTGCTGGTGACCACCGTAAAAAGCGTGCAGCAACAAGCCGGCGGCGATGGCGAACACCCCTTCGCCAACCTTGAGAAGCACATGGCTATCGTGCGCAGCTACGGCTTACCCGTGGTGGTGGCCATCAATCGCTTTGCAAATGACACCGAGACTGAGCTCGAAGCACTGCGCGCGTTTTGCGAGAGCCGGGGCGCAGCGTTCGCTCTTTCCGAAGCCTATGACAAGGGCGGCGCAGGGGCGGCAGCGCTGGCGCAGAAAGTGGTGGACGTGCTGGAGGCCAATCCGGCCCCGGTGCTCACCACGACGTACCGGGCAAATGAGCCGGTGCTCAACAAGATCACCAGGGTGGCACGCGTGGTTTACGGAGCCAACGGCGTGGAACTCAGTGAACAAGCCGAGCGGAACCTGGCGCGCTTTACGGATTGGGGTTTCGGCGAATTGCCCATTTGCATCGCCAAGACGCAGTATTCCCTAAGCGACAATCCCAGGCTGGCCGGCGCGCCGGTTGGCTGGACGCTGCACGTCACCGACATCGCGCTCTCGGCTGGGGCAGGTTTCCTGATCGTGATCGCCGGCGCCATGATGCTCATGCCAGGGCTGCCTAAAACGTCCCGCGCCATGAGCATCGACGTGGACGAAGAAGGCGAGATCACCGGCATGTTCTAGTGGGGCGCAGAACGCTTACTGCGCCGGGCAGTCTTTGCGCCCGGTATCGGCAACGCTCGCGATCAACCAGGCGCCATCGCTGCGTACCAGGTTGAACAGGTCTGTTCCGCAGTGGTCTACCTTGCCGTCTGACAGGAACACAAATGGCGCCCACACCAACGCCAGATCACGATCGATGCGCACCAGCGGATCGTGAATGCGTTCCTCAATGCGGGTAGCCGAGGGCTTGCCCACGCGCTCTGCGAAGGCCGCAAAGGTCATCTGCGTTGCTTTGCCATCGCGCATCATTACCATGCCGCCTCCGGGCAAGGTCGGCTTCTGAATCGCGGCAGCATCCCGCTTCGCCATGCCATCGAACATGGCCTGCACGGGAGCGAGGACTGCCTCTTCTTCCGGAGTGGCGGCCTGCAGCGCACCGGTGAACGACGCGGCAGCAATTATGCCGATAGCAAACGTCCGTCTTGGCGAAGTCATGCGCCCCATTCTATGCGCAACCGCGCCAGGAGGCGCAACTCGCCGTGATACCAATGGAGATCAAGGGTGGCTCGCAACAGACGATGAACCAACGCTACCAGCAGCACGCCATCGGCAGGCCTGAGCGGTGGTCAACCCGGCTGATCTTTCTTACCTGCGGTATGGGGCAATCCGCCTGGGCTCCGCTGGTGCCGTTTGCCAAAGCACGCGTGCATGCGAATGATCAACAGTTCGGCACTTTACTTCTCTGCTTCGGTGTGGGCTCGATCGTCTCCATGCCCGCCATGGGTATGCTCACCAGCCGCTTTGGCTGCAAGCGCCCGATACAGATCGCCGCGCTTGGGGTCTGCCTCGCACTCTGTGGTTTGTCGACAGCGCCTACCTTCCTGAGCCTGGCGCTGGCGCTCACTGTCTTCGGCGCCAGTATTGGCTCGCTCGACGTGGCGATGAATGTGCAGGCGATCCTGGTGGAGAAAGCCAGCGGCGGCAGTCTCATGTCAGGGTTTCACGCGCTCTACAGCGTCGGTGGCATCGCCGGGGCCGTCCTGGCCAGTGCCCTGATCTGGCTGGGCGCTTCGATTCCGGTGACCGCTTCGTTGGTGGCCACGCTCCTGGTGGGGCTGTTGCTGGCTGCGCGGAGATCGTTGCTGCCGTATGGCAATGCTGCGGGCACGCACACCAAAACCGCGTTCTCGTGGCCGCAGCGAACGGTTGTGCTGCTGGGCTTGCTAGCGTTTTTATTCTTTTTGGCAGAGGGAGCGATGCTCGATTGGAGCGCAATCTTCCTGGTAGACAAGACCGGCATCGTCGCCAGGCACGCGGGTATCGGCTACGCGGCGTTTTCCATCGCCATGACCACCAGCCGCTTCAACGGCGATCGTTTGATCGGCCGGCTGGGCCGGGCACGCGTCCTCGTTCTGGGCGCATTGCTGGCCGCATGCGGATTTTTCTTGTCCGTCGCCCTGCCCCGGCCGGCGTCCGCACTCGCGGGTTTCGTGATGATCGGCCTGGGCGCCGCGAATCTGGTCCCGATGCTCTTTAGCCTGGCGGCGGAAGCCAAAGGCAATTTAGGAAACAACGTCTCGTTTGTCACCACGGTTGGATACAGCGGCGTGTTGGCCGGGCCGGCGCTGATCGGCTTCGTCGTCCATCACGCAGGCTTTTCGGCCGCATTCGGAGGCATTGGCCTGCTCCTTTTGCTCGCGACCACCTTCTCTCGCAGCGTGACTCTTCGCGATGCAGCCTCGTAAAGTGAGAACTCTTCACCAACGACCAAGTGGGGAATTAAGCGGCGCCCCATCAGCAACCATGAATGTCCGGCCGCTTCACAGAAGTCTCTGCCAAATTCGTTGGAAACCTGGGGAGTTACCGGGCAAGATTCGTTTAATCCCACATCTCCCGACTGGAAAACGTCGTGAGATATGGGGCACCCGATTCAGTTGCCGGGAGAATTTTTGCCTGCGTTTTCTCCACCAGCAACCAAGTGGGGTGCCC
>CAZZVD010000001.1:41132-49302 GCA_964657465.1 uncultured Acetobacteraceae bacterium | reverse complement strand
GGTGCCCCATATCTCACGGCGCTTCTCAGCCGGGAGATGTGGGATTAAGCCGCGCCCCATCTGCAACCATGATGTCCGGCCGCTTCACAGAAGTCTCTGCCAAATTCACTGGAAACTTTTGAGTCACTGAGCAAGATTTGCCGGGAGAATTTTTGCCTGCGTTTTCTCCACCAGCAACCAAGTGGGGTGCCCCATATCTCACGGCGCTTCTCAGCCGGGAGATGTGGGATTAAGCCGCGCTCCATCTGCAACCATGAATGTCCGGCCGCTTCACAGAAGCCGTCCCAGCGAATTCGCTGAAACTTCAATAGTTACTGAGCAAGATTTGCCGGGAGAATTTTGCCTGCGCTACAGCACGCGGCCGCGCTGCGCGATGCGGAGGATCGCCGACACACTGCGCTCTACATCCTCATCCGTCGTCGCCCAGCTGGAGACACTGATGCGCATCGCCACCTGCTCATGCCAACGCGTGCCGCCGCACCAACACGTTCCTTCTTTTTGCACTTCGGCAATTACACGCTGAGTTTCTTGCTCACTTCCAAACGAAACCAGCACCTGATTCAAGACCACTTCATTCAAAATGCGAAAACCGGCGGATTGCAGCTGTTCAGCGAACATGCGCGCCTGGCGGCAATTGCGCTCGATCAGCTCCTGCAGACCGCGCCGGCCCAAAGAGCGCATCGCTGCCCATAGCTCAATACTGCGCGCACGCCGCGAGAGTTCCGGTGTGTAATGCCAGGGTTCACGATGCTCGCTGGGCGCCAGGTAGGCAGCCGTCAGGGCCATGGCTTTGCGCAGAAACTCGGGCTCCTTAACCACCGCGACCGCAGAATCGTAAGGTACATTCAGCCACTTATGACAGTCGATCGCCCACGAATCAGCGGCGTCTGCACCCACTGTTAAATGCGCGTACTGCGGAGAAACCGCTGCCCAGGAGCCAAAGGCGCCGTCCACGTGAACCCACGCGCCCGAGGCGCGCGCACGGTCACAGATCTCCCCGGCAGCGTCAAAAGCCCCGCTGTTTACATTGCCTGCCTGCACACACACCACGGTCTGCGGTGTCAGTGCCGGCAGCAGATCCACGCGCATGCGCCCCTGCCCATCGACCGGCACACGGGTCACGCGGGAACGGCCCAGGCCGAGCAATGACAAAGCTTTCAATAAAGAAACATGCACTTCGTCGCCAACGACTACCTGGAGCGGGGGCGCCCCGAACAGTCCATGTTCCTCGACATCCCAACCCGCACGTTGCAGCAGTGCAGTGCGCGCCGCAGCCAGCGCAGTGGGATTCGCCATCGTGGTGCCGGTGACAAAACCGCCGCCTGCATGGGACGGCAATCCCAGCACGTCGATCATCCACGCCAGTACTATCTCTTCCAGCTTGGCCGCTACCGGCGAGAGCACTTGTAGCCCCGCGTTCTGGTCCCAGGCGCCCGCCATCCAGTTGGCTGCGAGCGATGCCGGCAGCGACCCACCAACCACGAATCCGAAAAAACGTCCTCCGGTGGACGCGACCGTTGCCGGGGACCCCACATCATCCAGCAGGGCTAACACCGCAGCAGGATCCGAGGAGTGTTCCGGCAGCGCCCCACCCAGGATCTCCAGTTGCGTTACCGCAGCCGGTGTGGGGGCAACTACGCGTTCACGAACTTCTTCGACGTAGCGCGAGGCACGCGCGGCCGCTTCCATCAATAGCTTGCTCATAAGGTCCAGCCGTTAGCCTACTCCAGCCAACAGGCCAGTTTCTTGCAAGCAAATAAGCAAGCGATGAAGGATGAGTACACGTGCGAGAGCCGGCCGTTAGCGATGGCCGTGGCCACCCGGGTTGCCGCCGCCACGATAGCCAGGGAGCGAGTGCTCGCCCCCGCCATCATGCCCGGGATTGCCTTCGTGCCCATGAGGATCCACACCCGCATTCGCGTGAAAGTGATTGAATGGCTCTTCGCCATGACCCGGCAGCGGGCCGTGGTAACCATGGCGCGGATCGAAGCGATTATCTACGTGTCCATAAAATGCACGGCGCCCATGGAACCACGGCCCCGCGCCGATAAACAGGCCACCGTCAAACCAATCCGGGCCGTAGTAGCCATAAGGAGCGCAGTCGTACGGCGCGTAATCAAAATATCCATAAGGACACACGGGCTGCGGCCCGATGTTGATAGAAATCTGTGCTGGCGCAACCTGCGCGCTCACAAGCATGCCAACTGCGAAGCCTAACGACAGAACATCACGTAACCTGCGCATAACTCTCCCGCTACTTCACTGTGAGAGATTGCCTGCGACGCATCGGGTTGTCTTCGGAAGTGCGAGAGATGGCGTTTAGGACGACGCGGACGCTGCAGCAGATTGCAGGGAAAACGCTGGCGACGTACTTGCGCGATAGGCTTGCTTCAGCGAATCCAGCGCATCGCTCAGCATGTGGCAATCCGTCACCTCAAAGGATTGCCAGTTCTCCTCTGAATCATTGTTCTCGGCTGCGGCTGCTTTGAAGGAGATTGCGTGCGTGCCATCCAGGCTGCGCTTGTCAGGCAACATCGCAAACATGACCTTGCGGTGATAGAAAGCACACGTTCCGAACAAGTGATACATCTTCACCCCCGGCCAATGCAGCATTTCTTCACTGAGTAGCGAACAGCATTCCCGCATCTCGTCCGTGGCTGGTAGCAGTGCTGGCTTTTTCATGTCGACTACCAGCCTAAAGCGAGCGCATACGAAGCGCAACTTGACGCCACATGCACCTATTTGCATATCTTTCTGCCTTTCTGGTACTACTACGTCATGCGTAGTACTCCAAATGTGGTACAAGCTCCGTCTGACAACTATTCCGATCCTCCCCTTCTGGTTCTGGCCAGCCTGGCCAATGGACCAAAGCACGGGCACGCCATGATCGAGGACATTGTGTCGCTGGGGGGAACCCGGCTCGGCCCGGGCACCCTCTACGGGGCCATTGCGCGGCTGGAACAGCAGGGTTGGATTGAGCCTCTTTGCCCCGAAGCACGCCGCCAGCCATATCGCATCACGCCTGCAGGCCTGAGCGTGCTGCGTGCCCGGCTGCAGACCTTACGCCACTTCGCACAGGCTGGCCTGCGCCGGCTGGAGGCATTGTGAATCGCACCATAGCGCATGTGCTCATCCGTTTGTATCCGCGCAGATGGCGGCAACGCTACCGCACGGAATTCGAGGCGCTCCTGGAAACACAACCCAACGATCTTCGCACGGCGGCAAATATCATTTTCGCTGCCGTGGGAGAACACCTGTCTGTCCTGAAAGGCGGTCGCACTATGCATGCATCTGACTCTTTAGGGTCCCTCATGAAGCGGCCCAGCGCCTATCTGCCACTCGCGATGTCCCTGACAGCTACGGCGATGGTATGGCTCGCGGTCGCGCGTTATGGCCTGGCCCCGCTCACCCATCAAACCGACGAGGGCGCGATTGCCCACACCTGGCAACTCCTGATGGCCGGCCAGGTGCCCCTTATTCTCTTCTTTGTGTTCAAGTGGGTCCGCCGCGCCCCGCGGCAAACATGCTATGTACTGGCCCAGCAAGCAACCGCCGCGTTGGCATCACTGGCTACAGTCTTTTTTCTAGGTCTGGGCTGAGGCAGCAAACGGCACAATGACGGATGCAAGCAGATGAAAGCAACACTGACTCACCTGCGTCATCACGCGATCGCGTCCACTCTCTTCCCGGAAACCACCCTGGGGCGCGCCATCGGCAGGATCGGCTTTATCCAGGCCGACCCTATCCGCTCGCCGGCCCGCGCACAGGATCTCATCCTGCGGCACCGCGTCAAGCAATATAGGGCAGGCGATCTCGATCGACGCTACCGTGCCCTCCGGTTGGAGGAGGACTACCTCTATGCGTACGGGTTCGTGCCTCTTTCTACCTGGAAGCTACTGCATCCACGGGGCCAACGCGCTCTTTCTAGCGCTGAGCGAAAGGTACTCGCCCTGGTAGCAAATCAAACGTCGCTCCACCCGAGAGATCTGGCGGTGCACCTGGGCGGCAGCCGCGAAGTCAATGCATGGGGCGGCTACTCCAAAGCCACTACGCGCATCCTGGAACGGCTCCACTACCTCGGCCTGATTCGTGTGGCCGGGCGCGCGAACGGCATGAAGCTGTATCGTTCGGCCGCTGACGTAACCCACGATGCCCTCAGCCCTGACGAGCGCCTGAAACAACTAGTCCTCCTGATTGCCGGCATCCTTGCGCCCTTGCCCGAGAGTTCCCTGCGGGCCACGTTGCGGCACTTGCGCCATGCTGCTCCAGATCTGGGCGGCAGAACGAAGGCGGTCCCCGCGCTGCTGAAATCAGGCGCGTTGGAAGGCAGCGTGGTCGATAGCGTGCGATACGTGTGGCCTGCGGGCCGGCTCAATCGTCTTTCCCCCGCAGAGGTAGTGCGCTTTCTTGCACCCTTCGATCCACTGGTTTGGGACCGGCGTCGCTTTGAACATTTCTGGGGTTGGCCCTATCGCTTTGAAGCCTACACACCCACGGCCAAACGCCAGAGAGGCTATTACGCTCTGCCACTGTTATGGAAAGCGGATGTGATCGGATGGGTGAACGTGCGCGGCCGGGGCGACAACCTCGTGATCGAACCTGGATTCGTCCAGGGCCATGCTCCTGAAGAGAAATCATTCGCTAACGAGTTTGCCCTGGAGACAGAACGCCTTCGCTTTTTTCTTGATCATTCAGAAGTAGGCGCTGATGGAAAGGTTTGACACACAGGCTCAGCCCTTCGAGAGCTGTGCGGTTTTAGCCCGGCGCCATACGGCCGGACGCCATGACTGTGCCTGCACGGGCCATTGCAGGCTGCTGTCGCCATCGGGCAACACCTGCGTCAAGACCCAATCGATGCGCTCCGTCGCGTCCTTCAGCACCATTTGCAGCGATTCGTCGCTTTGCACCGAGGCGGAAAACACCACGGCTGTCAACGCGTTGCGGATGTGATGGTTCACTTCGGCAACGATTTCCATGCGCCGCGCCAGGATCACCCGGCGGCGTTTCTCATACACCATGAGGAAGTAGAGAAAAACCGTCGAAACGATGCAGGTGTAAAGGTCAGAGACGTAGATCTTGTTGGAGTCGTGCACCAGGCGATCAAGGCCGACGCCCAACACGCCCACCAGGAAGCCCAGGAGAATCGCCCAGAAGAACACACGGCCATCCAGCAGGAGGTGGAAGCGGTACCATCGTTGCTTTGGTTGCTCTGGGCCCACGCAGCCTTGCATTCTCCTCGGATCGCTTCAGTACAGAAACCGACACCTTTTGTTGGCGACGGGCCGAGGGCTGCCGCCAGAGGTATTCGCTATAGACGTTATGGTACCCGTAGAAGCGAGCGATCGAGGCCAAAAGCGGGAAAAAAGTTCTGCACCAGCCAGGGCGGTTGCAAAAAGCGAATCACAACCTCGAACTCAGTCGCGATCACGGCCAGTTGCAGTAGGTTTGGCATTCCCTTGACATTGGTTTTACCATCCTGCGCAAGACCGAGCATGTTACGAATGAAGGCCTCATAACGCCTGGCAGCGTTGGATGTCCACCGTCACGGTGGCCTCACCGATGTCTGCCCGGACTTCTCACCACAACCCTCAGCTTCCGACCACAATGCCTTAATCCCTGGACGGGTGGGGGCATTGTGGTTGTCTCCGGACAGTCGGGGTGAGAAATCCCGCTACCACCGTGATGCGCTCACGCAGTGCCGGATGCTCGTGTAAGGGCAAACCAAAACCTGCTCCGCGCAATTCCAGATCGACGATCAATTAAGACGGTGCAGTCGATAGCGGGTCCATGCGGCGAGGGTGCACACGTCCCGGATTTCTCCGCTGCCGAGTTTTTCCTCAAATGTGGGAATTGGCAGGCGCACTACTTCCATGTCAGATTCTTCGGCATCGCGTTGGTGGGCGCCCAGGGTGAGTTCTTCTGCGATGAACACATGCTGCCGCTGCCGGGCGAAGCCGTAGGCCATCCAGAACCATGGCAAGCTGGTCAGTTTGCCGGCGCTTAGCCCTGTTTCTTCGCGCAATTCTCCGCGCGCTAACTCCTCCGCGTTTGTATCTTCCCCGTCCCAGGAACCCTGCGGCAGTTCCAGTGCCCGCTCCCCGACGGGGTAGCGGAACTGGCTGACCAGCCAGATGTGATCACCGTCAATGGGCAGGATGATTGCGCCATCTGCCTTTTCGACGACGCCGTAGATACCTTTCACTCCGTCTGTGCGTTCGATTGCATCTTCGCGCACGCGTATCCAACGGTTTCGGTAGACCTCACGGGAAGACACTGTACGGATAGACATGCTCCTAAGATGGCAGGAATGGAGCGGAAGCGACAAGCAGTTGGGGTGGCGTAATGGCAGGAGTAAACTCGTGCCGGGATAAGTCCGCCTTGATTCAGCTCAGGGACGCAGCGAAGCTCATTTGACGAACACTTCGGGTCTGCTCTGCGAGTGCTCATTACGGTGGAGGAGCGAGTTCTATGGGACGGCTGCGTGACTGAGAGTAACCTGCACTGAAGTGAACCCACCAGAGAAGCCAACCTCCAGCGCCGTTCACCTCCCTCGAGTCACTTCACTCCTGCCCGGTGCAGCAGCACCGTGGTGATCTGCCGCCACTCCTCCTCCGGTGTAGTGTCCGGCGGCGGCTGGTGCGCACGCCTGTACCAGTAGCCCGCGTTGTCGGGATCGCCCTCCTTGCGGTGGAGGTAGGCATGCACCCAGGCTGATTCTGAGCCGGAAGGCTCCTGTTGCGCGATGTCATGCGCGCGGTCGAAGTTGCCACGCGCAGCCCACCACATGGCCTGCAACAATGGCGGCAAAGTCATGGGAGGCTGGCCTTGCTGCAAGGAGGCGCGGAATTCCTCAATAGTCATAACCTAAATTCTACGTGCCGCGAGTCAGGCGCGGGTTACGCCGGTGCATCCGGCAGACGGGCATCGAAGGAGACAAGGGATTGTCAGCAGGCCCAATTGGGTCGTATAGTTAGATATGCGACCTGTACGGTCGCAATTACAATTTTCTTTAATCGACCGCGAGGACGCCCGGACGTCATGCCACGCACGCAACCACCGATTACGTTGAGCGAGCTCGCGATAGGATCCTGCGCCACTCTGGCGTCTTTTAATCTGCCTGAGGAGATTCAAGGCCAACTCATGCACCTCGGCTTTGTTCCGGAAAGCCGTGTACTTGCCGTTCGCAGGGCGCCGGCCGGCGACCCTACCGTTTACTTCGTGGACGGGACGGAGGTCGCGCTGCGCAAAGAGACCGCCGAGTTGATCTCGGTACACAGCGTGTTTTTAGCTACACCCAAGGCTGTCCGATGAGCCACTGTGAACCTGGTGGCGGTGTCGCTTTTGAAACTGCCCGGGCGCGGGTCGCGGGCAAGATCAGCACGGTCGCGCTGATTGGCCCACCGAATTCAGGCAAGTCAACTCTGTTTAACCGCCTGACCGGCATGCGCCAGAAGGTGGCGAACTACCCTGGGGTGACGGTAGAACAGCGCTCGGGTCGCATGGCGGGCATCAACCATCGTGAGTTGACGCTTATTGATCTGCCCGGCATCTACAGCCTGCATTCGTATTCTGAAGACGCGCGCGTAGCCGTCGACGTGCTGCAGGGCAACATGCCCGGCACCCCGGCGCCCGATGCAGTCCTGCTGGTGCTGGATGCGCTGCAGTTGAATCGGCAGCTGATGCTGGCGGCCCCGGTTCTGGCCATGGGCCTGCCTACCCTGGTGCTGCTGAATATGTCTGACCTGATGGCGGCGCGCGGGGGCGAGATTGATCCCCTGGCGCTGGCGCGGGAGTTGGGTGCACCCGTTGCGATGATCAGCGCGACCAAGGGCGCGGGCCTGGACGCGATCGATCGCTTCCTGACCCGGCTTTCTGAACCGCCAGAAGCGCGGCAGCAGCCGATGCAACTACCCGTGCTGCAGAACGCCGCCTCGTGCCACCAATGGGCGACCGGCGTCAGTTCCCGCACCAAGTACAAAGCTCCCCATTCTCCCGGTTGGACACGCCGGCTGGATGCCGTCCTCCTTCATAGGATTTGGGGGCCGGTGATTTTCCTGGCGGTGGTCATCGGTGTGTTCCAGGTGGTTTTCGCGGCTGGGCTGCCGCTGAGCGACTGGCTGACGGAAATTTTCACCAAAGCAGGCGCGGCTGCCGTGAGCGTTCTTCCCTA
>CAZZVD010000001.1:0-41032 GCA_964657465.1 uncultured Acetobacteraceae bacterium | reverse complement strand
CCTATTTACACCCTGATCATCGCCGCATTCATTCCCAACCGGCCGATTCTGGGCGGCTTTTTCGGGCTGCGCGCCGCAGTCATGTTGGGCCTCTACCTGCTGGGCTTTCTGGCCGCGCTCTTCACGGCGCGCATACTGAAATCGTCCATTCTCAAGGCAAGCTCCGCTCCCTTTATTCTTGAACTGCCACAGTACCGGTGGCCTACTTTGCGGTCGATCGGCTTACGCCTGCTGGATCGCGGCACGGTGTTTGTGCAGCAGACCGGCACAGTGATCCTGGCCGTCACCTTTGTTCTTTGGCTGCTGAGCATCGTGCCGGTGCATGGCGGTGAGATCGCTCCCCTGACAGAAAGCGTCATCGGCAGGCTGGGGCATTGGATTGAGCCGGTGCTGCATCCCCTCGGCTTCAACTGGAAGATTGGCATCGGGCTACTCAGCTCAGTGATCGCGCGCGAAGTCATTGTAGGCACGCTGGGTACGCTCTATGGCGCGGATCCCGCGACCCAGTCCGTCGGCTTGCAGGCAGCTCTACGGCACGATATGACGATCGGCGGCGCCATTGCGCTGGTTGTCTTTTTTGCCTTCGCCATGCAGTGCACGTCCACGCTGGCGGTGGTTCGACGTGAGACCAACAGCTGGAAATGGCCGGCGATTCAGTTCGTCTATATGACCAGCCTGGCCTATGTCGCGGCGCTCGCTACCAACCAGATCCTGTCTCGTATCTTCTAACCCGTCGTCAGCTGTCCTGGCGAGCACGAGAGACGCGGACTGACCGTCTCCCGTTCTCGCCATCCGCAGCATGGCGCCACGCTTTCGCAGGGACAACCGCCGAAGCGAGCGATTTATCTGCGAAAATAGTATTGAATCTAAGGAAAAAAAGAGTCTGCAATCATGATTTCTGTCACCGATGTCACCATGCGTTATGGATCCAAGCTCCTCTTTGAGGAAGTTTCGACCCAGTTCATTGCCGGTCGCCGCTACGGCTTGACCGGCCCCAATGGAGCGGGCAAATCGACCTTCATGAAGATTTTGTCAGGAGAGCTCGACCCGCAAAAAGGCACCCTGGTGCGCCCCAAGAAAGTCGGCGTTCTGCGTCAGGACCAGTACGCCTTCGACGCCTATCGCGTGATCGACACCGTCATCATGGGCAACAAGCCCCTCTGGAAAGCCCTGTCGGAACGCGATGCGATTTATGAAAAAGCCGAGCTGACCGACGAAGACGGCATGCGCCTGGGCGAACTGGAAGGCATCGTCGGCGAAGAAGACGGATATACCGCAGAAAGCGATGCCGCCATCCTGCTGCAGGGTCTCGATATCCCGGACGAGACGCACGAGCGCAAGATGAGCGAATTGCAGGGCGGCCAGAAGGTCCGCGTCCTGCTCGCCCAGGCCCTGTTCGGCAAACCGCAGGCCCTGCTGCTTGACGAACCCACCAACTCACTCGATCTCGATTCCGTGCACTGGCTGCAGAACTTCCTGCTCGATTTCGAAGGCACCCTGATCACCATCTCGCACGATCGGCATTTTCTGAACAGCGTCTGCACCCACATTGCCGACATCGATTACGAGACCATCATCACCTACACCGGCGGCTATGACGACATGGTGATGGCCAAGACCCAGGTGCGCTCACGCCTTGAATCTCAAAATGCGCAGCGCGAGAAAAAGATCGCTCAGCTGAACGAATTCATCGCGCGTTTCTCTGCCGGTACCCGTTCCAGCCAGGTAACTTCGCGTAAGAAGGAAGTCGAGCGGCTGCAAACGACTGAGCTGGCCCGCTCCAACATTCAACGTCCCTACATCCGCTTTGACATGCTGCGGCCGTCGGGCAAGCACATTCTCGAGTTCGAGCACCTGACCAAGTCCTACGGCGACGAGCCTGTTATCCGCGACTTCAGCGCTGCGCTGCTGCGCGGCGAAAAGGTCTGCCTCATGGGCCGCAACGGATTGGGCAAAACGACTCTGCTCAAGTCTCTGCTGGTCAACATGGATCATGCGGAAACGGGCTTCGCCCTGGATGGTGGCACCGTGAAGTGGGGCCACGAAGCGCAGATCGGCTACTTCCCCCAGGATCACACCGGCTCCATCGAAAAGGGCATGACGGTTTCTGACTGGCTGCATCAGTTTGACCCGCGGGTCACGAAGGAAGATATTCGTGGGCTGCTGGGGCAGATGTTGTTCAGTGGCGAAGAAGGGTTGAAGAAGACAGACGCCCTCTCCGGCGGTGAGGCGGCACGATTGATCTTCTGCCGGCTGATGTTGCAGAAGCCCAACATTCTGATTCTTGACGAGCCTACGAACCACCTTGATCTGGAAGCGATCAATGCGCTGAATATTGCTATCCAGCGCTACGAGGGCACTGTGCTCCTGGTGACCCATGACCACGATCTGATCGATGAAGTGGCGACGCGGATTTGGCACTTTGAGCAGGGCGCCATTGATGACTTCAAGGGACCGTACGCCGAGTACATGACCGCCACTGCCACTGCGCGATAACAGCGATTGGGCCACCGGATGTTTTCTATCTGTCCGACACGAACAGATGTTGGGTGGCCCATGCAAGCGGCTCTTTGCTTGCATGCCACATCCGGACCTGCTGTGTGCCTTTACCATCAATTGGCTGACCTTCGGGCCTCAGCCAAATGATCTGTAGCTCTCTTGCTCACTCACACTTAAAGGAAACTTGTGCCGCCCATTCTTAACGCTCAGGGAATCACCAAGCAGTTCGGAGCCGATCCGCTGCTGCGCAATCTCAGCTTCACGGTCGAAGAACGTGCGCGCATTGGCCTGATCGGCCCAAATGGCTCTGGCAAATCCACGCTGCTCGGCATCCTGGCTGGGCAGATCGATCCTGATGAGGGCGAGGTGGCCACCCGCAAACGTACCCGACTCAGTTACGTGGCGCAGCAGTCTGAGTTCACTCCGGGCACCAGTATCAAAGCAGTGCTCGAAGCTTCACTGCTGGGAATTAACGCTCCTGCGGGAGAATGGGAAGGCCGCATTGGCGAAACCCTTGGACGCACCGGCTTCGAAGATTTCGCCGCTGATGCATCTCGCCTGTCTGGCGGGTGGCGCAAGCGACTCGCAATCGCAGAAGCACTCGTTCAACAACCCGACGTGTTGCTGCTGGATGAGCCCACCAACCATCTCGACCTGAGCGGGATTGACTGGCTGGAAAGTCTGCTGAACACCGCAAACTTCGCCTGCGTCGTAATCAGCCACGACCGTTATTTCCTGGAGAACGTCTGTACCGAAACGGTGGAGCTCAACCGGACCTACCCCGAAGGGTTGTTTCGCGTCAGCGGCAATTACAGCGAGTTTCTGCAGAAGAAAGAGGCTTTCCTCGAAGCGCAGGCTAAGCGGCAGGATGCTCTGAGCAATCGTGTGCGCATCGAGGTCGATTGGCTTCGCCGCGGGCCCAAAGCGCGCACCACGAAGTCCAAGGCAAGGATCGACCGTGCCCACGAGCTGATCGGCGAACTGGCCGACGTTTCCAGCCGGAACCGCACGGCCACGGCGTCGATTGAGTTCTCCGCGACCGAGCGGCAGACCAAGCGGCTGGTGGAGTTAGACGCGTTGCAATATGGCTTTGCCGGGCGCACTCTTTTTAAGGGATTGAACTTTGTACTCACGGCAGGCATGCGCATCGGCCTGGTGGGGCCAAACGGCAGCGGGAAAACGACACTGCTGAAGTTGCTGCGCGGTGAACTAACCCCGCTGGATGGTTCTGTCAAACGAGCCACTGCCCTGCGCACCGTTTACTTCGACCAGAATCGGATTCTTGACCCGGATATCACCCTGCGCCGGGCGCTCGCTCCCGACAGCGATTCCGTGATTTATCAGGACCGTGTGATACACGTCGCCTCGTATGCTTCGAAGTTCTTATTCAGCGGCGACCAATTGAACCAACCGGTAGGCAGACTTTCCGGTGGCGAGCGTGCGCGTGTGCTGATCGCCAGACTGATGCTGGAGCCGGCCGATCTGCTTTTGCTCGACGAGCCCACAAACGATCTCGATATTCCTACCCTTGAAATTCTGGAAGAAAGCCTGCTCGAATTTCGCGGCGCCCTGGTGCTGGTGACGCACGACCGCTACATGCTCGACCGGGTCTCAACCACCGTATTAGGACTGGACGGACGCGGCGGGGCCTCACAATTTGCCGACTACTCGCAATGGGAAGCCTGGCAGCGTGAGCCGGTGGGGCCAGCAGGCGCTGCGACCCCGGACAAACGAGTCTCCTCCTCAAAGAAGAAGCTCTCGTACATGGAAGCACGCGAGTATGCGGGCATGGAAGAAAAGGTCACTGCGGCCGAGGAGCGGGTGGCGCGGGAGCGCGACATCGTCGAAGACCCTGCTGTCGCGACGGATGCGACCCGCTTGCAGGCAGCGCTCAAAGCGATGGAAGAAGCGCAAAGCGATTTGGATGACCTCTACACGCGTTGGGCTGAACTGGAAGCAAAGAACGCCTGACGAGCTAGCCCGTATCTCTCACGGAGTGTTCTGTGACAAACGATGGGTGCCCCACATCTCGCTCGTTTTTCGCGAGATGTGGGATTCCAAGAACATCGGCCCCTCAGTTCGCGGGGTGTAAATGACTTTCACTCAAACGTGATGCGAGTAGAGAATGGCTGGCGGACAGCCTTGGAATCCCACATCTCGCGAAAAACGAGCGAGATGTGGGGCACCCATCGTTGGTTAGAATGACAGATTTAGCCGACTAGGGCACTACTTCGGTAGCGCTGGCAGCACTCAGCTGATGGATGGCTATCCACGTCTGCGCATTGGCATTGATCGCGTTCAGGCTGGTTGTGCGGTTGTCCTGCACGGCGCTCAGGTAGTCAATCAAGCCCAGCCCTCCGTGTTGATAGGCGAACTCCGCAATCGATAATACGTCTTTCGCCTCGTCCAGGTAGTGTCCGTTGTAGCGGTCAGAGAGCACCTTCGAGGTGGTGTATCCGATCCATGCCTGATCGACGTCGGAGTAAACCTGGTTCTGTACCGCGACCTCGGTGAAACGGCTCGACTGCGCGAGATACTTGCTGGTGTCTTTATTCCCCTGGTTACGGTCAAAAATTCTGATCGGCACGGTGAGACTGAATCCCGCGGAGCTGTAGGTGCCCGCACGCTGATAATCGCCCTGGATGGTTGGGTCTGCCGTGCCGTTGGCATAGGCTAGCCTGACATTCGCATCCGCGGCCTGCACAGCTGCGTGGGCCGCGCGGTAATCGGGCCTGCCCGCCAGGGCTTTTTGCTCGAGATCGGTAAGCGTTGTCGTGAGCGGCGGAGGCTGCAAGTCGCCCGCGATCTCAAACGAACGCGTTGGGCGTGGCAAACCGATCAAGGTTTGCAATTGGTCGCTGGCCTGCGCCAGGTTCAGCTCAGCGTTCGATTCGTCCGATTCAAACTGTGCCAGTTGCAGATCAAGCCGTTCGTAATCCAACTTGCCGATATCTCCGGCCAGGTAGCGATCGTGGTTGATCCCGAGCACGCGCCGGTAATCGCGCAGGTTATCCTCAGCAAGTTTTAACGCTGCTTTGGCCAGCAGCATGGTTGTGAAGCTCTGCCTGGCCTGCAGCGTCACCAGACGGACCTGGTCGTGATATTGTGCCTCTGTTTGCGCGGTCTGGGCATGCGCGCTGTCCAGCCGCCAGCGACGCTTTTGTCCGCGCTCGAACAGCCGGTTTATGCCGACGTCGTAGGAGTACGGGTTAGAAGGGTTATTGGCGGGGAGGGAAACGTTTGTGCCGGAGAGATACAAAGACGGATTTGCCCGCACACCTGCTTGTACCTCCTGCCCTTTCATGGAGAGCAGGTTCTGCTGAGCAGCGAGTAAGGCAGGGTTATGGGCGAGAGCCAGCTCCACTGCTTGCTGCATGGTGATGGGCGCGCTCGGGGTAGGTGCCTGGGCCCGGGCAAAGCCCATGGAAGCGGCCAGCCAGCCCAGCCACATCAATCGAACGATACCGCAGCGGCGCGCGCTCAATTCTCAAACTCCGTTTCCGGCGTAGGCAGTACATCGCCTTCACCCGCAATCCATACGTACAGTGTCGGTAGCAGGAACACGCTGATCAGCAGCGCGGCTATCAGGCCACCGACAATCACGATGGCGAAGGGACGTTGCGAATCAGAACCGATGCCATGCGATGTAGCCGCGGGCAACAGACCCAGCGTCGCCACCAGCATGGTCATCATAATCGGCCGCAAGCGCAGCACGGCTCCTTCGACCGCAGACTCTTCAATCGAATGGCCGCGCACGCGAAGCTGGTTGATGTACTCCAGCATAATGACGCCGGTCTGCACCGAAACACCAAACAGCGCGAGGAAGCCGACACCGGAAGAGACGCTGAAGTTAGTGTGCGTCAACAGCAGGGCGAGCATGCCTCCCAGCGGCGCCATGGCCACGTTGCACAGGATGAGCAGCGCCCATTTCGGCGACCGGAACATGGTGTACAGGATGATGAAGATGATGGCGATCGTGATTGGCAGCACCAGCGCCAGCCGCTTGTTCGCTCGCTTCTGGCTTTGGTACTCACCGGCCCAGTCAAGGTGGTAGCCCGGCGCAAGTTTCACCTGCTTGTTGACTTTGGCGATCGCTTCTTCCACCGTGCTCCCCAGATCGCGACCGCGCACGCTGTATTTAATCGCGAGGTAGCGTTGATTGGTTTCACGGTAGATCTCTTCCGCGCCATCCTCCACGTTGACCCTGGTCAACTGGGCCAGCGAAACCCGTTCGCCCGAAGGCGAGACCAGACGAATGTCCTCGATCGCCTCGCGGGTGTCACGATAGGGCTGCTGATAGCGCACCACCAGGTCGTAACGTGCCTCGCCCTGCAAGATCTGGCTTACGGTGCCACCGCCCACTGCGGTCTGGATTGCATCCTGCACATCGGACACGTTGATGCCGTACCGTGCGGCCGCCTGCCGGTCGATGGCGTAGTCCAGGTTCGGTTGACCGATGATGCGAAAGACTCCCAAATCCTGAACACCCCGAATGGTGTTCATGATCGCCAGGATCTCATTACTTTTTGCCTCAAGCGTTCTGAGATCGTCGCCGTAAAGTTTGACCGCAAGCTCACCCTTAACGCCGCTAACGGCTTCTTCCACGTTGTCAGAGATAGGTTGGGAAAAGCTCCACAACACTCCCGGCGTTTTTTGCAGCTCGCGGTCCATGGCGCCAATCAGTTCGTTCTTGTTCTCGTGAAACGCGGGACGCCATTTGTTCTTGGGCTTGAGGTCGACAAAGTACTCGGTGTTAAAGAAGCCCGTAGGGTCGGTGCCGTCATCGGGCCTGCCGACCTGGCTGACCACCCTGGTGACCTCGGGAAAAGCAGCGAGCACGACCCTGGCTTTATCCATCAGGGCCACCGCTGCGGTAGGGCCGGTACTGGGGGCCAGCGTGCCACGCACCCAGATGGCGCCCTCATCGAGGTGGGGCAGAAACTCGGAACCGATGATCCCGCTCATCCCCAGGAAGAACGTCAGCAAAAGTGCGCCTACTGCTACACCGACTGTGACATAGCGATGTTCGATAGCCCACGTGGCGGCATGGCGGTAGCGATCGGTAATCCAGACCATGACCGGGTTGTGCCATTCGCGCGCGCCCTTGGAAAACAGGAAGCTGGCCAGCACCGGAGCAATCAACATCGAGAAGATCAATGCGCCCAGCAAAGCGAACGCCACAGTCCAAGCCATGGGCTTGAACAAGCGGCCTTCCACTGCCTGCAGCGTGAAGATTGGCAGGTAAGCGGTCACGATGATGCCGATGGCGTAAAACACCGGCCGCTGTACTTCGTGCGCGGCCTCTCGGATTTGTTCACTGGGGCTGCTGCTGTCAGCGCGGCGACGCCCGAGATGGCGAACAATGTTCTCCACCATGACCACAGCGCCATCCACCACCATGCCGAAATCAAGCGCGCCCAACGACAGCAGATTCGCGGGAATATGGCGCAGGTCAAGGCAGATTGACGCAAACAGAAGAGAGAATGGAATGGTGAGCGAGACAATCAGCGCCCCACGTACATTCCCCAGGAAAAGAAACAGAATGATCACCACCAGGATGATGCCTTCGGTCAGATTGTGCAGGACCGTGTGTGTGGTGTAGTGCAACAGATCGCTGCGATCAAGGAAGGGAACAATCTTGACGCCTTTGGGCAGGATCTGTTCATTCAGCTCTTTCACTTTGGCATGAACGCCTTCGAGGGTGGCATCGGAGTCACTGCCCTTTTGCATCAGGACGATGCCCTCGACGACATCACGGTCATCGACGATTTTGCCGTCTTCGCGATGGATGGCCTTGCCGATTTGTCCCAGGCGAATCTTTGGACCCTGCATGACCTGGGCAACATCCTTCACGCGGAGAGCGGTTCCATTCTGCGTTTTTAAGACGGTATTCTCAACATCCTGAACATCGCGATAGAGGCCTACCTCGCGCACATTCACCTGCTGCTGGCCCTGCTCGATAAAGCTGCCGCCGGCATTGATGTTGTTACTGCTCAGTTGCTGTTCCAGTTGGCCGATGCTCAGCCCGTAGGCCACCAGTTTGGCTGGATCGACGCGCACCTGGTACTCGCGGGTAATACCACCGAAGCTGGCTACATCCACCACGCCGGGAACCGACTTCAATTGTTTGGTCAGCGTCCAGTCCTGGATCGACTTGAGCTCCATGTTGTCGTAGGCGGGGTTGGTGCTGTGCAGCGTGTACCAGTAGACCTGTCCAACCGGGCTCCAATCGGCGCCAATCTGCGGCTGCAGGTTCGCCGGCAGCGTCACCTGTGAGAGCCTCTCCAGCACCTTCTCGCGATTCCAGTCGTTCACGGAATCGTCATCAAAGATCATCTTGACGTCTGACAAACCAGCTAGTGAAAACGAGCGCAGATGCTGCATGTGCGGAATGCCGGCCATCTGAATCTCGATCGGGATCGTGACCTGCTGCTCTACTTCTTCCGAGGCGCGGCCCGGCCACTGGGTGATCACCTCAACGTAGTTGTTGGCCACGTCGGGATAAGCTTCCACCGGCAGATTGTGAAAAGAGATTCCGCCCCAGATAAACAAAACAATGGCAAGGGCCAGGATCATGAATCGGTTGTTTAATGCAAAATCAACCAGACCACGAATCATTACTGATCCACCGTGTTTTGTAGTTCAAGCGCATTGGTCACGACCTGCTGGCCAGGAGCCAGGCCAGCAATGACCTCCTGCATGCCACCCGGGAGCATGGCGCCGCCGGTCACGCCCAGGCGTTTGAATTTGCCAGCGCCTGCCGGCGCGTACACCCAATCCCTGTCGTGCAGGTGCAGGATTGCGGTTGCCGGTACCGCTGTGTGATCTTCGGGGCGGCGGCCGTGAAACGTAGCGGTTGCAAACATGCCGATCCGCATCAGGTGATCTGGATTCGGGACCTGGATGCGCACCTTGGCGGTACGCACACTGGGATCGAGCACTGCGTCGATTTCGCTGATGGTCCCCTTGATCAACCGATCGGGGAATGCATTCAGGCGAATGTCTGCGCTCTGACCGACATGTACGGTAGCGAGGTCGTTCTCGAAGACATCGCAGACTACCCAAACGTGGGAGAGGTCGGCAATGGTGAACGCGTTCGGAGAGCCAGCCAGCCCGACGCCGGCCGCAGCAGAGGCAGTGACATTCTGGGAGATGATGACGCCGGTGGCCGGCGAGTACACCTTGAGGGTGGCTGCAGGGTGATCTTTGTCGACACCCAGTACGCGCAGTTGTTGCTCGGAGGCCATCAGGTCTGACCTGGCATTCTGTTCGCCGGCGTCGGCAATTTCCGCCTGGCTCTTCGCGATCGCACCTTTTTCATAAAGCAAGCGAGCGCGATCATCCTGCGTATGAGCAAGGCGTTCGTCGTTCACTGCCTTTAGATATTGATTAAAGGCACCGGACACATCGGTGCTCTGTACTTCCATTAACAACTGGCCCTTCTTTACGAAATCCCCTATTTGCGCATGAATGGCAACCACTCGGCCCGAGGCCAGAGAAATCACAGGGATGGTTCGGGAAACGTCAGGGTTGACTGTTCCGGTTACGTTCAATGACGAAGTGGTCGCATACGTAGCCGCCGCTGTCACCGGGAACGAGTCCGGACGATCAACGGTGACTAGATTTGCCCTGTCTTCCGACTCCACCTGCGCTGGCGGTGGAGCTTGTGCCGCTTTGTCCTGCTTTTCGCCCCCGCACCCCGTTAACAAACGGAGGCTAAGAGCTGCTGCGGCTATTACCGCGTACTTCATGCATTGACCTCAAGACAACAAGAGTTCCTAACCAAACAGATTCCCGTATCGCCAGAATAGCTACAACTTCCGGAGAGTCTCGTCGCTAAGCTATACAGCACATTTGATCGCAGCAGAGATGCAGACGGGCAACCGAACCCGCAGCGCACACACATCGCGCGTAGTTCTCGAGCGGAGGCCGCAGGTTCAAGGGGAGTTTGCAAAGCGGCGACACTTCTCGTCCCCTTGGCTTAGACGTTTAGCAAACTTCGCCAGCTTGCCCCACATGCTGCGTCCGATAACGGGACTTGTCCACACGGCCTCGAATCCATGCGCAGGCGGCAATTACACTCACGACCGCCAGTTTCGATGTTACTAAAGGCCAGCGGTCTCGATGGGTCAGAAACTTGTATCTTTCGATCTAGAGACTACCTGTTAAGTGGCACTGAAGCGATAGAACTTTCGTTGTGAAGACACCGGTGGGAACATCTGCTTACACTCTTGCCTGCCGTGATCGTAACCGGAATGGATGCTTTGACCTCGTGGCCCGGACCAGCAGAGCGACACCGCCAGCAGAGAGAAAATTGAGCTCGCGATGAATGCACCGTTAACGAGTTGCGCCGGTGAGCGTCCAACACTCTGGCGCGCCAGCCTACGAGACCCGCACGGCCACTAGAATAGATATGAGAACCGAACCCTCCCGGAGCCCTGAGGAAATGCCCTTCTTGTCCATGTTTATGTGGGGAGCCCGCCGCAACTCGCGGCTGATCGCCACATTATCCATAGCGCTCATTGCTGTATTCGATGCGCACGTCGCGGCAGAGATTCCGTTAGGTCTTCTCTATCTCGGGCCCATGCTCATCGTGGGCGCCTCGCTGAGCCGGTTGGAAATTGTACTGACGGCTACCCTGTGCGCGTGGCTGGCAGAATCGTTCGACGCTTTTCCCTGGGGACCCAACACGGGCTTACCGCGCGACCTGCTCTATCTGCTGGCATTTATCTGCGCCGGGCTGTTTATGCACGAGATCACGCGTAGCCGGAAACTCTCATTTCGCCACATGCGGCAACTTGAAAGCGAGATGACGGCACGCAAAGACGCCGAGGAGCAGCTCAAAGTGCTGGTTGATAGCAGCCCGGCGGCAATCATCACCACCCGGTCGAACGGTTCGATTCTGCTGGCGAATGACGCTGCCAACCGCCTGTTCGGCCTTGAGCCCGGCTCGCTTCCAGGACGCTCGATCCGTGAGTACCTGCCCTCCCTGGTGAATGTGGCCGCACTCGACAGCAACCGCCAGGCCTTCAGCACAGCCATGCAATGCCGCGGACGGAAGGCGGACGGCGAGGTGTTCCAGGCGGACGTCTGGTTCTCTACGTATGTGACCAGCGCCGGACCCCGGCTTGCGGCCATGGTGCTCGATACGTCAGAGGACCTGCGGACGCATGAGGAGTCGAGTTTCCACCAGATGCTTGCCAGTTCCCGCATCATGATGGCGGCTGTCTCCCACGAAGTGCGCAACGTGTGCGGCGCTATTGGCCTGGTGCATGAGAGCCTGGCGCGCAGCGGCATGCTTAAAGACAACCAGGATTTCGCTACTTTGGGAACCCTGGTGCTGGCCCTGGAACGTATCGCCGCCGTGGACCTGCGCCAGTCATCGACCCAGGCGGGTGGGGTTGAAGTAGGGACATTGCTGGACGAACTCCGGATCATCGTCGAGTCTGGCCTGCGCGATAATGGAGTGAGCAGCCGTTGGGAGCTGGAGGACAATTTGCCCCCAGTCTGGGCTGATCGCCAGAGCTTGATGCAGGTCTTCCTTAACCTGGCGAAAAATAGTGAGCGCGCTATGGCGGGGCGGGACCGCAAAGAGTTGACCATTACGGCCAGCCGGGAAGGGTTGCGGACAGTCATTCGGTTCCACGACACGGGCAGCGGTGTCGCTCATCCTGAGAGGCTGTTCCGGCCATTTCAGGAAGAGGCGCTCTCGACCGGTTTAGGGCTCTATGTTTCCCGCGCATTTATGCGCAGTTTTAAAGGGGATCTGCGCTACGAACCCACGTTGGAGGGATCCACTTTTGTGGTGGAGCTATCCGCCGCTCCCAGCGAAAACAGAGAGGGAGAAAGTAGACGTGAATACTATGACCCGAGCGATTCAGATACTGCTCATCGACGATCACAGCCTGTTCCGCGAGAGCCTGAGCCGGCTGCTCCAGACCGAATCTGAGTTCGTGATTGCGGGGAACAGCGCCTCAGCCAGTGAGGGGCTGGCTTTTCCGGGTCTGGCCACAGTGGACGTTGTGCTGTTGGATTACGACTTAGGCCAGGAGCAAGGGACGCAATTTCTAGACGGCGCGAAAAAACTTGGCTTTACCGGTCGCATTTTGATGGTGACGGCCGGCATGAGCGATAGCGTGATGCTGCGCGCTTTGGATAACGGGTGCTCTGGCATTTTCCTCAAACACAGCCCTCCCGGCCGGTTGATGGAAGCGATCCGCAAGGTGGCCGATGGCGAGGTGTGGCTTGACCCGGCGGTGACGCGGGCGATCATCGCCGCAGCCACAGGCAATGCGGCGGTACCCAGCCGCACGCAGGGCCTTACCCAACGGGAGCAAGCGGTGCTGAAAGGCGTATTTGAAGGCCTTACCAACAAAGAGATTGGCGCCCGGCTGGCGATTTCTGAAAGCTCAGTGAAGGCCGTGCTGCAGCAGTTGTTTGAGAAGACCGGGGTTCGCACCCGCAGCCAGCTGGTACGCATCGCCTTGGAAAAACATGCCGACGAGTGGCTCACCCATCCTTCCTGAACTGGCGGAACCCGGTGTGGTTGCGACAAATCGGGTGTGGGATGCAATTGTGGTGGGGGCAGGGCCGGCCGGCTCTGCAGCGGCCTTTGATCTGGCGAGCGCGGGCCGTTCTGTGTTGTTGCTCAATAAGAAGACGTTCCCTCGGCAAAAAGCGTGCGCCGGTGGCCTGACGGTGAAGGCAGTCAACGCACTTCGCTACTCCATATCCCCGGTGGTCCGCGAAACCGTCAACCACATCGAGCTCGCCGGCGATCGCTCTGCTGCTTCTGCCAGCTCTGGGCCGCTCGTGCTCAAGAGCCGCTCGCCCATTTGCGTCATGACGGTGCGCGCAGAACTCGATGCGTATTGTCTGCAGCAAACCGTCAAGGCTGGCGCGGTGTTTGCGACCACATCGCCCATTCAGCGAATTGAGCGCGAGGGGGATTGCGTTCGCCTGGTCACGCGCGATCATACCTTCCAGGCCCGGTTCCTCGTGGGAGCGGACGGCGCGAACGGACAGGTACGGACGCTGTGCGCCGAGGGTGCCTGGTTCCGCCGCAGCTTTGCCCTCGAGGTGCAGGTGGCACTCCCGGCTTACCCGGTGGCGCTCACGTTTGATTTCGCCGCAGTGGCGGATGGATATGGGTGGATTTTTCCAAAGAGGGATCACGTAAATCTTGGGCTTTACGTACAAACATCGGGCGCGAGCCTGACGCGCAGCCACTTGCTGCAGTATGTGAAGCAGACGATGGGTACGGACGCCCTGCATCCGGTAGTGGGACAGTACCTGGGGATGGGTGCGGGTGAGTTCCAGCCGGAGTGCATGCGGGCGGAGCTACGCGGGCGTGTCTTTTTAACCGGGGATGCTGGGGGTTTTGTCGATGCGCTGACCGGCGAGGGAATCTACGGCGCGCTGGTCAGCGGCCAGGCAGCGGCCACGGCGATCCTTTCCGTTGATCCTCTCAGGACCTTTGCGGCGTGCCTGGAGAACTATCGGCAGACGCTCAGTTTTTCATCGCGGGCCGCCGGCGCGTTTTACGCCAACCCTGCGCGCGGATTCCGGCTTATGCGGCTGCCTTTGGTTCGCAGCACGCTTATCAGGACCTACACCCACGGTCTGAATGTGCGGAGTTTGCCGATGCGAATAGCCCTGGCCAGAGCTTAGGAATACGACACCGCTGCAGTTACCTTTTTGTTGAACCAGCAAACGATTCGAAGTCAAGGCAAAGCCGGTTGAACCACCGCTCGCGCGCTTGGGATCACTATACAAAAGTCAAAAGCTCACGACGTTTTCCCAGTCGGGAGATGTGGGAATTCACTGCCGCTCACGGGCAACTCCTACTGCGAACTCTGGTGGAGGAACAAGAGGGTAAAAGCCCGCCCACATCTCCCCGCGCAAAAAGCGCGGTCAGATATGGGGCACCCGGCGCAGCGGTGTGGTCTAAGTTTGGTCGTCAATCGAACGTCAAAAACCCCACCCTCAACAAACTCGGGTGCCCCATATCTCACGACGTTTTCCAGTCGGGAGATGTGGGAATTCACTGCCGCTCACCGGCAACTCCTACTGCGAACTCTGGTGGAGGAACAAGAGGGTAAAAGCCCGACCACATAGTCTCCCCGCGCAAAAAGCGCGGTCAGATATGGGGCACCCGGGGCAGCGGTGTGGTCTAAGTTTGGTCGTCAATCGAACGTCAAGAACCCCACCCTCAACAAACTCAGATAGGCAGTCCGGTTCGATCTACGAAGAATGGCGTATGGTGGAAGGAATTCTGTAGATGACGGAGTCATATTTTGAATTCTTGCGTGTGCCGATGATCTCGCCGCCAAGATTCTCAGCGATGCGCCTGCTGGCGATGTTTTGCACGGCTACCGGGTAAATAAAACATCCTTTGCCGAGAAATGCCTGACCCCACTCAACGAGTTCGGTCACCACCTTCCGTCCCAACCCTTGCCCGTGCGCACTTTCTTTGAGCCAAAGTCCCATCTCGGGACAAACTGAATGCGCATCTTCCAACGAAGCCATCCCAAGGCACTCCTCGTTGTCGCGCCTCCGGATGACGAAGGAAAACTTGTTCGGTTCTGAAGCCTGCACTCTCTTTTCGCATCGCGTTATGTACTCGTTCCACGATGGCGGCTCCCAAGGCATGAACCTGGCGACGGCTGGCGTGATGCAGGCGAAAACCTCTTGAGCATCTCTGATCTGGAACTGGCTGAGGTGCAATCGTGGTGACCGAATGACAATCATCTGAACCTTATGGTACTCACAGCGTGTTCAGTGGCGAAACAAGCTGTAAATCAAGACCAGCAAGACCAGGGTGCTGATGCCTACATACAGTTTGTCTTTCTGCGCGGCGAAGCCAAAGACACAGTACGCGACGCGCAGGATAGGCGTCGCAATCAAGAGCAGAACGCCGCATCGAATGATGCTGCGGCTATCCAGGTGGCGTATGCCTTCGATCACCGGCGTTATTTGTGTGATGGGACTGGGCGCTCCGTGAAAATGCCGGTAATCGGACACCACTCCATGGGCCTGCCACACGTAGAGCACACTGCCCAGCAAAACCACAGCCGCCGCCAGGCTCACGCCGGCGCGCAGCATACGGCTGATGGCGATCTCCATTTGGACGTCTGCTTCGCGCGTCATTCGCTCACAACCTCCCGGTGGCTCCGCTGTATATCATCTCTACCCCAAGCGCCACGATGACCACCGCGAACAGCACTCTGAGAACCGGCACACGCATATTGACCAGCATGCGTGCACCCAGAAGCGAACCGGCCAGTACCCCAAGCATCACCGGAGCGGCCAAACCAGGAGAAACGTAACCTCGACTGAGGTACACACGAGCGCTCGCCGCGGCCGTGACCCCGATCATGAAGTTGCTGGTGGTGGTCGATACCTTGAACGGCAGCTTCATAGCCCGATCCATTGCCAGCACCTTAACGGCCCCGGACCCGATCCCGAGTAAGCCGGACAACCCACCGGCGAGAAACATGATGCCGAAGCCGGCCGGAACATTCTGCGCGACGTAGCTCTCCCGTCCCGTCTCCCCCGGGTAATCCCCGGCCAGCTTTAGCTTCTTGGCAAGCTCGTCCTGGCTGGCCGGCGATTGTTCGTGCGTTTGCCGCAGACTGCTCCATGCGGAATACAGCAGGGTGATGCCAAAGATGATCCCGACGACGTGAGTAGAAATGCGTGCCGTCAAATAGGCCCCGAGCAGCGCTCCCAGGGTCGTTGCCACCTCCAGAAACATACCAATGCGCACATTTGAAAAACCTTCGCGTACATAGGAGACTGCCGCACCCGAAGAGGTGGCGATCACGGATACCAGAGATGCCCCAATTGCGTAGCGAAGATCTACATGGAAGAGCAATGCCAGCACGGGCACAATTACCACGCCTCCCCCTAAGCCGGTCAGCGCGCCGAGCAGGCCCGCCAGCAGCGAGGTGAACAAGACCGCTCCGGTAAACTCCATCAAGCCCATAGAAGTAATGTACGTGCCGGATGGAGCAGGCAAAAAGAAACCCACCGCCCACCATGAGAGTCAGCGGGAAATGACGCTGCTTTGCCTTGGTGGAGGGTAGATTTTTTGGGAAGTCAGTCAGTTAGGCGTGCGCGGCCGAGGCGAGCAGTGAGACGGTGTGCTGCTTTACATGGGGCGACAGGACGGCTTCGTAAATCTCCATCAATTGCGTGTAGTTCACGGCGGCGGTGTACTTCTGTTCATACTCTTTGCGCGCCTGTATGCGCATGCAGGCAGACTCGCCCGGGTGACTAAGGAACCAGCCAACGGCTTCTGCCAGGGAATTCGCATTGCCCGCTTCGAAATGCAGCCCTGTACGGGCAGAGTCCACAATTGAGTGCATGCTCCCCAGGTCGCTGGCAATGACTGGTAAGCCTACAGCAAAGGCTTCGGCAATGATCATGGGAAAGCCTTCATACCACTCCGAGGGAAGAATGAGCACAGAAGCATTCTTCATCCGCTCCAGAATGACGGAACGCGGCTGCCACTTGAGCCAGGTCACGTTCGTGTTTTCGCGAGCGGCTTGCTCCACCTCGGGCGCCAGCGGTCCATCGCCTGCGATTTGCAGCGGCAACGCGTCCCCGAGTTGTTGCCAGGCGTCGAGCATCGTCTGAATGCCCTTTTCCGGGGCCAGGCGGCCGACAAACAAGGCGTAACCACCGTTCCCCTGACCGGCACCCGGATCTGTCTGCACGTAGTTCGGCTTCACGAAGAGCTTCTCTGGCGGGAAGCCTCCCGCAATGAACTTATCGCGCGCGAAGTCCGTCAGCGCAATGTAGCCGTCGACGCTTTCGCTCCAGGTGCGCTTTACATGATGGGTGGCCATCATGGCGGCTACAGCAGCAGTTGCCAGCCGGCTGCCGCGATAGCATGCATGCATCACACCCGGGTAAGGCAGGTGCTTGCCCAGACAGTCTTCGCAGACATGACCGTCGCGATACAAGGTTGCTGAAGGGCAGAGCATGCGGTAGTTGTGCAGCGTCTTGATGATGGGGACCTGTTCATCCTGCGCAGCGTGGTAGGCGGCTGGTGAGATGACAGGGAAAGCGTTGTGCACGTGCACCAGATCGGGACGGTGTTGCTTCATCAGCGCGCGCAGATCGGTGTAAGCCTTACTGTTCCAGATGGTTCTGCCCAAAAGCACCAGGGGATTGGTTCCCTTGACCTGGTCATTACTGGCTTGGTACAGGAGGACCTCGTGGCCGTGGGACCGGAGCAAATCCGCTTCCTGAGCGAACACCTGGTCTTCCCCACCCGGATGCTGGTACGAGTTGTGGACTAACAAAACTTTCATCTTGGGTCTTTCTCGATCAGACTAACAGGCCGCCGAGCCTACCGGATCCCTGAATCGAGGCGGCGTGGAGCTAAGCCGATTGCTTGCCACGCATCGCGCGAGTGACCATCTGCTTCCAAACACTTTGCGTGAGCAGCAGATCGACCGCGCGATGGAAAAGTGGCCTGGGCAAATAGTTCGAAAAACGCCAGAATAAGTCCACTTTTGAACCGGACCGTAAGCCATAGCGACAAAGGTCCGAATGCGCTTGGTGCATATTACTATCCTTCTGCAATCGATGTCGCATATAAGTCATTTTTAAGTACATAGCATTGCGATTGATAGGCGGGAAGTTGGCCGCCAGCACCGGATCCACGCCGCTGAGGTACTGCTGTTGCTCGAGCCAGAGTGAATCCATAATCCTCAGTTCCCGCTCGAGCCGGCCGGGCTTGATGCGGGTGGAGTTCTGATCGTTTTGGCCATGCAAACGCCAGCTCGCCAACGGCGCGTCCACCGAACATAGCTCGGTCATGAGTGGGGCCAGCCTGTGGATTCTTTGCTCGGCGTAACCGGTGTACTCCGTGGGAATGGGGAAAATCTTTTCAGCGATTTCACGCCGCAGGGCCAGATTTGTGGTGGGCGGCAGACCCATCAGGATGCCCGATTGCTCATACGTCTGCTGGGCGCAATCTCCTGAGGGCAGCGCGCTCAGGAGCGGATACACACCCCGCTGCCGCTGCTGGTTATCCACCAGGCTGGCGCGGTGAATGGCGAACCCGGCCTGCGGATGGTCGCGGAACGCTTGCACAATAGCTTCTACTTTGCTGGGGAGGAAAGTGTCATCCGCATCCAGCAGGCAAATGATTTCGCCCGAAGAGTGACGGTAGGCGGCATTCAGGTTCGCGGCCATACCTCCATGGGAATTGCGCAATAAGCGTATCGGCAAGCCCCGCTGAATGAAGCTTTCCACCACCTCGCAGGAATTGTCGGTCGAGGCATCGTCCGCCACGATGATTTCAGTGGGTGGGTAAGTCTGATTAAGGGCGCTCTCAATCGCCTGCCCTACATAGGCCCCGTAGTTAAAGCAGGTGATCAGCACGGAAACCGTGGGGTCTTGCGGCAAAGTGGGCAGCGCGAGCAAGGTGAGCTTGCTGAGAGCCGTGTTCGAGACTGCTTTCTCCATGGTTGCCACTTCTACCGCCATCCAAGCCTCCGCCCTATCATTTCAGAACAGCCGGAAAACGCAACTCCACTTCCGCGTTAATTATTCGCTGTTCTCCTGAATTGGACAACCATTCTCCTATAAAACATCGTCTTAGCCAGCCGGCCGAGGTACCGCGTGCTGGCGGTAGAAAGCTCGCCAGGCATCAACGAAATCGTCCTCTGAGCAAACCGAAGCGGCTAAGCGGGCTCGCTGACCCATCGCCTGGCGCTCCGATGGGGTCAGGCGCAGGATGCACTCCAGGCCATGCCTGACGCCAGCCACACTTGTTTCTATAAGAAAGCCGTTGTCCCCGTCCCGCACCAGATCTTCGACGCCGTACAGCTGTGAAACCACAATCGGCAAACCGGAAGCCGCGGCCTCGTACGTAACCAGCGAGAAAGTTTCGTACAAAGAAGGAAAAACAAATACATCGGCGCTCCACAAAAAAGGCCGCACATCTGACTGCATGCCTACGTACTTTACCCGGTCCTTCAGACCATGCTCCGCCGCAATTTCCCCATAGCGAGCGATCAGATCAGGCTCGCCGCCCACCACGATTAATTTGATCCGCTCCATGCCAGGCGTGGCCAGTGCCTGCAGCACCAACGGCAGCCCTTTACGCTCGAATTGTCCCAGTGCGACGAAGAGGCCCACCAGATCCTGATCCTCAATACCAAGGTTGTGACGAAATGAACCGCGATCAAAGGTGGCCGGCGGTTGCAGTCGCTCGAGGTTAATGGGATTGGGCAGTACCGTCAGCTTGCTGTCGATTGAGGGGAACTGGGCGCGCAGTTCGCGGGCCAGACCACGCGAGGGCACAATGACCTGCCTGGCGCGGGGATAGGTGAAGCTCTCCATCCAGGCATGCAGAGTGTGGTCAAGCCAGCGCAGGGCGCCGCGAAGGCCCCGGGCGCCAGACTTGCTCCAATGGTGTTTGAGGTACATGCGGTGACAGAAGTGGGAATACAGCAAGTCGCCGAAAGACAGATTGCTTTCGAGCGACTGCACCAGGTCGAAGCGCGCACCCGTGCGTAGGCGGTACGCCCAGTAATAGAGTGGCGCCATGACGTGGAAGGCTACGAACAGCAAAGCCAGTGGCCGGGTGGGCGCGGGCACGCGCACGAAGCGGATCCTTTCCGGATGGGGATTTTGAAACTCGACGGCGAAGACGGTGAAGTCGTGTTCCGCGGCCAGTGCCCGCAACATCGCGAGATGACAACTGCCGGCGGGATTGTTGCGCGTTATTTTGTAGTCGAAGACGGCGATCCGCAATTGGGTTTTCCTTGGTGGGCGCTTAACTGTCTTATTGAAACAGGAAGGGGGCATCCCCATCACAATCTTTTCGATTGCAATGGAAACGCCCCCGGCCGGTTACCGAACTGAATTGCATTCTTCACAGCGTGTCCCCGACTTGTCATCCCGAGCGCAGTCGAGGGATCTGCTGTGCGCCTTTCTCCTGCCACAAATTTCTACAGAGCTCCAGCATCGGATGGGCAGAGGAACGTTGGCCTCGATAGCAGCCGCTTCGCCGGTCAGGAGTGACTATTCTGCATCCCTGCTGAAAGAACGGTTCTTCTGCGTGTCCGATGCTGGAGCTCTGTAGATATTTGTTGAGGGAGGAAGGCGCACCAGATCCCTCGACTGCGCTCGGGATGACAAATTGGGGGCTGGCTAACCCGCAAAACTTGTCGTCACACACCAGAATCAACCTAACGCGCAAGGCCCCAAGCCAAAACACAGCAACAGGCTCACCGCTCCCTTAAACCTGTCGCACCAATCAGTACTGGTGAGAAATCTTGGCTAAGCCATTTTGACCAGCGATAGCCGGCCGGGCCGCGGCACTTTGCCCACAATCTTTCTGGCGATTTCGAGCGAAGCCGTGGCTGCCGGCGAAGGCGCGTTGCATATATGGAGAGAGTTCTTCCCTTCTACCAGGAGGAAGTCGTCGACCATGGTGCCATCGCGCAGCAGCGCCTGCGCGCGCACGCCAGCCTTACTGGGCACCAGATCTTCAGCCCGAATTTCCGGAATGAGCCGCTGCAGACTTCGGGTGAAAGCGGCCTTGCTGATCGAGCGAAACATTTCCTGCGCGCCTTCGCGGTAGTAGCGGGAGGAAAGTTTCCAAAAGCCACTGTAAGTGAGCACTTCAGAAAGATCGCGCCAGCTGAAGTCCGACTTGTTGTAACCCTCGCGTTTAAAGCTCAGCACCGCATTGGGCCCGGCGTGGATGCTGCCATCCATCATGCGCGTGAAGTGTACCCCGAGGAACGGAAATGCTGGATTCGGCACCGGGTAGATCAAGTGCTTCACCAGATGGCGGCGCTCCGGGACCAACTCGAAGTACTCGCCCCGGAAGGGGACGATCATCGCCTTCGGGTCCATGCCTCCGAGCCTGGCAACGCGATCGCTATGCAGGCCGGCACAGTTGATGAGGTAACGGGTCTCGATCGATCCCCACGATGTTTCGAGCAGATGGCCCAGTGGAGTGGGGACGATGCCCAGGACCTCGGTGCCCACCTTCAGTTCCCCGCCCTGCTGCTGTATCTCGTGCACCAGCGCATGGCAGACCTGGCGGTAATCGACGATGCCGGTGGTCGGCACACGCAACGCCGCGATACAGGAGACATGCGGTTCCACTTCGTGCACTTCTTCGGGCCTGAGCCGCATCGCCGGAACGCCGTTCTTGAGAGAACGATCGTAGATCATCTCCAGCTGAGGAATTTCTTCCGGCCGGGTCGCGACAATCAGCTTGCCGCACACATCGAAGGGCACGCCGTATTCATAGCAGAAGGCGCGCAGCGACTGGTTCCCCGCTTGCGCCATTTCTGCTTTCAGGCTGCCTGGCTTGTAGTAAATTCCAGAATGAATGACACCGCTGTTCCGGCCGGTCTGGTGCTGCGCGAAACCTACTTCTTTCTCTACCAGGAGAATGCGCGCAAACGGGTATTTTCGTCCCAGCGCGGCGCCGGTCGCCAGACCAACGATGCCTCCACCAATAATCGCGAAATCATACATGAGCTTGCCTTCAGTAAG
The DNA here is from genome assembly GCA_964657465.1 of uncultured Acetobacteraceae bacterium. GTDB lineage: Bacteria > Acidobacteriota > Terriglobia > Terriglobales > Acidobacteriaceae > PALSA-350. Next base: position 18,997 of record CAZZVD010000001.1, on the reverse strand, counting down.
CACCGCCGTGGGGCAGGGCTGGATTTTTTGTCAGACCGAAACAACGGCAGTGCTGAGACCCATCTTCTCGAGATCCGCTTTGATCTCCGGCTGGTAAATCGGGTTCATGGCAATTGCCAGATCTGGCTTGTAATTCTTCAGAAACGCCGGAGAGACAATCTCCTGCCCCGTGCCGGCCATGTATTTACCTTCGCGGAAGGGGTTGATGTCGACCGCGTACTGAATCTCGCAGTCTGGCGTGTGCTGGTTCAGCGCGGTAAGAAAGGCCACACCCTTGGAACCAGAGCCCCACACCACCGCCCGCTTGCCGCTGTTCTGCGTGTCCTCAAGCGTCTTCTTCCATAAAGCCATGCGTGCTGCCTGATGCTCGGTGAAGTACCGGATGTCATTATTGACGCGCTGAGGATCGGGCTTCGGCACCGAAAAAGGAGTAGTGCGCGACGGCTTTGCCGTGATCATCAGGTACTGATCGTCGTAGTCGGTCCACACGTCCATCACGTCGAATCCCTGCTCTTCAAACAGCAACTTGAGCGATTCGGCGCTGAAGTAGGAGCAGTGCTCGTAATAAATGTCCCAGAATGCTAAATCCTTCAGGACCCGGCTCATGTCGGGTACCTGGAAAAACACGACTGTTTCGTATCGGTCACCGATTGAACGTCGCACCGTGCGCATGAAGTTGGCGGTGTCGGGGATGTGCTCAAGCGTCATCTTGCAGCACACAAAGTCGCCCTGCACGTGGGTGTACTTTTCGGAGTAGAAGTCGGCCACAAACTCTACGCCAGTGTTGGCTGCAGAGGGATTGCGCTCGCTCACGAACGCAGGGTCAAACCCTACGCCAGTGTTTTTGCCGATCTCACAGAGCAGCGAGAGAAACTCGCCCTTGCCGCAGCCAATCTCAATCATCTTTTTGCCGTGAAGATCGTACTTCTCGATCATCTGCTCGGCCAGTTTGCGATGGAAGGCCTGAAAAGTGCCGGAGAATCCCTGCGTCTCCTCGTATTGCGCCGAGTAGTTGTGGACGGTGGGATCGAACACTGTGTTGGAGATAAAGCCGCAATGGGAGCAGTGTCCGAGGGCAATATCTCCTTTAGGAAAGTTGACCGCGATATCTCGCGTCGGCATCAGCAACACGCTGTGCACCGGAACCCGCGGCACTTCGTAAAACACGCTCATGCTTCCCTTAAGGCAATTCGGGCAAGTGTTCAACTTCGGCATTTCGGCAAACCCCGTCTGGAAAATTTGATTGCTGGTTAAGGTTGAATCCCGATGTCGACACGCACGCTGATAGAAGCCGCATAAAGCCGCTTCCTCGCTCCCAGGCGGGAGTGGGTTACGTGCATCGCTGTAACCGGGGTGGGTAGTGCTTAGACGCGGCAGTGTCTTACGTAACAGTTTCAGTCTGGTGCCGCTGAGGCTCTTTTGCCGGCTCTCCCGGGGGAGTGCCGAATGGCTTGGCCCTTACGGTGGTGCTCTGAACGCTTGTTGGTGGGTCCCCGCATCTTCCCTGTTAAAATTGGACAGGCCAGGACTCTGAGACGGAGTGCTGTGAATGCTAATCTCGCGACAAAGGCTGCCGGGAGATAGTGGCGATGAGGATGGTGGTAGACCCAGGCTTTACTATGCTTTGCTGCCAACTGGCGGCGACCCGGGTCTCAGGCTTACTTGTAGAGACCCGGATACCATTGGGAAACGCGGCTGCTAGCGTGCGGCTACCGGTTCTGGACGATAGACCTTTACGCCGTCGCTGGCGCCCGAGGTGTCGTAGGCGGCTGCTACGTCTTCAGGCATCGGGCTCAGATCCTTGCCGCGCATGAAGTCACGCAGCGAGGTGCCGATTGGATGTGAATCGAGGTTCGGCGCACCGGTCTTGGTTTTCACGTCGACCAGGCTGACCGTGCGGAAATCAATACTGAAGCGGGTACGGCCTGAAGTATTGGGTACCGTCGAGTGCATGTTCGCGGCGGAGAACACCAGGGCGCCGCCTGGTTCCGAAATCACCCTGACCTGGGGATCCAGTTCCATCGGCTGCTCCGGCTTGGGCTGCTCGCGCGTATCCGACTTGATGTGCTTGGCAGCATCCGCGCGGCCAGTGCTGTTCCACGCGTAGTAGTTGAACTTGCTGGAACCGTTCTTGACCGCCTCGCTCCAGTACTTCGGGTGAAACGCCATCGAGCTTTCTGACGACATTTCGAAAATGGGCAGCCACCAGTTCAGCTGGCACATCGGTGCGGAGTACCAGGTGTCGCGGTGAAGATGGTGCGCGTAGCCGACCCCCGAAGTCAGATAGGCGTCCGACGTCACAGCGCGCAGACGAGGCACGTCGAGATACGTGGTGTCCATGTCGCAACCAAAGTCTTCAAGCATGGCCTGGATCAAACGCTTCGATTCCGGGTGGTGAATGAAGGCAGGCTTCAAGGGTGCGAAGATCCTGACAAACTCTTCCACGGGCATGTCATATTGCGCGGTGGTTGGGTCTTCTTTGCCAAAAGCTTCCTTGATCATCGCCGCCGCAAAATTGGTGAACGCCAGGGAGCTGGGACGGGGTGAGTAAACAAATAGCTGACCGTCATACAGGTGCTGACGGCGCTTCTCGTCATCGAATTTCGAATCAACGTAAATGCTGTGCATGTAGAAATCTCCTTGTCAGTCCCGCTTCTTAGACGACTGCCGGCGTTGGGATCGGAATAATGAACTTTCCGCCGCTCGCCTTGTAGTCGTGTTGCTGCTCCATGATTTCGCTGGCGAAGTTCCAGGCCAGCACCAAAACGTAGTCAGGTTTGCTCTCCAGCAGCTTTTTGGGCGAAAGAATTGGCAGGTGATTACCCGGCATAAACCGGCCCTGCTTGAACTCGTTCAGATCGACCACGTAATCAAGCAGCTTTTTGTCGATGTCGCAAAATGCCAACAACGTGGTGGCCTTGGCAGCCGCCGCATACCCCGCGATGGTTTTACCCTTACCCTTGAGGTCTTTCAATAGTGCGGTCAACTCGTCGCGCACCGTATGGACGCGGTCCGCGAAGCCTTTGTAGTACTCAATGCTGGAAACACCCGCGCTCTTTTCTTCTGCCAGCAGAGCCTTCAGGCGCTCCGTGGGCGCTGCTTTGGTTTCGACGAACAACCGCAGTGAACCCCCATGTATCTTGGTGCGCTCGACATCGTTCAGGAACAAGCCGTGGGCACGGAAAAGCTTGTCCAACGCGGTGACGGAGAAGTAGCAGAGGTGCTGGTGGTAGATGGTGTCGAACTCGCACTTCTGAATGAGATCGACGATGTACGGTGCTTCGATGACGGCGACGCCGGTTGGCTTCAATAGCGCCTTAATGCCGTCCACGAACCCGTTAAGATCCGCTACGTGCGCCAGCACATTGTTGGCCAGGAACACATCTGCTTTCTTGCCTTCGGCGCTGAGCTTTTCAGCCAGGTCCTTGGTGAAGAACTCGTTAATGCTGTTCACACCACGTTCGTTTGCCGTGCGTACCTGTTCCTCCGCGGGATCGATTCCAAGGACCGGGATCCCGTGGTTCACAAAGTTACGCAACATGTAACCGTCGTTGGACGCAGCTTCAACCACCAGGCTGTCAGCATTGAGGCCCCGCGCTTTAATGACTGCTTCCGCGCTACCGGCAAAGTGGGCCAGCAAGCTTTTCGATACAGAAGAAAAGTAGGGATAGTTGCGGCAGAATAATATTTCTGGCGGAACGGTTTCAGTGATCTGTACCAGCGAGCACTGCGGGCAGAAGACCAGATCCAGGGGCGCCGTAACCTCCGGCGACCCCAGCTGATCGGCTGAGAGCAATGCATCGGCTAGCGGAGTGGTGCCGAAGGAGAGAATCGGAACGCACTTGTCATAAGAACAGGCCCGGCAATGAAACGTGGTTTCGGTCATACAGTAGCGGCTCCCACCACCGCGGCTGCGTGGCTGTTGGTTTCCTTGCCTGACTTCTTCGTCCAGCGAAGGTTGCTATCGAGTGCTCCATCCGCGATCAGCTTGCGAATGTGAGCAATGCGCTTGAAGCGATCTCCCTCGAAGTCTTCCAGAACCAGCCCGATCCTTTTATAGGTTTCGTGCAGTTCGACTGCGCCCTTACGTGCATCCCACACCGGCTGAAACTCCGGCAGCACTTTGCGGATCTTGCTGCAATCGACGCGGTAGCAACGCTTGTCGGGGCCGGCATCGGCCGCGTATTCGATCACGGTGTTCGGCACCGTCTCCCTGACGATGTCGGCCAGTTCGCGAATGCGGTAATTGTCTTCGTTGCGTCCCACGTTAAAGGCTTCGTTGTGGACCACATCGAGCGGCGCATGCATCGCGGCCAGGAAAGCGCGCGAGATATCTGCGATGTGAACGATGGGTCTCCAGGGAGTGCCATCGCTCTTGATGTAGACCTTGCCCGTGGTGTAGGCCCAGGCAACCAGGTTGTTCAGCACCAGGTCGAAGCGCAACATGGGCGAAACGCCGAATGCTGTGGCATTGCGCAGGAAGGTAGGGCTGAAGCGGGAATCCGCTAAGCGCGCAACGTCCTGTTCCACACGCACCTTGGATGTTCCGTATGGGGTGCACGGATTGAAGGCCGAGTGCTCGTTGAGCAGATCGTCGCCACCCGCGCCGTAGTTGCTGCACGATGAGGAGAAGACAAACCGCTGTACGCCGGCTTGTTTCGCCAGCCTCGCCAGGTTCACCGAGGCCTCGTGGTTAATCTCAAACGTGAGGTTAGGATTGAGGTCGCCCAAAGGATCGTTAGAAAGGCCGGCCAGGTGCAGAATAGCGTCAAAACCTTCTACATCGGCCAGGGTCGCGTCGCGGACGTCCTTGCGGATCTCGGGGATCGAAGCGATCCCGTCGCTGAAGGTGCTGCCCTCGAAAAGGTTAGTGTCCAGGCCTACGACTTCATGACCGGCTTCCAACAACATTGGCACTAATACCGTTCCGATGTACCCCGCGTGACCCGTTACCAAAACTCGCATTTGGTTCCTCCCAAGTTTTCCATGGTGCGTTGCCGGTTTCCCAGAGACTCTCCAGGTACTTCTTCTCGCGGATGGTATCCATACACTGCCAGAACGCGGTGTGTTTGTACGCCATCAGTTGACCTTCTTCCGCCAACCGTGCCAGTGGTTCCTTCTCGAAGTGGGTTTCATCCCCATCGATGAAATCAAAGATCTCTGGCTCGAGAACGAAGAACGCTCCGTTGATCCAGCCTTCTTTTGCCTGCGGCTTCTCTGAGAACTCGGTGATCTTGTCGCCGTCCATTTCCAGGTGGCCGAAGCGGGCTGTCGGCCGGACCGCGGTCAACGTGGCCAGTTTGCCGTGGGAACGATGGAATGCCAGCAGATCATGAAGGTTGATATCAGAGACACCGTCGCCCCAGGTCAACATGAAGGTCTCGTTGCCCAGGTAGGGGGCCAGGCGCTTGATGCGGCCACCAGTCTGTGTCTTCGTGCCGGTGTCGACCAGGTCGACTGTCCAGTCAGGTACCGCGCCGCCGGCCATCTTCACTTTGCCGGTTTTCAGCGATACATTCAGATCCCGGTTCAGCGAGCAGTAATCCAGAATGTACTTCTTGATGACTTCGCCTTTGTAACCCAGGGCGATGGCAAACTCATCGAACCCATACTGGGCATAGTGCATGAGAATGTGCCAGAGAATTGGCTTACCGCCAATCTCCACCATGGGCTTGGGCTTCAACTCCGTCTCTTCTGCGAGACGTGAGCCAAGCCCTCCAGCAAGAATTGCTACTTTCATGATTGCTAACCTCCGTTTGATTGCAGTGCAACATCGATGGTTTAACGGTTACGAGGCAACATCGAGGGTGGTTGCACTCTCAACAGACTTGGCCGGCTTGGTCCGCGGCGTTTGCAGGCGGAACAGAACCACATCCGCTGCAATCAACACGTCCTTGCCCATACGACGAAGATGCCTTGCCAGCCAGGGCAATAACAAAAGGTAACAGCGCAGCCGTTGCCAGAGAGTCAGCGGCGCCCGGGTAACGCTCATGAAGTACTCACGAAACATGCGCCACTCAGGGAAGGTGATGGTGGAGGTCTTGTTCGGGTCCCACCACTCAGGGCTGGGCAAGGTGCCGTGGCGGTTGGTAAGGCGGAACCGCGGCGCCTTTAGCCGAACCGGCTTTACCTGCGAGGATTGGTTACTGTGACGGGTGCTGATAAACAAAAACTCAGGTATTTCATGGAAGCGTCCGATCAATCCCATCTGTGCCAGAAGCACGCCGTCACTATTGACGTAGCTGCCCTGAGGGGGCAGCATCTTCAGGGCACTCATGCGCATCACCCCGAAGATCTGGTAGCACATGTGATCGTTCAGCAGGAGATCTTTGAAGCGAACAATGGGATCCGGCGACTCGGTGCGCATGGGCCACTCATAGTTCTCCACCAGGTCTCCATGCTCATCGATCACGCGGGTGAGCGAATGAGCGACCACCAGCGAATCATCGGCTTCCAGCGCATCCACGCACAACCGCAGGAAATCGGGCTGAATCATATCGTCGTGCGCGGCCCACTTGAAGTACTTGCCTGTGGCCTTGAAGTAAACGTTCCTCAGATTCCACCCGGCGCCCATGTTCTTGTCTGCGCGGTAATAACGAATACGAGAATCCCGTGCCGCATACCGCCGGCAGATTTCTTGGCTGCGGTCTGTCGAACAGTTATCCGAAAGGATTAATTCAAAGTCCTGAAATGTCTGATTCAGTAACGAATCAATAGCGGCTTCGAGAAAACGCTCTCCGTTGTACAAAAACAGACCAATACTTAAAAGAGGGGTGTTGCTCATTGCGTCGTGGGCTCCGATATGGAATGGAAGAAAAGCGCGGGGGGTGGGGCAGCTCTCTTTTTTGCTTGCATCTAGACATTGAAACTCTGTTCTTGCATGCTGCGGAAGGCAGCTTTATTCAGGGTTGCGGCGTAGGCTCATTTTTGCATCAGTGTACAGCATGATCGGTTGTGCCACAGCACGAACCGATGTGCCCTGCTGCAAAAAAGCTTGTCAGTTCCTGAGGTCGTGACCTTATACAACACTGCGCTTGCACAGCTGTACGTTCGTGAGTCTGCACTTAACAAATTTTGTGTTACTGCACCCGTGAGGTGCTACGGACCGGCTCTGCTGCAGACTACAAACCCATTAGTAATGGGAACGTCAGTGCACTACGGAAGTTGCGCCGAGCCGCATTTTTTTCGGCGTCCTAAGACATTTTCTTGAAGCGGGCAATCATCTGCTTCAGCCAGCTCTGGCGGATCAGCAGGTTAACGGCAAATGTAAACACCGGATAGGGCAGGTAGATAGAAAACTTCCAGAACCATCTGTGCCGTGTGCCCGGAGCCAAGTACTCCATGTAGCGATCATAGTGACGCCGCACGTCCGGGTCGCGCGCCAGGCGTGCCCAGAGATACGTGGAGTGACGGATGAAATGGTTGAGGCTGAGAGGCTGAAATCGATTTGCGAGTCCTGGATCGATGCCGCCGAGAAAACGCTTTTGGGCTCCCCACAGTGCTTCGCAGTAATCCAGCTCGCGACGAAAGGAAGCTGCCGATACTTTGTCCGGCCCGTAGTTATTTTCCCCGTGAAGACGATACTCCGCCAAAGCATCATTGACGCATGTGACCCGTGTGAGCAGGGGCGCAAGGCGGGTGATGAGCTGGTCGGGACACTTGACCAGAGGCACTTCAAGTGAGAGCGGAAAGATGCGCTCTGCGACTTCCCGGCGCAGACTTAACCCGGAAGTCGGCGGCATGTATGGCAGAACTCCGCCATCCTCGAGCATGTGTGAACCGTGCCAACCAGTGGGTAATGGCGCCGACATGGGCCAGACACCCTGGCGACGATGGTCTGCGCTGATCCGAATCACCCGGTGCAGGCCAAAGCCGGCATCGGCATGCTCCTGGAAATTGGCGACGATACGCGCCACTTTATCAGGAAGAAAAAGATCATCCGAATCGAGTAGTGCGATGATCTCGCCCCGGCTGGCATAAAAAGCGGCATTGAAGCCCGCTGCCTGGCCGGCATTCACCTGCCGCATCAACCGCAGACGCTCATCTTTACGTTCGTAGGACGCGATCACCTCGACCGAATCATCCGTGGAACCGTCGTCACAAACAAGGACTTCAATGTTCCGGTAGGTCTGGTTTAGCGCGCTTTCAAGCGACTCGCCGATGTAGCGAGCATAGTTGTAATTAGAGATCAGGATCGAGACCAACGGAGTTGCGGGTAAGGGTTTCAACTCCATGGGCTGTAGAGCGGTTAGCGTATCGAGTTCGACAGGGGTCATAATTTAAAGTGGGTCTGCTGTGCGGTGAAAAGGTTTGCCGCCCAGGTGGTAGTGGCCGCAACAGACTCGAAATCCTCCATGCCCCCGGCTCATGTTCAGCGAGAGAGAGGGACAGGACTTGAGGGCCCCTCGCTTAATAGGCCCCCACTCCCTTCACAACCAGCCCTGGTGTTGCCAGGATGATCTTGATGTCCAGCAGCAACGACCACTCGCGGATGTATTGCAAGTCCAGCCGCACCATCTCTTCGAATGGGAGTTCACTGCGACCATTGACCTGCCATAGACCGGTGATGCCTGGATACACTGCGGAACGGCCTTCCGACCAATCCGCGTACTCCCGGCTCATGCCGTCCGGCCCCATGTCACCGGCTGGCAGTGGACGAGGCCCCACCAGGCTCATCTCACCGCGAAGCACGTTAATCAGCTGGGGCAACTCATCCAGGCTGTACCGCCGGATGAACCGTCCAATCGGGGTCACGCGCGGATCCTGCTTCATCTTGAAAATGTGTCCCTGCTTTTCATTCGCGTGCGCCACGTGAGACCGATCCATGGTGGTGTACATCGAACGAAATTTGAGGAACATGAAGTGGCGGCCGCCCCGGCCGACACGCGGCGCTTTATAGAGGATTGGTCCCGCAGACGTGTATTTCACGACCAGCGCGATGCCCAGCATAATGGGCGCAAGGAAAATCAGCGCCAGCGTGGAGGCTACTATGTCGAACCCGCGCTTCACAATCTCCTGTCCGCGGGTGAATGCCAATGGTCGCAATTCCACCAGCGGCAGACCGTACTGATTGATTACGTTGATGCGCCCCGGCTCCGGCGCAAAATCCACCGTGCAGTTCACGATGACGCCCATACGCTTGAAGACCTTGTTGCACTCATCCAGCTCGCCGCGAGAGATGGAGCCATTTAACAGGATGATGCGATTGAGGTGCTCCCGATTGATCAGTTCTGCCAGCTGTCCGGTTGAGCCCAGGATCGGCACGGGGAAAGCAAGGCCCTCAGTACTCTGGCCCTCCGGAACAATCAGACCCTTGATGATGTTACCCACGTTGGCTGAGTTCATCAGGGCGATGAGGCGGTTCGCATGCAGACCATCGCCCAGGAGTGCAGCACGTATGGGGGAAGGCCAGTGACGTTCTGCCAACATCGTAGCGATCAGACTGACAAGGCGCGCGGCACCCAGGCTTACGAAGCTGAGCGGCGCAAACAGCATAAAGAAGGAACGCGAAACTCCTGTACCCAGCTGGCGGGAGAAGAAGGTGATGATTACCACTGCGCAACTCGCCAGCAGGGCACCCTCCGCGGCATTCAGAGTACTGTTCCAGAGCCGGATGGGTCCTTCGACGCGGTAAAGACGGAGTCGCCAGGCCATCATGACCCAGAGGGCCAACACTACCAGCAACGAAGGCGCCCAGATCGAAGCGTACGTCCAGCTTACGCGCTGAGACGTCAAAGGATTCAGTAAGACGCGCATCTGGATCGTACAAATCCAGGCCGTCGACACGGCCAGGAGATCCAGAACAAATTGCATTGTTTGGTAAAAACGAAGATTGCGGACATGCATGAGAGCAGTTCTCCCCGTACGCGTTGCTCGCCGAAGCGGCAGTCGCGTTCCTGAAAAGCAGTCAGCACATTTTTCCCGGTTTTACAGGCACAAAGCAACGGCCGCTCATTGAGCCAACCATCTGGGAAAAATGCACTAGAAAAAGGGAACACTTGTTGCAAGACGCTCCTTAAAATCTCGAAGACCTCTATTTGATCTTCGCCGGCATCTTTGTTCCCTGGTTTGTCTCGAATTTTGTAGGCAGATTATGCCACGCGGCGGGGGGATAGCCCGCGTAACACCCTGCCTCTTCTGATGGCTTTCGTACGATTCGAGTTGCAAAGGCAGCCGTGTAAGTACGTACGGCGGCGTTGATTCTGGCCCTGGTTCTGTCTTGCACGCATAGACCGAATGCCTATGCTGGTTAGTTTCGATCTTTTGCCCAGCGGGTGTCGAGATCCTCTCCCCCCGCCGGGCGCCGCAACCTGACGATCCAATTAGTCGCGAGTGGCTCCGGCATAGCTGTTGTAGTGGTTTACGTACGTGGGATCTTCGATGCGCAGATCACAGCCGTTGAGAATGGTACCGATAACGGGAGTTCCGTCATCCGCCAACCGCTCTTTGGCTTCGGTGAGCTGCTCCGGGCTGGTTTCGCCGGCGCGGCTGATCAGGATTACTCCATCGGCGTTCCGGCTCAGCAGGCGAGCATCTGCCATGCCCATCATCGGCGGTGAATCGATCAGAACGAAGTCGTATTCCGATCGCGCCACCTCGACCAGGCTGTCCAGGAATGTTGAGTGGAGCAGCTTCGAGATATTGGCTGGCTCCGATCCGCCTGGCAGTACAAACAAGCCGGGCACCGCGCTGGGGCGCACCACCGAATCCAGCGTAATCTTTCCGCTACCCTCGTCGAGCAGAGCATCGCTCAGGCCGGTCGCAAACTGCAGACCGAACAGCTTGCCGAGACGGGGGCGCCGCAGATCGCCGTCGATCAGCAGAACGCGACGTCCAATTTCAGCCATGCTGATACCCAGGTTGGCGACCGTGGTGGTCTTGCCTGCTTTCGGCCTGGGACTGGTTACCAGGATGACGCGTGGGCTTACTCCGTTGATGCGCGTCAGCAGAATGGAGGTGATGGCGGAACGATAGGCGTCGGCCATCATGGTCTCATCCTGGCACCATTGCACCATCTCCTTGTCGACCAGTGCCGACTTGCCGCCGGAGCCCATGCCACTGTCCCCTTCCATGGCGGCATTGGCTGCGCTCAGGTTGCGCAAAGTCAGCGGAATGCGCTCGCTGTTGCCGATGCGCGCAGAAGGGATCACTGCCAGCTCCGGCACGTTGAGGTGCTTTACGCTCTGGCCGGGTGTACGCAGGCTTGCGTCGTTACGCTCGCTCAGCAGGATGTATACGGTCGAGAAGAACAGGCCGACCAACAGTCCAATGCCCAGGTTGAGAAACAGGTTGGGCTGGTAGGGCGATCTTGCTACCTGTGCCGGACTGACCACTCGTACATCGCTGGATTTAAGTGCCGCCATGATGCCGGCCTGCTTCACACGCTGCAGCATCGATTGATACATGTCGCGGTTCGCATCCACTTCCTTCTTCAGGATGTTGTAGCGAACTTCTTTGGCGGACTGATCGGAGACGACGCCCAACTGCGCCTGATAGGCAGCGCCCAGGAGTTGCTTTCTGCGGGCTGTTTCAGAGTTTTGCACTCCGAGGCGGCGAACGATATTGGCCCGCTGCCTGGCCGAGGAGGCCTCAAGTTCCGCGATCTGTGCATTCAATTGTTGAATCTTGTAGTTGGCCGGAGTCAGAGTAACGCTCAAATCAGAGAGTTGACGGTGCAGATCAGCCAACCGGGCGCGGTTGTCACGCATGGTCTGATCATCCAGGACCTGGGGCAATGCGTCCGCCGGGCTCTTGGCGGATGTTTCCACCTGCGCCTTGGTGTCCGCCTCATCCGATTCCGCTTTTTGCAGGTCGGTCTGAATCTGCCGCAACTTGTCGGCAGCGACACTCTCCTGGGAGTCGCTGGGGATCACAATGCCTGTCTGCCGGGCATAGGCCTGCAGGTCATCCTCAGACGATTGCAATTTTTTGCGCGCGTCAGCCAGCTCGCTGGCTAGAAACTTGTTGGTACTTCCGGCTGAATTGAGCCGTACTTCCTGCGCGTGCTCAACAAATTGGTCGGTAAGGGTGTTTGCCGCGTCTGCTGTCAGCTTGGCATCAGGGCCGGTCATCGTTAACGTGATCAGATCCGACGTGCCATCGACCTTGACCTTGGCGCCGTCCAGCATCGAGAGCACGACTGCCTCTCCATCGGCCTGCGTTACTTTGGGTGCTCCGCCAAACAACCCCTCGATGCGCCCTACCAAACCACCCCTGCCCGCGATTGTCTGGGGCACAGTCGGGGCCAGGATCTGGGCCGTCCTCTGCATCACCGGCGGGCTCTTCAACAACTTCGTCTGGGTTTCGATGTAGTCCGCGCCGGTGACAGAAGAAGCCGTGGGATCGACATCTTTGGAATTCATGAATTCTGAATTGGTGCCCATGACCTCCAGAATGGCTTCTGACTTGTAGGTCTTGTGCGCAATGAGGGTGTATAGCACAGCCAGCAGCAGGGCGCCCCCGAGGATAGACGCGACAGCGTTGCGGTGGCGACGCAGCAGGGCAGAGTAGTTCACGGATACTTCCGCCGGGGGCCGATGGGCGGCCACGGGGCGGGAGATCTCAATCGAAGTATGGCGGCCGCTGGTGAGGCGGCCCTCCATAGAGCGGGGTCCTGGAATGATCTGCTGGTTCGGCGTCATTTCTTTGTAGTCCTTTCGGATTGATCGTGCTCGCTTTATCGAGCCGATCTCAGTCACGGTGCAGTGCGCTTCAGGTAAAAGTACGGCCGTCCATGGGATTGGGGGGCTAGCAAGGGGCCATTCTCAGAAGGATGCTTGCTCGACCTCTAACGGTAGATGGCCAGCCCTGTACCCAGGCCGATCGCTGCTTCCACACCGCGCTGACTGAATTGCTTCACCACGCTGTTGGGTACATAAAGGATGTCGTCCGGTTGCATCCTGAGGTCCGGAGCCTTGTTATCCATGATTCGTTTGATGTTGGCAGGGATCTGTTCGCGCTCTGCTCCACCAGAAGCACGCAGGATGCGGGTGCCGCTCATGGCAGCATTTGCATTCCACCCGCCGGCCAGGGCGATAGCCTGCGTAAGCGAAACCGTTTCGTTGTCGGTCATTACATACCCACCCGGCCGGTTTACATTACCCAGGACGTAGATCATGCGGGCGCGGGGCACTGTGATCACGTCGTGAGGCTTGATCAGGATATTACCCTGCGGATTCTTGCCGCTCATGACGTCCCGTATGTTCACATGGGCGACGCTGTACTTTCCCGTCGCATCGGTGAAAGCGCCGGCCACGGGTACTGGCCCTTCGTCCAGGTTCCGGGTGATCAGCACGCTGTCCCCCGCATCCGCGCGAAGACCGCCGGCTTGCCCGATGACTTCCATGAGATTGCGGGTACCGCGCAGCTGCACGACACCTGGCAGACCAACGTTGCCCGCTACCGAGACGGGCTGGCTGCGGAATTCGGTGACCTGCACGGTCACCTGCGGGTCTTTGAAATACTTTTTGTAATCCGCGATAAGCGAAGTTTGCAGCTGGTCCACCGTCAGTCCCGCCGCCTTGACTCGTCCGATCATGGGCAAGGTCACAGTGCCGTCGTTGCCGATCTGCGCCGGGCGGTCAGGGATATCATCGGCGGCAAACACCCGCACTGTAATCGTGTCTTCGGGACCTAGAACATAATTTGTATTGTTGACGCCGGTATTATTAGTCACGTTCGGATTGGTGAATGTGGCCGGCGTGACATTTCCGTTCGGGTTACCAGGATTACCGGCTTCCGTAGGACCCGTGTACGGCGCCTGGGTTGCGGGCACATAAGGGCCGGCAGGTCCTGCAGGAGCACTGACGGTGGGAGATGGCCTGGTGCTCTGGGCGTCCTGCGCCCACACTGGCGAGAGCACGATGCCTTGAACACAAACAGAAAATAGAATCAGTCCGGCTGGAGTTTTCTTCATAAGTTGACTCACCATGGGGTATCTGGATCTCCCACCGGGAATACCTCCGGCGGGGCCTGGGCTCCCGTGGGAGCCCTTTTAGAGACAGGAATAGACCTATCAAAACCTGGGAGCCGGCGCTCAGCCGGCAAAGGGGGACGTACGAAAGCAGTTCTACGACACCGGGGGGGCGTACGTTACGAACGGAAGAACCAAACACTTGGGATAGACAGAAAAGAAGCAAAGTCCTGCAAGGGTGCTACTAGGCCATCAAACGCTCGGCGGCTTCGGGTGCAAACGGCGAAATCCAATCCGGGTGTACTTCGACCAATACGGAACGCCGCAGTAGGTTAACGGAAAGAATCAATCGTTGCGAACGTCGCACCTCTACCAGGATGCCGGTAAGCCCAGCAAGCGGGCCGCGTAGAATCGAGAACGTTTTGGATTCACCGGCTTCGGTATAGGGCCACGCTTCCAGCGGAACATCGACGCTGACGGTCTTTTGCAGCGCTTCAATCTCCGCTTTGTCAGCGGGCAGTGGATTCGTGCCTGCCCTGACCACGTCGATCACCCCACTTGTCATCAGCACCGGCACAATCAGCGACCGGTGAGTGGAGCAAAAAATGTACCCCGGAAAAAGCGGCATCTCCACAATCTTCGTGCGATCCGTCCACTGCCGCTTCGACTTGTACAGCGGCAGGAATTCCGAAAAGCCCTTTTCACGCAGGGCAATGGAAACTTGTTTTTCGTGACGCGGGCGAACTCTGAAAGCAAACCATTCGTTCCATTCTTCGGACCCAGGCGTGCGAACCATGAATTTCTCCGTTACAAGAGTGAGCGTATTTGCTGCCATTCCCGATGGGATCTCACTTCGCTTCGAGGGGGACGAGCGAACATTCAGTCTGCCTTTGACGCGGCGCCAAGACGGGCTTCCGCCATCTCAACTACAGGACAAAAAAAGTAAATCCCCGTACAACCCGCGCCGCTTCGTCCTGGCCGTAAGGCGTAACGTGCCACCTTCAGACCAATGGTCTAACCAAATGGTGCTATAGACAGGAGCTAGTGTCAATCAAATCCGGGTCATTCATGGTGCATTCAGGACATGGAGCCCAGATATATTTCCCCCTGAGCGATAAGTCTTTATGCTGCAACGTCGATAATCTGTGCGCTTTCGTAGCTTCGCCATCTCAGTCCCAGGGGCCGATGACACTACGTGAAGAAATTGTCATATAAACACGGATCCCTGGGGGGGGTGGGAACCGTTCGCGCAGGCTCAGCTGATTTAGCTTGGCTCACGCTTGAAACACTGCGTATAAGCCGTAATCTAGCGGCGTAGACCGGCAGAGTCAATACATCTTCTGCTTGTGCATAACGCTGACGCGCATTACTTGTGGGTACTGCGGTAACTCGGCTGCCGGTTTCGTCAACCAAATCAGCAAAAAAGACCCAGCTTCGCCATCTGAGTCACACGAAGCGCAAAAACATTGCTGGTAACGGTGCATGGTGGCGTGCCTACCGCATCCTCCATCCTGCGCCGGTTCCCTACTGCTTGGAATCTACCGTCCGCAGGGTAACGAGTCAACGATTACGGAGCCCCCAAGTCGCCATCAGTGCTGTTAGGCGGTTACCCTCGAGTAGTTACTGGTTTCGCTGCCCATTCGCAGACTTCTCTGTTTGAGTCGCTCAGAACAGTGAATTTGCAGGCGCCTTTTCTCCCGGCAACCATAGACACGGGTCCAGCGTGCATGAGACAGTCGTCGAGTTCCCGGATTTGTGACAGCGTCGTTTGTGGCTGGAAAGCCGTGCAGGCGATTCAATATCGAACCGTATCTGAAGGAGAAAGAGCATGGCCGATCTTAATCAGTTGAAACAGAAATATGCACCCGTGATCGATACGATCCAGTCGTTTAGCGAAGAAGGCGCGAAGGTCGAAACAGTAAGCCTGGATGGAGAAAAGCTTTATCTGAAGGGTTCCGTGCCCTCTGAAGTGATCGCCAATCGCGTTTGGGACGTGATCAAGAAGGTCGACCCGCAATATGCCGATCTGCACCACGAGATCGCAACGACTGGCGGCCCTGACCAGAGCTACAGCGTCAAGAGCGGTGATAATTTGTCGAAGATCAGCGCACGTTTTTACGGCTCGCCCAATCACTACACCAACATCGCCGCAGCCAGCAACATTACCGACCCCAATAAGATTCAGGTCGGCCAGCAGATCACAATTCCGGTCCTACACCAGTAAGCCTGGGAGTACCCCATGCAAGCGCAGCTGGCTCGCATGGGGTACCCCGCCCTAGTTGCCTATCGCATGATTGGGCACGGAACGTCTGCAAGACAAGCTGATCCTTTTTCTAAATAAGCTGATCCTCAGGAACGCATGGGTGATCCAGAAACACGGGCCGCTCAAAGATCTGAGTGCCCCGGTCAAAATTCTGGCGCCTTCGCTGAAGCCGCCATTAGCTTGCGTGCTACCCAAGCAGTCTCGACAGCCGTGCCTTTATTCTTTTTACCGTTCAATCGATACAGGCATTGCCCCGTCCAGAAGCCGGGGCCACTACAACAAACATCAAGTATCGTACGCTAAGGAATTTGGATCACTCGTTCAAGGCTGCGAAGGGCCGTAGAGACATGGAGGCGCCTTTGCGGAGGCGTCCTGCGGCCTGAAGGGTATAGTGGCCGGTCAGGTTGATGTGCTCCCGGCCGATCGGCGACAGGTGAGATAACTGGTGGCGTTGGCCGATCGCCGCGCGTGGCGTTTCCGTAACAGCCGTGTGTGGCGTTTGAGTGACAAGCGTATGCGGGCTTCCCGCCGTTGTTTGCTTCACGCGCAGGCACCGCCGGCCAACGTCAGCAGCTAATCCCCAATTCTCACGGCCTGTCCCGTAACGCCCGTAACAAATGATGGGTGCCCCACATCTCGCTCGTTTTTCGCGAGATGTGGGATTCCACGAACCTCTGCCCCTGAGTGGACGGTGTATCCGACCGTTGTTCAAAACCTGTTTCCAGGTGAGGGTAGCCGGTAGACAGCCGCTGAATCCGCCCACCCGTCCAGGGGTTAGCTAACTAAGGACTCGTCATCAGTGGGGATGCCGTGGGTGCGCAAGGCAGCAACAGCGCGTTGAACATATACGGTGTTCCAAAGAATGATGGCGGTCACAATCAGGTCCGGCCACTTCAACTGAGTTGCCGCACCAGCCAGGGTTCGAGGTTCTGAATCTGCCGCAGCGACTGCCTAGGACTGATTTGACCATTTGGATCTCGATCGGTAACAAAAGTCGACTCATCGAGACGTATCGTTAGCTCGATGACTTCTTCTTCCGCTGTCGAACGTCTGCCACTCGCGCAGGATGTTCTTTCGGAAAGGGGCCCGCGCTATGGCGAAAGTTGCTCACGAAAGCTTCTACGCCTCGCTCCAATCCGCCTTTGGGTCCGGATGGACCGAACGCGCCGGAGTGTTCCAGAGTGGCGTATCCATGCAGGAAGGCCCAGGTAGCGACAGCTGCAGCGGTGTCGTCGTGCTGTCCAGAGATGCTGCTCGCGGCCTCCAGCAGAATGTTCCAGACGGCTTTCCCCGCCCTGGACCCGTATCTCTCGGGACGGTCCTGCATGACAAAGGCGTAGAGCGGAAATTGTTCCCGCGCAAAGTGCAGATAGGCATCCACCAAGCTGAGGAATCTGGTCTCCGGATCGGCGCTTGCGGACGCAGCCTGAAATTTGACCAACATAAGGTCCAGAATCTCTGCGGCGACAGCTAGTTCAAGCGTTTCCTTGTCCGGAAAATAGCGATACAAGCTCGGTGCCTTCACGCCAAGCTCCGCCGCAACGGCTCTCAACGAGAGCCCGATTGCGCCTCCATGTCCCACCAGATGCACCGCTGTTTTCAGGATCTCTTCTGACGAAAGAAGTTTGGGGTGCGCCATTACTTACATTGTAAGCCTTGACGACTTCCCCGCTTAGGCTTACAGTGTAAGTCATAGTCGAGATCGATGCGCGCTAAACCTTAGAGAGCATACAAATGTCATTCATCGCAGGAGTTTTACTATTCGTCGTAGTGGTGGGGTTGGTGGACCGTCGGCTGCCATGGTCGTCCGCGAAACAGCAGGAAGCCGGCAAATGGTAGCCGGACATTTTGGTTTCGCTGCAATGGTCAAATCCCGCGAGAAGTCAGCGCCTCTTTGGGCCTTGATGCTCGCCACGGTATGGCTGGACATTGTCTTCGTTCCACTCGTCCTCGCTCATTTAGAAACGATGCAGACGCTCCATAAAGGCTACGGCGGCTTGCTCATTCACGCCGACTACACGCATTCCTTCTTTGGCATGCTGGGTCTCTCCGCAATCCTTGGAGCAATGTTCCTGCCTGCGCAGGGCAAGAGAGTCGCCATACTCATCGCACTGGTCAGCGCATCCCATTGGGTCCTCGATCTAGTCGTTCATCGCCCGGACATGCCCTTGCTTCCCGGCAATCTAGGCAACTTCCCACATTTCGGCTTTGGCCTTTGGAATCATCCGCCAGTAGCCGCATGCGTAGAACTCATCCTCGTCATTGCAGGCGCAATCATGTACTGGCGAGCAGCGATGGGTGTATCAGCTAAAGCGGGAAAGAGCGGAATACTAGCCTCAGTTTCAGCAGCGATGATCGCCGTCTTCGGCGTACTGGTGCTGGTCCTGGATTACACGAGTTAGAGGCAGGGAAGGCTAGCTAGCCGTTTCTGCAAGCGTTCGATCACCCTGAAGGAGATCCAGGCAGCGTATCCACGGTCGCACGCTCGGCTCACCGCCGAGCACTTCGTGGACAGATCAGGGGACGCGTCACTCCAGTGGCAGATTTCCTTTACCCTCACACCGAGGCGGTCAAGATCGGAGCCATCGTGCGCATCAGCGTGCGCCGCATTCTGCTGCAGCTCGACTCTGCCTACCCCTGGAAAGACCTCTTCGCTCAAGCCTTCAACGCCTTGCGATGTTAATCCCGCTGCGGGCGCCCAAAAATTCACGCAAAACACAGCACCAGGCTCAACGACACTCAACTTGACGCAAAATCAGTCGTCAAGTTGTCATCCCGAGCGCAGTCGAGGGATCTGCTGTGCGCCTTTCTCCTGCCACAGA